>NZ_JBBOYW010000001.1:12500-344722 GCF_038008325.1 Lysinibacillus sp. FSL K6-0232 | reverse complement strand
ATTTTTTCTTTATGTGTAAGATATCGATCCCAGAAAAAATATCCAACAATAGAAACAAAACCAATTCCTACAAGCCATGCGACTACACCATATTTTGTAAGTTCCCCTTCTTCATCTTCTTTGTAGATTACATCACCATCATAATTCTCCATGTCTATTCCTAATTCTAAAAATTTAGTATTAACCTCTTCAGAAGTTAAGGTTTCTAAATATTCGTAGTAATTTATTTCTTCATTTGTAAAATTATACTTTTCTTGAGCGATTTTATCATCAAATTCTAATTTTTTTGTGTTAAAATTATACAATATTAGTTCTGTTAGAGCTTCTCCTTTACTATTTAGTTCACTAGCATGTGCAAAGTTTGGTAAAGCTGTAGAGATAATCAAAGTGAATATCAAACTACAAATAAAAATATTAACTTTTTTCATTGAACATTCATCTCTTTTAGTTTTTAACCCAATATAATACATATAAGTATAATAAAGGGTTTAATTTATTATACATAAATTCCAAATAAATGTATAGTATATATAAACCTAAATTATTTACTAATTCCTTTAACATTTCTTAAAAAACTGTTAAATTTGATTTTGATAGAGATCTCTTATAAAAAGATGAATCTTATAGCAACATTTATGAATCAGCTTGGATGTCGGTAAATAATTCGGTATAAAGTTGAAAGCGAGGTGTTTTATTTGTATTTCTCAAATATTCAAATTTTAATGCTTGTATTTGCTTTTATTATTGGAGTTCTGGGAGCTATAAAAATGTATCAAATTAAAAAAGAATATTTAGTGAGGCAGAAAGAATTAGAGGTAGAATCTGAAAAAATTGAATTGGAGAGGCTAAAAATAACAGCTACACCTGAGGAAATTTCCAAATAATCTATTTTATTTTTAGGTATTGTTATGCTATTAAACCTTCCATATAGAAACATACTAACATTAGTAGTACAAACCAATGCCATGGTTTGTGCTACTATTTTTTTATAGTAGAAGTGAAGAAAAGCCGACCAGCCTCTGGGACCAATTAGGAGGCCATATATAAAACTGGCTAACTTCACACCCTTATAGGAATCAGTTTAGTATGTTGGGTCCTAAGAGATCGTGTATAAAAAAGTGGAAACGATAAGGTACTGTGAAGACTGCTATGATTGGTAAGAAGGAGGCTGGGACAAAAGGAAAAATGTTAGACCATTTCCAAGTTTAGTCTAACATTTTTTTGCGTTATTAGAACGCATATACTTTAATAAATCACAAAAATAACATTCATTTTTTTACTTTTTCTCAATAAAATGAGTTATGTCCTAGCCTCTATTTTTTAAGCTTCCCCATGCATCGGGTCTTTTTTATGCTTAGGCCCAATCATGTTGAATAAAATATTTAGGATAATCGCTGTGACTGAACCACAAACAATACCGTTAGATGTTAAAATAGACACTTTTTCTGGTAGTGCATCAAAAATGCCAGGAACAACGGATACACCGACACCTAAACTTACTGCAATCGCTGCAATCATCGCGTTTTCTGCTGATTCGTTCATAACTGGTACAAGCATGCCCATACCTTGTGTAATGACCATGCCAAACATCGCAAGCATCGCCGCACCTAGTACGGATGTTGGAATAATTGTTGTTAACGCTGCGATTTTTGGTAGGAAGCCAAGTGCTACTAGTAATCCACCTGTAATGTAAATGACTTTACGATCTTTAACACCTGACATACGTGTAAGTCCCACGTTTTGTGAGAATGTTGTATATGGAAAGGCATTGAAAATACCACCAATTACAGAAGCAAGACCCTCTGAACGATAGCCACGTGCTAAATCTTTAGAGTCTAATTTTTTATTACAAATATCACTTAATGCAAAATAAACACCTGATGATTCCACTAGAGATACCATTGCTACAAGCGTCATTGTTAAAATAGCTGTTACATCAAATGTTGGCATACCGAAGTAGAATGGCTGTACCATATGGAAGACGTCTGCCTCTGCTACTGGATTAAAATCAACTTTGCCCATAACTGCACCTAAAATTGTACCAGCCACTAAGCCGATAAGGATAGAAACAGCACGGACAAATCCTGTAGAAAAGCGATAGACAACTAAAATAATGACTAATGTAATAAATGCTAGGGCGATATTAGAGCCTGATGCAAAATCCTCTGCACCTTGCCCCCCTGCCATATTATTTAAAGCTACTGGCAATAAGGAAATACCAATAATGGAAACGACTGACCCTGTTACAACTGGTGGGAAAAATTTCACAAGCTTTCCAAAGAAGCCTGCAATAATCATAACAATTACCCCTGAAGCAATTATGGAACCATAAATATCCGTAATACCTTGCTCAGGATTTGTACCAATTGCGATAATTGGACTCACTGCTGTAAATGTACAGCCTAGCACTACTGGCAAACCAATACCAATAAATTTCCCTGAATAAACTTGTAACAGTGTTGCAACACCACACATCATAATATCAATTGCCACTAAGTAAGTCATTTGCGCTGCATCAAAGCCAATCGCTCCACCAATAATTAATGGTACTAAAATGGCGCCAGCATACATGGCAAGCAAATGTTGAATCGCTAGCGTTGTGGATTTAAAGGTATTCATTACGCACGGGCCTCCGTAGCGAATGTCACTTTACCATCTTCAAGAGAATTTATAATGGCCAATGACTCTACACGCACACCTTGCTCACGCAATAATTTACCACCATCTTGGAAGCCCTTTTCAATCACAATTCCAACACCAACAACATGAGCGCCAGCTTGTGCAGCAATATCCAATAAACCTTTTACCGCTTCTCCATTTGCTAAGAAATCATCAATAATTAAAACATTGTCATCTTCATTTAAGAAATTACGAGATACTGAAATATCATTTGTTTCATTTTTTGTGAATGAATGTACCTTTGATGAAAAAAGATTATCTGATAATGTTAAAGATTTACGCTTACGTGCAAATACAACAGGTGCTCCGATCTCTAAGCCAAGCATAACAGATGGCGCAATTCCTGAAGATTCGATTGTTAAAACCTTTGTAATGACTTGATCAGAAAAACGATTTGCAAACTCATGACCGATTTCCTTCATTAGCATTGGGTCAATTTGGTGGTTTAAAAATGAATCAACCTTTAATACGGATGAGGATAATACTTTACCCTCTTGCATAATTTTGTCGTGTAGTAATTTCATAATTTGTTATGTCCTTCTTTCCTTCAAATTAATAAAAAACGCTGAATACTTAGTTCCATTCAGCTACGAGTGGAGCAAAGCATTCAGCGTCAAAACGTCGAAACGAATAGAAAACATCAGCTATCTGTGAAGTTCTCTAAACACATTGCTACCCATAGTCGATTTATTTACGGTAAATCGGTAGAAACTCGCGAGCCTTATTCTCGCTATTATATGAGTGAATTTGTATAAAAAATGAGAATGGCCAATTTCTGATATAATCTTTTATCTTCTATGAAAAAGAGTTTGATTTTTCGGAATTTAATGGCATTCTACAACTTTTGAATTGTAAACGTTCGTGTTTTCAATCAACGTACTGATTATAGCAGACTCTTTTCTAGCTTGCTAGTATTATTTTGATAAATAGAAAGGTATGTTCATAATGACGGCATTTTTGTGAAATAACAACAAAAACAAAGGGCTATTAGAAAAGACAAATGCCTTCCCAACAGCCCACTTTCTATATTAATCGTCAATATCTTGCTCAAAATCTATAATTTTTCCTGTAATTGCATCCACGTCTACATCATATTCATATTGACCATCTCTAAATTCAATTTCATAAATACCATCATCATCTAGCTCAATTTTTGTTACTGTACCTTTTGCTTTTGTTTGTGCAGCTTTAATCGCCTGCTCTTGTGTAATTGTTTTGGTAGATGCTGGGAGAGTATCGTGATCATCCCAGTCATCGTGATCATCATCATCTCGGCGCTCTTTTTTCTGTTTTAATAGTTCTCCACTATAGGCATCAAATTTCAAGTCATGCTCTTCTGTATCAGTGTGCACCTCTACCTCATAAATAGAACGATCAAGCTCAATATCTGTTACCGCCCCATCAACTACTGCTAAAGCCTTTTTCTCTATTTCCTGCATAGATAATACCTTTTTTTCCTCTGCGTTACCTGATAATAATGTTGTAGACCCAATAGCCGCTCCAATACCAAGGGTAGCCACTAATGCTGGAATTACAATTATTTTTTTCATGTCCATCTCTCCTTTGTTTTATCTATTCTTAGCTTAGCAAGCAAAGATGATAAGACTATAAGAGAAACATTAGAATTTCATGAGAATGGCTCATTGGTCGTCATCCCATGTAATTGACATAACCTTCCCTGAGATTGCATGAATTTGAAAAGTAGCTTCATCATTCTCTGTTTCAATCTCGATTAAATAGTAACCACCGTCTGCTGTTTCTTCAAAATCAACCGAATCCACTTCCCCATTTAATTGCTGCTGTGCGATTTGAATGGCTTGCTGTTGTGAAATAATATGTTCTGCTACAGGCTGCTTAGATGGTTCTATAGCTCGTTCTGCTACAATTTCACCTGAATAGGCATCCACTGTTAATTCCTTTTGCTTGTCCTCTTGTTCAACACGTACTGTATATATATTATCTGTTAATATAATGCTTTCTACATCGCTATATTCTTTTTTCACTAGCTGCCTTATTTCATTTTCTGTTAGCAACAATGGCCGTTGCGCTTCTTTCATGCTTAAATCTATTACTTGCTGTGTTATGGCATCAAACGTCACTGCGTATATTACTTGCTCTCGTGTCAACAGCATTTTATAAGTATCCCCTTGCTTTTCCACATCTGTTACTTGTGCATGGTAAATTGTTTCGATATGCCCAACAGCCTCAGCTTCACTCAGTGGTTCATTATGAAAATAACGATATTGAATAAGCCAAATAATTCCGCCACCCAAAAGAATAATAACAGCAATTATCAAAAGCCATTTTTTCATTGCTGTCCCTCCTTTGGTATACATAGGGTAAAGCTTGAGCCTTCTCCTAGTGTACTTTTTACATCTATTGTAATACCTAGCTGCTCTGCAAGCTCATAAGCAATCGCAAGCCCCAATCCTGAGCCACCCGTCTTACGATTACGATCTTCTGCTACTCGATAAAAACGCTCAAATAAATGCGGGATATGCTCTGCTGGAATACCAGCACCAAAATCCTGAATCGTAATATAGACGTGGTCAGTCGTTTCCTTAGCCAAAATACGAACTTCATCCTCACTATATTTCCGTGCATTATCCAGTAAGATAAATAGTAGTTGCTTTAATATTTTTTCATCACTATCAATAAATTTTGGAATATGTGTATCGACTACAAATGTTCGATGATAAGCCTGCTGCATTTGTATAGCTACTTTATTTAAAAATGGTGCAAGCTCAATCCTTGTAATATCAACATCTAAATGCTCACTATTTTTAGCTAGCTCTAACAATTGCAGCACCATTTCATGCATACGAGCGGATTCATTCACAATCGCTTGTAAGGATTCCTGTGCAACCTCCCGATTGTCAAAACCTCTTCTTAGCAGTAATTTTGCATAGCTTTCAATAACCGTTATGGGTGTCTTTAATTCATGAGAGGCATTTGATACGAAGTCTTGTTGTTTTTGATAGTGCTGCTCAAGCTTCTCCATCATCATATTGAAGGTACGGTTAATATTCGTTAATTCATCACCGCCTTTAGCTGGAATGTCCATTTTTTCATATTTTCCTGTCATTGCACTTTTACGCATTGTAGTATTTAAACGCTCTAATGGTAATAAAATCAGTCGCCCAAGCATTAAGCTTGCTAAAAAAATTGGCATCGCTGCAATAACGGATACAACGACCAATATTACCTTTAATAACTCCAATGTGCTTGCTACTGCTTCCATAGATTGTTGCAATGTTATCGCCACAACTGTACCATCAACCCAAATAGCTGGCATTGTGTAGGTGATGGAAGGAGCATCAGGCATTTCGAGTGTAGCCTGAACCTTTGTTTTTAAACGCTCTCCCTCATAAATATAAACAGCACCATCTGTTGGCATATAGGCTCGTAATACTTGCTGTAGATTTGTTTCGGCATTTAGTTGACTTAATGTGGAGCTTAGCTCATTTGCACGCGCTTGGAGCTGCTGATATTCTGTTTGATAGGCAAATTTCTCATATAAAAAATAAATGCCACTATTCGTTGCTATTAAAATAACAAGCATTAGCAATGTTGTGAGCAGATGAATCTTTGTTTTAAGTTTCATGACTTTGTTCCTTTAGCACATACCCAACACCACGAACAGTTTGAATAAGCGGTGTTACATTTGCTGCCTCAAGCTTTTGACGAACATAACGAATATAAACATCCACAACATTTGTATCTCCGTAATAATCGTAGCCCCAAACAGCCTCTAGTAGTTGCTCCCTCGTCAGCACCTGCCTTGGATGTTTTAGTAAATGTAGCAATAAATCATACTCACGAGGGGTTAGTTGAATTTCCTTACTATAATAAAACACCTCTCTTGTTTGTACATTGATAGTTAGCTTGCCAAATGTAAGAGCGTCTTGCTTAGGACGAGCGTTTTGGGAAAAGCGTAAAGCATTGCGAATACGAGCAAGTAATTCCTCAATTTCAAAAGGCTTTGTTACATAATCATTTGCTCCTAAATCCAAGCCCTTTACCTTATCCTCTACCTCACTTTTAGCAGTTAGCATAATAACAGGTGTCTGTGATTCTGTTGCACGAATACGTTTTAGTACATCAATCCCACTCATTTCAGGCAGCATAATATCTAGTAAGATTAAATCCCACTGCTGCTCACGGTATAGCAGCAATCCTTCTGTCCCTGTATGTGCCATTTCTGCCTCATAGCCTTCAAATTGAAGCTCAAGCTGTAGCACTCTCGCAATATTTTCTTCATCCTCTATAATTAAAATTCGATGGGTCATGTCGAATCAGTCCTTCTTCTTTTCTTTCATCGTAAACGATGCAAGAGGTCAAAGTCTAATTAAAAAATGATGAGAAATAAATTAAGCTTCTGTATCTAAAAATCTCATCCAAATAGCTCTGGATGAGATTTTTCGTTATAGCTTTAAGGCTCTATATAAAAATGTTGCAAATTCTGCACGTGTCACAGGGTCATTCGGTCTAAAATTACCTTGATCACCTATCGTGATACCATTGGCTGCGAGAATGGCAATATAATCATATGCCCAATGTGTTGGTGGCACATCGTTAAATGCCTCTTTTTCATCAGCTGTTAAATCAAAAGCCAGTACCAATACTTTTGCCATTTGAGCACGTGTCATATTAGCTGTTGGCTGGAAGCTGCCATCTATACCATCAAACAGCCCTGCCTGTTGCACCTGATTGATTACCTCAAAATAGCGATGACCTTCAGGAATATCATGAAATGCTAGTGCCTCTTTTTTTGGTTCTAGCTTCAATGCTCTTGTTAGCATAAGAGCGACATGCTGACGCTGAATCGGCGCATTTGGCTGGAATGTGCCATTTGGATAGCCTGTAATAATGCTCTTCTTTGCCATCTCCTGAATCATCGTCCATGCCCGATGTCCCTGAGAAATATCTGAGAAGCTAATAGCTACCTCTGGCTGGGGTGTGGGCTCTGGTAGTTGTGGCTCTGCTGGCTCTTCTGGTATAGGCTCTGGCTGTTCAGATGCTGGTGTGGGCTCTTTAGGAATTGGCTCTGTTGGTGTTGGAGTTGGAGTTGGATTACCGCTTCCCCCACCACCCGATGAACTATTCGCTAACCATTTAGCATATAACGTAAGATTGGCTGTTACTACATCTGTGTTAAAATTCCATGGTGTTGTGAATTGAGCATCCTTATACCAGCCTACAAATGCATGTCCTGCTTTTGTTGGAGCTGCTGGTTTACTTATTTGCTGGTTGTATATTGCTGTTATAGGAGGGATAGCTGTACCTCCATTTACTTGAAAGGTGATAGTATAGTCATTCGCTGTCCATTTTCCATACAAAGTGAGAGGCTCTGTCACTTTATCTATCTCGAAGTTCCATGGTATTGTCAGCTCTTTATCCTTATACCAGCCTGTAAATGTATAGCCTGCTTTAACTGAAGAGATAGGTTTTTCCAGCCTATCTCCATATTGCACATTATTAGTGAGTAATTCAAAGTTTGTTTGAAATTGCACAGTATAGATATTTTTCACCCATTGTCCGTATAGCATGATATCCTCTGTTACCTTATCCTCCGCAAAATTCCACAGTACCGTGAATTCTTTATCTTTATACCAACCTGTAAATGTATGCCCTATATTCCTCAAGGGTACAGGCTCTTCTAGCTTATCACCATATCGTACATAACTAACGATGGATTCAAAATCTGTGCGAAATTGCACAGTATAGGTATTTTTCAGCCATTTTGCATATAAGCTTATATCCTCCATTACCTTATCTACTGCAAAATCCCACGGTGAGCTAAATTCCTCATCCTTATACCAGCCTAAAAATGTATAGCCTGCTTTAGTTGGGTCTAGCGGCTTTGTTAGCAGCTCTCCATCTAATACTTCAACTGTTGTTATGTCTGGGTCTGTATGAAATACGACAGTATGTGGTTTTTTCGTCCATTTTCCATATAAAATTAGATGCTCTGTTACCACATCTGTATCAAAGTTCCATGGCACAGTTAGCTCTTCATCTTTATACCAGCCCACAAATAAAGAGCCTTTTTTTATTGGGGCTGCTGGTGCCGACGCTTTTTCTCCAGCAAGTATTTTCTGTTCATCAAGGGCTGTACCGCCATTTGTGTCAAACATCAGTGTATATGTTAGCGCATTTCCCTTTGCATAAATTCTTGTCGGTTGTGTAATATTGCCATCCCACGGCGTAGCCCATACTAAATCCTTATACCAACCATCAAATGTGCTACCTTGGTTTCCAAATGTATTAGGTTGCAACACTAATGGATGATAAAAGCGAACCCACTGTAACTGATTATAGGCAAATGTCCAATCCCCTATATGTGTAACTGCTTCAGGAATAGTTACATCTTTTAAAGAATTTCCATAAAAAGTATAGTTTCCTATACTGGTTAAATCATCTGGAAGAATAATCGTTGTTAATAGATTTTGATAAAAGGCATAGTTCCCTATACTTGTCACACTACTTGGAATGACTACACTTTCTAATTTATTTTTCGTAAATACACCGTTCTCTATTCTTGTTATGCCATCAGGGAGTGTCACTGATGTGAGCTGGTTATTTGCAAATGACTCTGATCCTATTTTTTTCACGCTATCAGGAATATCCACCATCGTTAACTGGTTGTTAAAAAACGCCAGATTCCCTATACTCTCTACGCTATTTGGAATGGTCACAGTCGTTAGCTGATTCATTAAAAATGCTCTATCTCCTATTTTGGTCACACTGTCAGGAATAGTTACGCTTGTCACATTTTTATTAAAAAATGAGGATTCCCCTATGATAGTAACAGGCTGTCCGTTAATAACAGCAGGAATATCAACATGCCCACCACCCCACAAATAGGCTGCAATGGTGATGCCTGTATCGTTTTGTATTGTATAAAACTCGGGTTTACTAAAGGGCATTATATCATTGCTTATACTGGTATCTTCACCATCATTTACTTCATGCTCGTTTGCATAAGAAATCGAAATTTGTTTCCATTGCAAAAAGAACAATATAAGCATCACTATAATCGTTGTAGTCTTCTTCATGCATCCCCTCTCCTTCATCTAAAAAATCAAATATTCTTTCCCTCTCATATTAAAAAAATAAAGCTAATGCCACCATTGAGGAATGTTAATTGTTTTCACGTCAAAAAAGTCCGCTACCTAGAAACGATAGCGGATGATTTTATGACATTGGTTTTAATAATATTGCCTGTGCGCGGTTTTTAACACCTAACTTACTATAAATCCCTGAAAGATAGACGCGTATTGTACCTTCTGATAAAAATAGCTGCTCGGCTATTTCCTTATTAGAAGCACCTTCCGATAATAATAAAAATATTTCCTGTTCACGAGTGGAAAGGGTTGCGAATGCTGGGATTTGCTTATGCTGTTGAGCGCACTCTAGCAAATGCTTAGCATAGCTTATGGAAACCTCCCCCCATGCCTTATAAGAGGGCTGCTGTCGAATAGCGGCATAGTTTTTTAATAAAGCATATGTTTGAGGCTCATCTATAAATGTTCTAATATATTGATACGGCTCAGCTAATTTTAAGGCTTGATGTAATGTCCATAAGGCTTCCTCTATTTTTCCTTGCTTTGCTAGACAAATCGCCAATAAAACCATAGCTTCAATACAAGTAGATAGCTGTCCTTGCTGCTCTGCCTGCAATTTCACTTGTATCATAAGCTGCTGTGCCTCTAAAGGCTGATCCTTCATCAGTAAAATTCGTGCTTTGACAAGTGCATAGAATGGCGAATCCATCACCTCATTTTCATTAACCTTGGCTAGCTCCTGCTCTGCTTGAACAATATGGTTTTCGCGTAAAAATACAAGTGCCTTCATCACTCTTATCACATCTATCCAATAACGCTCTCTGACAATTTCCATTGCATGGTCTAACACAGCTTGCGCTACGAGATATTGACCATCGAAAACAGCAATTTTACTTTTTAACATGTACATCGGCACTAATAATCCTGCATCTTGGAATTGATGGCCAGCACGTAAAGCCCCCTCTAGCTCTATTGATAGCTCTTCAAAGCGATGCCACTCATATAATTTTTCCGCACGCATGCCATAGCTATAGCCTGTCATACTTAAATCCTTAAACTCACCAGTTCGAAACTTCGCAAAAAAGGACATTGCTTGCTCATCTGAAAGCAGTTTCCCTTTAGAGCCTATATTTGTTCGAAACAGCATATGCTCCTTTTGATTATATTGTATAAAAATAGCGTCCCATTTTGAACCAACAGGCTTTCTCTCTAGCCTTTGCCGAATGTATTCTGCCCCTTGTGCAAGGTTTCCATTTTTCATAACAACAATATAGGCTTTCACCCCTAAAAAATCATCTACAGCAGAGGTATATTCAGCTTTTTCCATCCATTGATTTGATTTATTCTTTTGTTCCAGCTCCATTATTATTTGATAGGCCTCATCTAAATTGTGCAATACAGCAAGTGTATAGGCATACATCACCAGTAGCTCTGGATGGATTTCGCAGCCATTGGTCAATAAAGTATCTATCCAATTTATATAGGTTGTGGCATGACCACAGGAAAGAAATGTAACAATATGCTTATAAATCCATTGTTCTCCATAAGTGAAAATCTCACCGCTTAATGCAAGCTCTATAGCAGATAAAAAATGACCGTTATTATATAAGGAAACAGCAGCTTTTTCATATAGTGCGGAAATATCTTGATGAGAAAATTGTTTATGCAGCTCTTGTCGCAATGTTTGCCTAAATAAATTATGGTATTTATAAACCTGCTGCTGTGCTTCAATTCTACTAATAAATAATCCCTGTTTTTCAAGTTCTACTAAAACCTGTTGAGCATCACGACGATTCGTTAGAAGGTTACAAGTATCAGGAGTTAGTTGCTCCAGCAATGAGGTATAAAGAAGGAACATTCGGAGAGATGGATCAAGCTTGGCAAGAATCTCTTTTACTATATATTGTGCCATATATGAATTGCTTTCTTTTAATGGTTCATCACCATCATCGCTAAATTCGGCTAAATTTTCTAATTGTAAACCGATAGCCCAGCCCTCTGTTCTGTCAAAAACCCGTTGTAGCTCCTTCGTATCTATTTTTCTATTAAGCCTATTATAAAAATCCTTTATCTCCTCATACGTAAAAAGAAGTTGATCTACACCGATTTCTACTAAACAATGGTTTAATCGCCACCTTATAATAGGAAGTGAAACCGTTGATCTGCTTGCTAGGTAAATACAGCAATGCTCTGGTAAGAAATCAATAAGCCTAGTCATCATTTGATGAATTGCTACATTGTGAATATGATGATAATCATCAATCATTATATGAACCTTTTTGGTAACTCGTGATAATTCATGCAATAAAGCATCTACTAAATGTGCTAATGGTAGCTGTGGTTGAGCATGGAGTATGGCAGTAATACGAGCTGTTGATTCTATAGGTAAGGCATGACTAATCGCATGCATAAAAAATTTCCAATAGCGCATCGGGTCATTATCCGTTCGATCCACCGTATACCAAGCAACGGCTGTATTAAGCTGATGAAACCAGCTACTTATTAAGGTCGTTTTACCATACCCTGCTGGCGCCTGCACTACTATAAGCTTTACCTGTGCTTGTTGAAAAATAGCCATTAAACGTTCTCTCTGAATAACTTGCTTACTTATTTTAGGTATAGTCGTTTTTGAGGCTAATAAAATAGTAGGCATCTTTTCACCCCCTTCTGCTTTATAAGTTTAATAGCCCAGCCATTCTTTCGCCCACACAATTGCCTTCATACGAGATTTCACGCCTATTTTAGCGTATATCTCTGTTAAATAAACACGAATGGTTCCCTCTGTAAGCTGTAAGCGCTGAGCAATCTCATTATTAGAAGCACCCTCAGCAAGCAATTGTAAAACATCTCGTTCCCTCGGTGTAAAGCTATCGTACCATTCATCTGTGTAATTATTTTGCTGCAATAGTTTGTAAACATATGCTAAAGGTACTGATTGAAAGGCATCCTGTTTATTATGCTGACGTATACGCCAATATTTATGAAGCAACGAAAGTATGGCTTCCTCATCTAAAAAGGTTCGACAATAGCCATATAAAGCTCCTTGTTCAAGGGCATCATGTAAGATTGCTAAAGCAGCTTCCTCTTTTCCTAGTTCAAAGTGGCATGCAGCCTCTACTAAACTCGCTTCAATCAATGTACCCACTTGCTTTTCCTGAATCGCCCCCTCTTTCATACGAATAGCGATTTGCAGCGCTTCCTCTATTTGATTTTTAGCATAATATATTTTGCTTTGAACAAATAAATAAAATGGATTTCTTCGTGCTATTTTATAATTAATAAAATCAGTCACTCTAAAAAACTCTCGCTGCGCATATGAAATATTCCCTTCCTGTAAATAAGCCTGCGCCTTCATTATATATAACACACCAATCCAGTATGGCTTATCTGTTTTCTTCATAGCCTCATGCAATAATATATATGCCTCTTCAAATTGTTTGTTCGTCATATAAATACGAGCCTTCAATAAATACATTGGTATAAACAATCCTGGGTCCTGAAAATGTAAACCGTATTGTAAGGCGGTTTCTAGCTCTTTACTTGCCCTCTCTCTATCATTTATTTCATACAATATTTCTGCCAACAGCCCATAGGTCACGCCTGTTATATTTCGTTCCTTTATTTCACTGTCACATAATACTTGAATAAGAGCATCTATTTTTTCTACTGGTAAAAATCTTCCTTTCATGCCTGCCATTGTACGTAAAATTTTAGGCTCAAATTGATTATATTTTAAGGAAATACGATATAAAGATGATTTTTCCTTTCTTACATTGACACGTGTTTGTAAGCCTACTTTGGCTTTTTCGAGATTCCCATCCTTCATATAAGCAACATATGCATTAATAATTTCAAAGATTTTTGATACAGCGATAAATTTAAAGCTATCCATCCATTGCAAGGCATCTTGCTTAAAAAGTAGCTCCTTAATAATTTCATTCGCCCTGTCTATTTCATGCATCGAAAACAATGTAGTAATATATAAAACAAGTAAATTAATATCTACAGAAAACTGTGCATGTCTTAATACTTGCACCCATTGCCTAAATAATAATGTATGCCCCTCAGCAAATATTTCCACCAAATAGCACTGAATCCACTCGTGCGCTAGCTCATATAGCTCCCCATTTAAGGCAAGCTCAATTGCAGCTACATAATCTCCCCTTTGACATAGATTTGTAGCCGCTTCCCAATAAATAGCAGTAACGGTTTCAAATGAATAACGTTTTCTAAGCTCATTCTGCAGGGCCTTTCTAAATAATGTATGGTAATGATAAACAGATGGATGGCCTGCAATTTGTTCAATAAATACACCATTTTTCTCTAATTCTATAAGTTTTGCTAAGCTGTTTGCTTCGTTTGTTATCACAGTGCAAACACATGGCTCTAAATCATTTAATATTGAGGTACGAATTAAAAAATCCTGTAGTGCTACTGGTAACTCTGTCACAATTTCCTGCATAAAAAATTCATCAATATACGTCCCATCATCGTTTGACAATCTAATAAGCTGGATACCTGCTATCCACCCCTCCGTTTGCTTTAACAAGGGCTTCAATGCATTAACCTGCTGCTCATCATTAGAAGAAGAATCATAGTAGAAGGCTTGTAACTCCTCTAAGTCAAAGCGTAATTGACGGATCCCCACCTCTAACACCCATCCCTTTACACGCCAATTTGCTAGCGGTAGCTCTAGGTGACTTCGAGTTGTTAGGTAGATATGTATATTAGCTGGTAAATACTCAATGAAGCGAATAAGAAGTTGATAAATTTGGGGATGCTGAATTGCTTGGAAATTATCTAAAACAATATGCAAATTTTCTTTATATAGCTCTAACGTATTTAATAATTTATCTATAACTGTTTCTAGCGTAATTCTTTCATCTAAATAATTTAGCTCTTGTTTTAGGCTTAATGATAAAGTATGTATTAAATATTTGACAAAACGAATGGGCTCATCATCATTTCGATCAATTGTAAACCATGCCACAGGTTCCTTTCTATATCCAAACCACTGACTAAGAAGCGTTGTCTTACCATAGCCTGCTGGTGCTTGTATAATAATTAACTTCTTCAGCCGGTTGTTAGTAAGAATGGCTAATAATTTCTTTCTCCTGATAGCATTTGGGACGGTGCGAGGCATTGTTATTTTTGATTTTACCCAGACCATATCCATTCTTTTCACCCCTTCTTCTTAATTCATTAGTTCGATATACTTTTGAATTTTCCTGCCATGTTATTTAAAGGGTATCATGCTGACAAGCAAATTACTTCACAATTTTAACTGCTAGCGTTAGAATACTACTACATTATTTTCCTGTAGGAAACTTTATTTCTTTTGGGATATTTTTTGAAACGAGGGAACATTATGGTATACAAACAAGCAACAAAATCGTCTGCTGAGGCGGTTTTAGATGGAGATATACAAGGCTGGCGACGCTTTTTACCGTTTCTTGGCCCAGCTTTTATAGCAGCCGTTGCTTATATTGACCCTGGCAATTTTGCTACAAACATTACAGCAGGCTCTCAATATGGCTATTTATTGCTTTGGGTCATTGTCTTTTCAAATTTAATGGCTGTGCTCATTCAATCCTTATCAGCAAAGCTTGGTATAGCGACAGGTAAAAATCTACCTGAAGTAGCGCGTGAACATTTTTCTAAAAAAACATCTATTTTCTTATGGATACAGGCTGAATTAGTCATTATCGCTACTGACCTTGCTGAGTTTATTGGGGCAGCATTAGGGCTTTATTTATTATTCAATATTCCTATGCTACCTGCAGCCATTATTACAGCCGTGGGATCATTTGCGATATTAGAATTACAACGAAGAGGCTTTCGAGCATTTGAGGCGGGCATTTCCGGTATGGTGTTAATTGTCGTGCTAGCATTTGCCTTCCAAACTTTTTTAGCACAGCCAAATTGGAGCGATGTAAGCATTAGTATGTTGACACCACGATTTGAGGGAGTAGATTCTTTATTACTAGCAACAGGTATTTTAGGTGCAACAGTAATGCCACATGCGATTTACTTACATTCTTCATTAACTCAAAATCGTATTGTAGGTCGTAATGAAGTTGAAAAAAGACGTATTTTCCGTTTCGAGTTTATCGATATTCTTATCGCTATGCTGATTGCTGGCGCTATTAATATGAGTATGCTTATTATCGCGGCAGCAGTATTCCATACACAAGGCGTTGTAGTGGAGGATTTAGATATTGCTTATAATGGCTTAAAGGATGCGCTTGGTCCAATGGCAGCCATTTCCTTTGGTCTTGGTTTACTGATTGCAGGGCTGGCTAGCTCCTCTGTCGGCACATTAGCAGGTGATGTCGTCATGCAGGGCTTTATTCAAAAAAGAATCCCACTTTATTTACGTCGAGCTATTACCATGCTACCTCCACTAGCCATTATTGCTTCTGGGGTTAATGCAACCTATGCCTTAGTTCTAAGTCAGGTCATATTATCCTTTGGGATTGCCTTCGCCCTTGTCCCACTTGTTATGTTTACAAGTAAACGAAGCATTATGGGCAGCCTTGTTAACCATCGTCTAATAACGGTTTTAGGGTGGCTTGTAGCTGCTATTGTTGTAGTATTAAATGTTTATTTATTATGGGAAACAATCTTTGGTTAAAAAACCGGACACAACAATCTTTGTGTCTGGTTTTGACATTTGTGTTTCAATGCCTTAAACATCCATCTTGTCAATTTTTCGAAATGATATATATGCCACACCTGCTAAAATAATGGGGATAAAAAGTAGCAGTCAAGGAAAGGTTCTCTCTATTAGATGATACAATGGATACCGTACAAATAGATGACAACGGAACATCTTCTCTTATTAGTAAAATACGCTTTTCCAGCTTCATATACCCTCTTCTAACATCTCTAGTATGTTTTATTTACACGTCTGTTGATTAACTAAATTTTCCTATAAAAAACTAATAAAAAAGAGAGATTCCATGTAAAATGTAAGTTACCACACCAACATTTACGAGGAGGAATCTCTCATGGCTAAGAATACCACGATTTTCACATTACTTCAAAACTTTATTTCACAGGAAGAACTGGACGGGATTCTAGCTGAGTTTCAGTTTGAAGATACGGCTCGTAAATGTAATGTAGCGACACTTTTAGACTACTTGGTTGGTGCTGCTACATTTGAATGGAAAAGTATGCGCCACGCTGCGGATGTTGCACCCGCACACGGCTTAAAATCAGTGGACTATTCGACACTTTCAAAACGTTTAGGTGAACTGAATTACCTCATCGTGAAGCGTATTTTCGAATTAATTGTCGGCCGATTAAACCGAGCTGCAAGGCGTTCTCTCAAGTTAAAAAAAGAACTTCTGGCAATTGATTCGACAACGATTACGGTCGGAAAAACTCGTTTACCATGGGCGCTTTATCACGGGAATCGTTCAGGGATCAAACTGCACGTCAGCTTTACAAATGAAACAGGTATGCCTCTTCAAATCGTTGAAACAACTGGGCTGAAGCATGATGGTCCAATCGGTGTTCAATTAGAAGATAAGCGTTTTATTTTAGTGGCGGATCGTGCTTATTTTTCAATTGATAAAGTCGATCGATATGCAAAAACGCAGCAGGATTTTGTCATTCGTTTAAAAGAGAATATTCAGTTAAACCGTAAAAAATCGTTACAACGAGCAGCTGTGGAAGGTTCAAATATCGTCGCAGACTTTACTTGTACGCTAGGTACGGCACAAAAACAAACCGAAAAACGCCATCGTATTGTCGAGTTTACCGATTATGAAGGTGCGATTGTACGTGTCGTCACGAATCTTCGCGATGTATCCGCAGAAGAAATCGCAGGCATGTATAAGGAACGTTGGGCAATCGAATCCTTCTTTCGCTGGATTAAACAAAATTTAAATGTGCCAGTATTATTTGGCACGACTAAAAATGCGGTATTTAGTCAGCTTTTCGCCGCGTTAATTGCCTATGTTTTATTAAAGTTTTTACACAGCCGCATTCAGTTGAAATCAGACGTAGACTCCTTGTCATTCGCAGGTTTTACACGCCTGTTTCTTTGGCATGCGCTTCCGGTGAAATGGCGAACGTACGTCGAAGAAATCTTATCATCAGCTCGGATGATTTATCAAAAAAGTGTTACGTGATTTTGGCTAATCAACACGCGTGTTTTATTTATTTTGTACGCTAAGTAGCATCACATTAAATTAATTCAATACTACACATAAAGCTGAATTTTTCGTTATATATTTTATGCATAAAACAAGAATTGAAATATGGGACAGATTTCAAGGGAGTCATGGACTCAACAGAGGAAATTACTCTATTTTAGAAACCTATTTTCCTTATTATAGGAATGATACTACATCTTTTCTAAAGTCATTAATGTAATAAAATAAAGGGCTGGGTTCCATGCTGATTCCTCGGCATGCTCTTGAAAAACAGTTGACATTGCTCATAACGCAAAGCAACAATGCCATTATCCTTTCTCTATAAAGACGTAAGGAATTGATGACAAATAAAGAAACACAAGCTATGATTATTGTAAATCTTATATCATTAAGGGGGGACTGGCATTGAAACTTCGCGTATCTGCTATTCAGTATCATCTACATGATATTCGTTCCTTTGACGAATTCGCACAGCAATGTGAGCATTATGTAAAAACAGCTCAAGAATATGAGGCGGATTTTGTGTTGTTTCCAGAGCTTTTCACAACACAACTACTGTCCATCGGTAATGACAAGAGAGAGCCTCTTGAAATCACAGCTTTACCTGCTTTTACAGCTCAATACAAGACCTTATTTACTACGCTTGCAAAGACAACCAATACACATATTGTAGGGGGCACACATATTATTGAGCGTGAGGGCCGTTTGTACAATGTTGCCCATCTGTTTTATCCTGATGGAAAAATTGAAGAACAAGCAAAATTACATATTACCCCCTTTGAAATAGAGGGATGGAATATGGCAGCGGGTGAACAATTGCATGTTTTTGATACAGAAAAGGGAAAGATCGCTATTTTAACTTGCTATGATATTGAATTTCCAGAAATCGTGAGAATGGCAAAAGCAAAAGGCGCAGATGTGATTTTCTGTCCTTCCTGTACAGATGACCGACACGGTTTCCATCGTGTACGTTATACTAGCCATGCACGCGCTATAGAAAATCAAGTATATGTTGTATTAACCGGTACAGTAGGTTCCATTTCTGTTGATTTGATGCGTGCCAATTTTGGCCAAGCAGCAATTATTTCTCCAAACGATATCCCCTTTCCACCAAAAGGGCTTCTCGCAGAAGGTGAACTCAATCATGACATGCTGGTGACAGCTGACCTTGACCTCAATTTATTGTATGAAGTGCGAGAAAAGGGCTCTGTCACAACATGGCGAGATCGACGAACAGATTTGTATATTGATTGGGAAAAGGATGGAAGTCATGACCTATCGAAGTGAGGTATATGTCTTTGATGGTGATAAGCCCATTCCTGCTATTATTCGTAATTACACAAAGTCAGATTTTGCCGCTATGATACGCTTGCAAGCTGCCTGCTTCCCTCCACCTTTCCCTGCTGAATTATGGTGGAACGAACAGCAGCTTGAAAATCATGTCACACTGTTTCCAGAGGGAGCAATTTGCGTGGAAATCGCAGGAGAAATTGTTGGCTCCATGACAACATTATGTGTTCAATTTGACCCTAAACATCCACAGCATAGCTGGGCAGAGATGACAGATAACGGCTATATTCGCAGCCATGATCCAACAGGCAATACATTGTATGTAGTGGATATTTGCATAAGCCCTGAGTATCGAAGGCTTAATTTAGGCAAACAAATGATGCAAGCAATGTATCAAATTGTTGTTGAACAAAAACTTGATCGACTCGTTGGCGGTGGGCGTATGCCTGGATACCATCAATACGCAGAGCATCTGACGGCAGCTCAATATGTTCAGTCAGTCGTCAATGGTGATTTAACGGATCCTGTCTTAACATTTTTATTGCGCTGTGGACGCATGCCGCTCGCACTTGTCGAAAATTACCTAGACGACGAGGCATCCTTAAATTATGCTTTATTAATGGAATGGCAAAATCCTTTTATCTTGACTTAGCAAATTCTTTTTGTATCGAAAGCAAAGCGTCAGCAGCAGATGCTTTATGTACCGAAAGCATTCGCGATAGGTACAATTATGCTCAGGCGTAATTGATAGTAAGGAGGAAGTAGCAATGGAATATAAACGTATTACAACAATTGAGGATCCGCTTTTTGCAAAAATGCATATATTATTAGGAGAAATTTTCCCGCCTGAAGAGGTTCTGGCATTTGATTTATGGAAAGAGCCTTTGGAAGACCCAAGCATTCGCGTTTTTGTCGCAGTCCATGAAGGCGCTGTTGTCGGGGCTACTGAATATCGTTACTATCCTGCATGGAATATAGCGATGACTGATTTCACAATTATCGGTAAGCCTAACCTAGGTATTGGGCGTTACCTGGCAGTAAATCGTAGTGCGGATTTAGAGAGATTGGCAAAAGAGCAAGGCAAAGTACTATATGGTATGTTTGCAGAAATATATAATCCCTATGAGCGTGAAGATTTTGCATTTGGCGGAGTTATGGCGATGAATCCATATGTTCGCCGCGAGGTACTATCGCACCTTGGCTATCAGCGTCTTGATTTCCCTTACGTCCATCCTTCTTGGAAAAATGACGGGGAGGCGGTAGAAGGGCTTGATTTATGTTTCATGCCAACAGACGCTACTATAACAGAAATTGAAGCGAGTTTAGTTGTAGATTTTATCACGGATTATTACACAGTCTTGCCTAATAAACCACAGCGCTGGCTCGACATGGTTGAGGACTTGAAAAAAAGAAAAACAATTCTACTTCAGCCATTATAATTCATTTCAGCCCCTATCCTCTTTCATGGACAGGGGCTGAAATTGTGTGCATACTTGGCACCTAACGTAAATCACATTGTTCAAGTGGAAGTATTTTCGTTTTATACTTAATCTTATAGCCAAACCATAGCAGTAAAAATAGCGGTATCCCAATATAAGAAACTAGAACGCCATACCAATCAATTTTACCACCCATAAAGGCTGTGTAATTTTGACCTACTACAACAATCATACAAACGGTAAAGGCAAAGAGCGGTCCAAACGGGTATAGTTTAGCTTTATATGGTAGAAGCTTTGGGTCTAAGCCTTGTGCCTCGAAAGCACGACGGAAGCGATAATGGCTAAAGGCAATACCAAGCCATGCGATAAAGCCAGACATCCCTGAAGCATTTAACAGCCAAATATAGACAACGCCATCTCCGAAAAATGATGCTAAAAATGCTAAGCAACCTACAGCTAATGTTGCAAGCAATGCATAGATTGGAATTCCTCGACGGCTTAGCTTTGTAAAGAATTTAGGTGCATGTCCCTCCACTGCTAATTGCCATAGCATACGCGAAGCTGCATATAGCCCTGAATTACCTGCCGATAACATAGCCGTTAAAATAATGGCATTCATAAGAGAAGCAGCGAAGGCAATACCTAAACGATCAAACACTAACGTAAACGGTGATACAGCAATATCTTCTGACAATAAACGCTCATCTGTAAATGGGATTAATAGCCCTATTGCAGCAATCGCTAAAATATAAAATAAAATAATTCGCCAAAATACTGATTTCACTGCCTTTGGAATATTTTTGCCGGGATCATCTGTTTCACCAGCCGTTACGCCAAGTAGCTCTGTTCCTTGGAATGAAAATCCAGCGGCAAGAAAAATTCCAAATGTCGCAAGGAAGCCACCATGAAACGGCCCATCACTAATAAAGAAATTCGTAAATCCTACAGGTGCTTGTCCACCCAAAATTCCAAAAATCATTAAGATGCTAATAATAATAAATACAATAACAGTTGCTACTTTAATCATCGCAAACCAATATTCACTCTCACCATAGCTCTTAACGGATAATAAATTAAACGTTAGCACAACTGCAATAAATAATACTGTCCATAATGCTGATGAACTCTCTGGGAACCAATATTTCATAATTAAGGATACAGCTGCAATTTCTGCTGCAATAGTAATTGCCCAGTTATACCAATAATTCCATCCTAATGCAAAGCCAAGAGCAGGGTCTACAAATTTTGTAGCATACGTACTAAAGGAACCTGATGACGGCATATAAGCAGCCATTTCTCCTAAGCTTGTCATTAAAAAGTACACCATCACACCAATTAAAGCATAGGCAAGCAATGCTCCCCCAGGACCTGCTTGTGCAATGGCTCCTCCGCTAGCTAAAAATAACCCTGTGCCAATTGTTCCACCTAAAGAAATCATTGTAATATGGCGACTTTTTAATTCCTTTTTCAGCTTCGGCGTTTTATGACCAAGCTGATTTACTTTTATTTCACTCACGATATAGCTTCCTTCCTATTAATGAGGCAAAAAAATGCCATCACATAAACACTGTGATGGCTAAGTTAATCCTCAGTTTCTTTAAATGATAGCTCAACACGTTGTGTCAACGTGACAGTTCTGTTCCTTTCGGAAACAGCCCCAGCATAAGGTTTTCAAGTCCCCTTACACTTCGGCAGTATTTCCTTTCAACTAATCTCTTCAATGCTTGTCATCTCCATTAGTTTACTAATAAATACCGCGACCTCTACCTCAATACAAACATGAGGCATATAATTATTAAATTTATGATGTTTATTATATTAACATAAGACCTTTGCCGTTTCAATACAATGTTAAATGTTCAATTTTTTATGAATTTTCTACTATTTTTAATCCTGTGATAAAGTGTTATAGTAGTCCAATTAGAATGGTTATGAATAGGAGGAGCTTATTTTGACAGAAAATAATCATTCCACTAATTATCCAAGTAAAAAAATTAGCTGGAAAGGAAGAACATTACTATTAGTTTTAGGAGTCATCTTTATAGCGTCTACATTGCGAATGCCATTAACGGTTGTTGGCCCAATTGTATCCTTTATACGTGATGACCTTGGTATTTCTAATGTATTAGCAGGCTTTCTAACAACGATTCCATTACTTGCTTTCGCTGTTGTATCGCCATTTGCGCCAGTTGTAGCACGCAAATTAGGACTTGAGCTCACACTATTATTATCTACTATTTTATTAGCACTAGGAATTGTTCTACGCTCACTTGGCACAACAGGGTTGCTTGTCTTTGGTACTGTACTTATTGGTGTAGCAATAGCCTTTGGTAACGTACTAATTCCAGGGTTATTAAAATTGAAATTTCCCTATCATGTAGGCTTACTCATGGCATTTTTCACAATGTCCATGAATTTAACCGCAGGCGTTGGGGCAGGCATTAGCTATCCTATTGCTAACTCCTCATTGGGCTGGCAAGGAGCATTAGCCATTGCACTGGTGCTTGTTATAATCACTATTGTCATATGGTTACCTCAATTAAAAGCAAATAAGCCTGAATCCGTTACTGCCTCTAAAAAGTCAGATACACCACCATTATGGAAATCACCTGTTACATGGGCAGTAACGGGCGCAATGGGCTTGCAGTCTTTACTATTTTACACAACAGCAGCTTGGATTCCTGAAATCTATATTGCACAAGGGTTATCTCCTGATAAAGCTGGCTGGATGTTTTCGATTATGCAATTTTCACAAGTTCCGATGGCATTAGCTGTACCCATTTTTGCCAGTAAAATGGCTTCACAGCGACCTCTTGTCTTAATGTTTACAAGCTTTTATTTAGTGGGCTTTGTAGGTGTTGTGATGGCATGGACAAGTCTAGGGGTATTATGGATGATTTTGCTAGGTTTAGCAGGTGGTGCTTCATTTGCATTAGCAATGATGTTCTTTACGCTTCGTACTCGCACTGCGTTTGAGGCGGCAGATTTATCAGGCTTTGCACAATCACTCGGTTATTTATTTGCTGCTATTGGCCCTATTCTTTTTGGGTACTTACATGATTTATTCGGTGGCTGGAATATTGCAGGCTGGCTCTTTGTCGTTGTCACAATGGTACTTTTCTTATGTTCAATGAGAGCCTCTAGAGATGAATATGTTCATTAAAGAAAAGCAGCTGGGAAAATACATTACGCTCCCCAGCTGCTTTGCTGTTTAAGTAAGGCTAATAATTCAGCAAGACTGTCTGCTACTTCTCTATTATCGGTAGTAGCAATAGCTGTAAAAATCGGAGTAGCCTCTTGTAAAAGTAAATAACTAAAATAATAATAGCCTAAAAATGCCTGCTGTTCATAACCTTTAGGCAAATCTTTATCCCACTCTAGTTCATCATCTTCCTCTGACCATAAATACTGGGTATTTAGCAGCTCCTGCATGGTGGAAACAGTATTTGCTGGGTTGAGGGAATCTTTTGTAATAACGGATGCTACACTTAAATAAAGTTCTATTTCTTGTAAAGTCACATCCTCTTTATTTTTGCCAGTAAGTCGTTTTAAAGGAATTAACAAAGTCCATGGCGTTGCCTGCCAAAGTGTACCTTGATGCTCAATTAATGTGGCTAGCTGTTGATATTGCTCTTGCTCAATTAGTTGAGGAATAGTCGTTCCTCTGCCATAAGCCGTTGTCAATTGCTGCCACGGGATATTTGGAATATGCTCGTTTAGCATACTGACTCACCCTCTCTTAGAACATAAAGTATATTTAGTGTAACAGCATCTTTATTAATTTAATAGAAAATTAGGCTATCAGGATAGTCCGATAGCCCTTCGGCGATTAATAGCATGGCTTTTGATAAAAATAATTTGGCGTATGATAAACATTCACATATGGCTTATGAAAAATATGAGTAGTTGCAGGCGATAACGGTGGAATTAACCATGTCCAATTACCTGTAACCTCTCTCCCTACTGATGCCTCTGCCTCTTCAAATAATTTAAACTGTTGCGCTGCTGTATGATGATCCACAATGCTCACTCCATCTTCTTTAAAGGAATGAAGCACTGCAATATTAAGCTCAACTAGTGCACGGTCACGCCAAAGAGAAGCTTGCTTTGTTGTATCAAGGTTAAATATCTCCGCAATTGCTGGAAGCATATTATAGCGCTCATAATCTGCTAAATTACGCGCTCCGATTTCCGTACCCATATACCAGCCATTAAATGGAGCTGCCTGAAAATCAATACCTGCCATTTGAAAACGCATGCTTGAAATAATAGGTACAGCATACCATTTCATTCCTAATTTTTCCATCTCTACTGACTCTGGGTGACGAATTGGCACTTCTAAAATATAGTCTTTAGGGATTGGAAATAATTGTGGTGCACGTTCATCCACCTGTATCACAAGCGGAAGCACATCAAAGGCAGTTCTGTCGCCTTTCCAGCCTAACGATTCACATATTTTAGTAAACGGAATAGAATGTGCATCACCAATAACACCTGAATCCGTTTCATAACCTGCATAGCGTATTAGCTGATGATTCCAAATTCGCACCCTTCCTGATGCAAATACTGTAATAGTCGGACGGATTTTCCCATTATTTGTAGCGTACTGGATATGTTCTAGTAATTTTTGAAAAACTTCCTGCTCGTCTAGAACATTGCGTGCATCTACTACATGTAGCGACTGCCAAAATAGACGTCCAATACATTTATTACTGTTACGCCATGCCACTCGTGCACCAAAAACTATTTCCTCTGTTGTAGGATTATATTCACCTGCTGCTGCAATTTGCTGCAATCTATTTTCTAACCAAGTATTTGAGTGATTTTGCTCTGCTTGATAAAGCTTTAAAAATTGCTGTATCTCCTGTCTATTCATAGTCCAATTCCTCCATCTACCCTCATATTAGAGGAAGGAAAGTGCTAGCACCATGAAAATATCTTTTAAAAAAACATACATATTTTATATATGAAATAGTTTGTTCAAAATTAAAGCTAGTTGTTATGTTATTTTATATAAAATTAAACAATGGAAAAGCCTAGGCACAAATTGAATGCCTAGGCTTTGAATTACGATGACATGTATAGATTAGCATATTGTACTAAACAATTTCTGAACAAAATAGTTACTACCTGCCCAACGAATATCATAAATATCCATATAGAAATGTACCTCGGCTATTTGGCATTTGCCGAAGTCATTGTAATTTGACTATTGTCGATGATGGGACTCATTTATGACAGTTAAATTTTTTAAATACAGACATATTTTATCCAGCATCATCTTTTTCTATAGCCGACCTGTAATTATTAACATATTTATCGTAGAATCAATTTTTCTAAGAGAGGGCAGTCAATATATTATTAAGTAAATATATATGAACAGCTCTTTCCATTAGTTATCCTAATACTTATTAAATTTCCTCATTACTATTCACAAGTATAAAGACAAATAAAAAAGCATGTAACATATACTTATGCTACATGCTTGATGACCCGTACGGGATTCGAACCCGTGTTACCGCCGTGAAAGGGCGGTGTCTTAACCACTTGACCAACGGGCCGTGGCTCCGAAGGCAGGACTCGAACCTGCGACAACCTGATTAACAGTCAGGTGCTACTACCAACTGAGCTACTTCGGAATAATGATGATTGATGGGCCTAAATGGACTCGAACCATCGACCTCACGCTTATCAGGCGTGCGCTCTAACCAGCTGAGCTATAGGCCCTTGGAGCGGGTGATGAGAATCGAACTCACGACATCAGCTTGGAAGGCTGAGGTTTTACCATTAAACTACACCCGCAAATAATGGTGGGTCAGGACGGAATCGAACCGCCGACACTTAGAGCTTCAATCTAATGCTCTACCAACTGAGCTACTGACCCGAGAAATGGAGGAGGTAGAGGGATTCGAACCCCCGCGCGGTGTTACCCGCCTGTCGGTTTTCAAGACCGATCCCTTCAGCCAGACTTGGGTATACCTCCAAAAATATTAAAATATATGGTGGAGCCTAGCGGGATCGAACCGCTGACCTCCTGCGTGCAAGGCAGGCGCTCTCCCAGCTGAGCTAAGGCCCCATCATTTTAGAAAATGGTCGGAATGACAGGATTCGAACCTACGACCCCTTGGTCCCAAACCAAGTGCTCTACCAAGCTGAGCTACATTCCGAAAACACATTTTATTGGCGCGCCCGACAGGAGTCGAACCCATAACCTTCTGATCCGTAGTCAGACGCTCTATCCAATTGAGCTACGGGCGCTTATTATGTAATAACAATGAGCCATGAAGGACTCGAACCTTCGACCCTCTGATTAAAAGTCAGATGCTCTACCAACTGAGCTAATGGCTCATAAAAGAAAAAATGGCTGGGGTACTAGGATTCGAACCTAGGCATGACGGAATCAAAATCCGTTGCCTTACCGCTTGGCTATACCCCAACATTAAAATGGGGCGACTGATGGGAATCGAACCCACGAATGTCGGAACCACAATCCGATGCGTTAACCACTTCGCCACAATCGCCACTATATATGATAACAGCTACATATGAACGAGTACCTCAAGACCTGGCAGGGGCAGTAGGAATCGAACCCACACCAAAGGTTTTGGAGACCTCTATTCTACCGTTGAACTATGCCCCTAAAAATGGTGGAGGGGGACGGATTCGAACCGCCGAACCCTAAGGAGCGGATTTACAGTCCGCCGCGTTTAGCCACTTCGCTACCCCTCCAAGGGAATGATGCCGGCGATAGGAGTCGAACCCACGACCTACTGATTACAAGTCAGTTGCTCTACCAACTGAGCTACACCGGCATATAATATGGCGGTCCCGACCGGGATCGAACCGGCGATCTCCTGCGTGACAGGCAGGCATGTTAACCGCTACACCACGGGACCATAATGGTGGAGGATGACGGGCTCGAACCGCCGACCCCCTGCTTGTAAGGCAGGTGCTCTCCCAGCTGAGCTAATCCTCCACATAAAAAATAAGCGAAGCGACGTCCTACTCTCACAGGGGGAAGCCCCCAACTACCATCGGCGCGAAAGAGCTTAACTTCCGTGTTCGGTATGGAAACGGGTGTGACCTCTTTGCCATTATCACTTCACTTATTCAATTGAAAGAATTATTCTTTCAAAACTGGATAAACGGTGCATTGAATTGCGTCAAACTGGTTTTGGTTAAGTCCTCGATCGATTAGTATTCGTCAGCTCCATGTGTCGCCACACTTCCACCTCGAACCTATCTACCTCATCGTCTTTGAGGGATCTTACTTACTTGCGTAATGGGAAATCTCATCTTGAGGGGGGCTTCATGCTTAGATGCTTTCAGCACTTATCCCGTCCACACATAGCTACCCAGCGATGCCTTTGGCAAGACAACTGGTACACCAGCGGTGTGTCCATCCCGGTCCTCTCGTACTAAGGACAGCTCCTCTCAAATTTCCTACGCCCACGACGGATAGGGACCGAACTGTCTCACGACGTTCTGAACCCAGCTCGCGTACCGCTTTAATGGGCGAACAGCCCAACCCTTGGGACCGACTACAGCCCCAGGATGCGATGAGCCGACATCGAGGTGCCAAACCTCCCCGTCGATGTGGACTCTTGGGGGAGATAAGCCTGTTATCCCCGGGGTAGCTTTTATCCGTTGAGCGATGGCCCTTCCATGCGGAACCACCGGATCACTAAGCCCGTCTTTCGACCCTGCTCGACTTGTCGGTCTCGCAGTCAAGCTCCCTTGTGCCTTTACACTCTACGAATGATTTCCAACCATTCTGAGGGAACCTTTGGGCGCCTCCGTTACCTTTTAGGAGGCGACCGCCCCAGTCAAACTGTCCGCCTGACACTGTCTCCTGCCCCGCTAAGGGGCATGGGTTAGAATTTCAATACAACCAGGGTAGTATCCCACCGACGCCTCCTTCGAAGCTGGCGCTCCGAGATCTCTGGCTCCTACCTATCCTGTACAAGTTGTACCAAAATTCAATATCAGGCTACAGTAAAGCTCCACGGGGTCTTTCCGTCCTGTCGCGGGTAACCTGCATCTTCACAGGTACTATAATTTCACCGAGTCTCTCGTTGAGACAGTGCCCAGATCGTTACGCCTTTCGTGCGGGTCGGAACTTACCCGACAAGGAATTTCGCTACCTTAGGACCGTTATAGTTACGGCCGCCGTTTACTGGGGCTTCAATTCGTAGCTTCGCTTGCGCTAACCACTCCTCTTAACCTTCCAGCACCGGGCAGGCGTCAGCCCCTATACGTCACCTTACGGTTTTGCAGAGACCTGTGTTTTTGCTAAACAGTCGCCTGGGCCTATTCACTGCGGCTCTCTCGGGCTTTCACCCTAACAGAGCACCCCTTCTCCCGAAGTTACGGGGTCATTTTGCCGAGTTCCTTAACGAGAGTTCTCTCGCACACCTTAGGATTCTCTCCTCGACTACCTGTGTCGGTTTGCGGTACGGGCACCTCTCACCTCGATAGAGGCTTTTCTTGGCAGTGTGAAATCAGGAACTTCGTCCATACGGACTCGCCATCACAGCTTGGCGTTACAGTGTGCGGATTTGCCTACACACACACCTTACTGCTTGGACGCGCATTACCAACAGCGCGCTTACCCTATCCTCCTGCGTCCCCCCATTTCTCAAACGGTGAGGAGGTGGTACAGGAATATCAACCTGTTGTCCATCGCCTACGCCTATCGGCCTCGGCTTAGGTCCCGACTAACCCTGAGCGGACGAGCCTTCCTCAGGAAACCTTAGTCATACGGTGGACGGGATTCTCACCCGTCTTTCGCTACTCATACCGGCATTCTCACTTCTAAGCGCTCCACCAGTCCTTCCGGTCTGACTTCAACGCCCTTAGAACGCTCTCCTACCACTGACATCGTAGATGTCAATCCACAGCTTCGGTGAATCGTTTAGCCCCGATACATTTTCGGCGCAGCGTCACTCGACCAGTGAGCTATTACGCACTCTTTAAATGATGGCTGCTTCTAAGCCAACATCCTGGTTGTCTGTGCAACGCCACATCCTTTTCCACTTAACGATTACTTTGGGACCTTAGCTGGTGGTCTGGGCTGTTTCCCTTTTGACTACGGATCTTATCACTCGCAGTCTGACTCCCGTGTATAAATATCTGGCATTCGGAGTTTGTCTGAATTCGGTAAACCGGGATGGCCCCCTAGTCCAAACAGTGCTCTACCTCCAGTATTCTCATCACGAGGCTAGCCCTAAAGCTATTTCGGAGAGAACCAGCTATCTCCAAGTTCGATTGGAATTTCTCCGCTACCCACACCTCATCCCCGCACTTTTCAACGTGCGTGGGTTCGGGCCTCCAGTAAGTGTTACCTTACCTTCACCCTGGACATGGGTAGATCACCTGGTTTCGGGTCTACGACCACGTACTACTTCGCCCTATTCAGACTCGCTTTCGCTGCGGCTCCGCCTTCTACAGCTTAACCTTGCACGTAATCGTAACTCGCCGGTTCATTCTACAAAAGGCACGCTATCACCCATGAACGGGCTCTAACTACTTGTAGGCACACGGTTTCAGGTTCTCTTTCACTCCCCTCCCGGGGTGCTTTTCACCTTTCCCTCACGGTACTGGTTCACTATCGGTCACTAGGTAGTATTTAGCCTTGGGAGATGGTCCTCCCGGATTCCGACGGAATTTCACGTGTTCCGCCGTACTCAGGATCCACTCAGGAGAGAACGAACTTTCGACTACAGGGCTATTACCTGCTCTGGCGGACCTTTCCAAGTCGCTTCATCTAACTCGCTCTTTTGTAACTCCGTATAGAGTGTCCTACAACCCCAAGAGGCAAGCCTCTTGGTTTGGGCTCTTCCCGTTTCGCTCGCCGCTACTCAGGGAATCGATTTTTCTTTCTCTTCCTCCAGGTACTTAGATGTTTCAGTTCCCTGGGTCTGCCTTCAAGACGCTATGTATTCACGTCAAGATACTACGCCATTAAACGTAGTGGGTTCCCCCATTCGGAAATCTCCGGATCAAAGCTCACTTACAGCTCCCCGAAGCATATCGGTGTTAGTGCCGTCCTTCTTCGGCTCCTAGTGCCAAGGCATTCGCCGTGCGCCCTTAATAACTTAACCGTCAGCTTTCAATACACATCGCATTTCGTTGTCAGCTTCACTCGTTTGCTTCCTAGAACTGCTCGTGTCTTGAAACCTTTACAATGTTATTAAGCCTATAAAAAACTTAAAAAATAAATGTGTTTGTTACAATTTCAATGTCGTTTTATCCAGTTTTCAAAGAACAAAGCTACTACCTGCTTCTATTGTTGAGAATAACAGGAGTACATGATTTTGAAGTATTTCATTCAGAAGAATGAACCTTCAAAACTGAACAGCAAAACGTAATCGTACAAACCCAAGGTTTGTATTCCGAAAATATCCTTAGAAAGGAGGTGATCCAGCCGCACCTTCCGATACGGCTACCTTGTTACGACTTCACCCCAATCATCTATCCCACCTTCGGCGGCTGGCTCCAAAAGGTTACCTCACCGACTTCGGGTGTTACAAACTCTCGTGGTGTGACGGGCGGTGTGTACAAGGCCCGGGAACGTATTCACCGCGGCATGCTGATCCGCGATTACTAGCGATTCCGGCTTCATGTAGGCGAGTTGCAGCCTACAATCCGAACTGAGAACGACTTTATCGGATTAGCTCCCTCTCGCGAGTTGGCAACCGTTTGTATCGTCCATTGTAGCACGTGTGTAGCCCAGGTCATAAGGGGCATGATGATTTGACGTCATCCCCACCTTCCTCCGGTTTGTCACCGGCAGTCACCTTAGAGTGCCCAACTAAATGATGGCAACTAAGATCAAGGGTTGCGCTCGTTGCGGGACTTAACCCAACATCTCACGACACGAGCTGACGACAACCATGCACCACCTGTCACCGTTGCCCCCGAAGGGGAAACTATATCTCTACAGTGGTCAACGGGATGTCAAGACCTGGTAAGGTTCTTCGCGTTGCTTCGAATTAAACCACATGCTCCACCGCTTGTGCGGGCCCCCGTCAATTCCTTTGAGTTTCAGTCTTGCGACCGTACTCCCCAGGCGGAGTGCTTAATGCGTTAGCTGCAGCACTAAGGGGCGGAAACCCCCTAACACTTAGCACTCATCGTTTACGGCGTGGACTACCAGGGTATCTAATCCTGTTTGCTCCCCACGCTTTCGCGCCTCAGCGTCAGTTACAGACCAGAAAGTCGCCTTCGCCACTGGTGTTCCTCCAAATCTCTACGCATTTCACCGCTACACTTGGAATTCCACTTTCCTCTTCTGCACTCAAGTCCCCCAGTTTCCAATGACCCTCCACGGTTGAGCCGTGGGCTTTCACATCAGACTTAAAGGACCGCCTGCGCGCGCTTTACGCCCAATAATTCCGGACAACGCTTGCCACCTACGTATTACCGCGGCTGCTGGCACGTAGTTAGCCGTGGCTTTCTAATAAGGTACCGTCAAGGTACAGCCAGTTACTACTGTACTTGTTCTTCCCTTACAACAGAGTTTTACGATCCGAAAACCTTCTTCACTCACGCGGCGTTGCTCCATCAGGCTTTCGCCCATTGTGGAAGATTCCCTACTGCTGCCTCCCGTAGGAGTCTGGGCCGTGTCTCAGTCCCAGTGTGGCCGATCACCCTCTCAGGTCGGCTACGCATCGTCGCCTTGGTGAGCCGTTACCTCACCAACTAGCTAATGCGCCGCGGGTCCATCCTGTAGCGATAGCAGAACCATCTTTCAACTCAGAAACATGTGTTTCCAAGTATCATTCGGTATTAGCCCCGGTTTCCCGGAGTTATCCCCAACTACAGGGTAGGTTACCCACGTGTTACTCACCCGTCCGCCGCTAACGTCAGAGGAGCAAGCTCCTCCTCTGTTCGCTCGACTTGCATGTATTAGGCACGCCGCCAGCGTTCGTCCTGAGCCAGGATCAAACTCTCCATAAAAAGAAATTTGATTTGCTCAAATTGTTTTGCTGGCATCTCATCTTCATTCGATGTCCAAATTTATTTCGTTCACTTACTAAAGTAAGCTACTAAAATTTATTGATTACGTTTTGCTTGTTCAGTTTTCAAGGTTCATATTTTGCTTTGTTTTAGCGTGTCACCGTGGCGACTTGTATAATAATATACCCTTATCTAAAAAAGGTCAACACTTTTTCTAAAAAAAGTTTTATTTTTTTCTCAACATAGAAAAGCTTCCTATATTAGTAAAAAGTTTTATGATACTTTCACCATACTATGCTGCTAATCAGAAAATAATCTTATCATATTTTTTCATAAAAAATAATATTTTTTTATAGAAAGTGAGTAAATAATAAAACCTTGCTTCTTAAAAGAGCCTTATTAAGCTAGAGCATGTCTTTAAATAACTTTTCAGACACGCCCTCTATATTTTAAAGCCAATCAGCTAATCTTTTTATTTCCACACCCTTGTCGATTAAGGCAGCTTTTATATCTCGTGCTAATGCTAAAGAGCCTACTGTATCACCATGAATTAAAATACTTTCACCATCAACTGTTATTTCTTTTCCTGTAATCGTTGTTACTTTACCTTCTAGCACCATACGAACACAGCGCTCAATCACAATATCCTTATCATGGAGAACAGCATTCGGATTTCTTCTTGAAACTAATGTACCATCATCATTATAAGCACGATCAGCAAAAATTAACTTCGCCACCTTCATTCCTTGTTCTCTAGCAAGTCGCTCTAATTCGCCAGTTTGTGTAACAATAACTAATGAGGGATTAAATTCGATTACTGCTTCAAGCATCGCCGCAGCACATTCTGTATCAACCATGGAAAGATCACCTAAACTTCCATGTGGACATATATGTTGTAGTTTACCACCTGCCACTCTAACAAATGCATCTAGTGCACCTAATTGGTAGAGAACATCCGTTTTCACTTCCCATGGTGTTACACTAATATTTCGACGCCCAAAGCCTAATAAATCTGGAAAACCGGGATGTGCTCCAACACCAACCCCCTTTTTTATCGCTTCATTAACAGCCAGCGCCATCGTTCTAGGGTCTCCCGCATGAAAACCACAGGCAACACTTGCTGAACTAACAATTTCAATAATACTAGCATCATCAGCAGCTTCATATAAACCAAAGCCTTCACCTAAATCTGAAATAATATCAATTACACGCCCCATATATGACTCCCCTTTTATAACGTTTAAACTCTTTTAAAATATTTAATTTTTATTTTAGGCATTAAAAGAATATTTGTAAAATTAGATAATTCGAAATATAATATCAATAAAATTAATATATTGGGGTGTGGACGATGGATTCAATTGGAATTGAAGCATTTCTAGCAGTAATTCGTCATGGCTCACTAACAGATGCTGCCAACGCATTATTTATTTCACAATCAACATTAAGTCATCGTCTAGCAAAATTGGAAAGTGATGTAGGTGTAAATTTAATAGAACGCGGTCGTGGCATAAGATCGTTATCATTAACAGCGGATGGACAGGAGTTTTTGCTATTAGCCAAAAGATGGGAAGGTTTATTGCTAGAAACAAAGCAAATTCGTTCACGTAAAAAACCAATTAGTCTTTCGATTGGGGCAGTAGATAGTATCAATTCTTATGTATTGCCGCCTGTATACCGAGCACTTAGCGAATTAAGCAGCGATTTAGAAATCAGCATTCGTACACAACAATCAACGGAATTATATTTACTTCTTGAACGTGGAGAAATTGATATTGCATTTGGTCTTATTGAACAGCCAATGCCAGGTATGATTATTGATAAATTTTTAGCCGAGCCACTTGTTGTTATTCGTAGAGAAGAAACACCGCAAACTTATGAAGTGCTTGATATTCTGGAATTAGATCCAGACAAAGAATTGTATATGAACTGGCATGCATCATTTCATGCCTGGTACAATAAATATCGTTCGGCGATAAAATATCCGCCTATCCGTGTCGATACCTCTACATTACTACATACATTTATGGAAACATCCGGCTATTGGGCAATCGTCCCTTTATCAATGGCAGAAAACTTTAAAGCAACTGGAAAATATGGACTATATCAATTAAAAAATCCGCCCCCAGATCGTATTTGCTATCAAATTCAATCTATATATCCACGTCCAAGCGCAGTAGAAGGTTTAAAAATTTTAGATTCTGTTATTAAAAAGGTTTTGAATAACTAGAGTAGCTTTAAACAAATTTAGGGAAGGTCAGATTAAAGGTCTAACTTTCCCAACTTTTTATGCTTTATAAGCAAAAAATGTTCTAACAACTTGTTCCGCACAAGTAGTCAGTAAATTTGATGCATGCTCCATCGCTTTTTGTAAAGTTATTGGACCATTTACAATACTGTGAATGCTAATAATTCCATATTGATATAATACATCAATCCCTTCGCCAATTGAGCCTGCAAGAACAATTGTAGGAATATTATATTTTTGGGCTTCCAGTGCAACGCCCATTGGTGTTTTCCCTTCAGCTGTTTGGAAATCAATTTGCCCTTCACCAGTAATGACTAAATCAGCATTTATTACACTTTTGGCAAAGCCTGAATATTCAATAACGATGTCAATTCCCGATCGTATTTTAGCTGGAAAAAATGCCTGAAATGCCCCTCCTAATCCACCAGCAGCTCCTGCCCCTTCTCTGTCATGAATGCGAATGCCATTATGCTTTTCAATTAAATCGGCTAAATGATGTAGATTATTATCCAAAAGCTCTACCATCTCAGGTGTGGCACCTTTTTGCGGTCCAAAAACAACCGAAGCTCCATTTTGACCAATAAATGGATTTTGCACATCTGATGCAATCATAAATGTTGCTTCGGTAATTCTTTTATCAAATTTATGATTATCAATCATAGTAATGTTATGTAGCACCCCTCCGCCAAAGCCAATCTCATCACCATTATAATCTAAAAACCGTAAGCCCAGTGCCTGTAACATGCCAACTCCCGCATCATTTGTCGCACTGCCACCTAAACCGATAATAAAATGACGATAGCCCTCATCTAATGCTTTTTTTATAAGCTGTCCTATCCCATATGTTGTCGTTTTTAAAGGATTACGTTTATCTTCTGGAATAAGATATAACCCCGAAGCACTTGCTGCTTCAATAATACATGTTTGACAATCTCCTAAAACACCATATGTCGCTGTTATTTCATGACCAAGTGGATTTTTCACCTCAGCTTGATATACCTTCCCTTTTGTGGCTGCTATAAGTGTATCCATTGTTCCTTCACCACCATCAGCCATTGGAGCAATAATCGTTTCAGCGTCAGGTAAATATTTTTTTACACCTTTTTCTATTGCAACAGCTGCGTCATATGCTGATATACTTCCTTTAAAAGAATCGGGTGCGATAACTATTTTCATATTGAACAACACCTTTTACGATATTTATACTAATTATTTGGAAGGTCTATTATTTACCTTCATTAAAGATAAAAGCCTTTCTCTTTCTTTATAAAGCTGCTGTGCTTCTTCAATATTTATTTTTTCAAAACAAATTGTATCTCCTGGCTTCTTTTGCGCTAAGTATGGTAAATCTACATCAGTAACAACACCTATTTTTGTATAACCACCTGTCATTTGACAATCTGCCATTAATACAATCGGTTGTCCATTTCCTGGAATTTGGATTGATCCCATCGTAATATAATCAGAAATAATATCTGGGCCAACTTTATGTGAAATGGATACTCCCTCTAAGCGAAAGCCCATTCGATCAGATTCATTTAATACTTTGTAGCTGCTTGTACAAAACTTTTCAAGCTCTGTTGTTTCGAACTCATCTGCCTGTGGCCCTAAAATAAATCTTATTGGACGATGCTTACTAAAATTAGGCCGATATTCTACTGGAACTATCCTTCCAACTGATACATCTACAGTATCTCCGATTGAAATAATATCTTTGGACTGCAATGCTTTTCCATTAATGCCTCCAAAGCCTGCCCTTAAAGAAGTGGATTTACTGCCAAGCACTACTGGAACATCAACGCCCCCTGCAATCGCAATATAGGCACGACAACCGTAGCCAGTTGCAAAGCCAAAAGTTAATTCATCTCCCTTCTCAACTTTAATGGAAGTCCAAAGTGGCACAGGTTCACCATTTAACTTTGCCTCTATATCTGCACCAGTAATCGCAATAATGCCACTTTCTAAAAATTTTAAATGTGGTCCCATAAGAGTTATTTCGATTGCTGCTTCATCATCATGATTGCCGACTAAAATATTTCCGATTCTTAATGATAGCTTATCCATTGCACCACTAGCTGAAATACCATATTTTTGATAATTAGCTCTGCCGAGGTCTTGAATTGTTGACATTAGTCCTGGTTTAATGATTTCAATGAATTCCATTTTTCAATCCACTCTCTCTGTTTATTGTCATTCCATTGCTCAGCTTCTTCTACACTAATTGCCTCAAATTTAATATAATCTCCAGCAAGTAATGTGCTCGGCGGGTTTTGGTATGGATTAAATGTTTCCATAGGCGTTTGACCGATTACATGCCAGCCACTCGGTGATGCTAGCGGATGCAGTACAGTAAGTCGATTAGCGATGACAATCGAGCCTTTCTCTACTTTTATTCTTGGACTACTTCTTCTTTTTAATGCTAATCGTTCATCCAAGTCGCCTAAATATGGATAGCTACCAATTACTCCTAACATATAAATAAAGTATGGTTTCGATGTATGTAGTCGAATAACCTCATCTATATCCAATCCTGTGTTTTCAGCAACATATTCAATATCTGAACCATATTTTCCTCCATACACGACTGGAATATGAATAATATTTTTCGACTTATGGTCTTTATATTGATTAATAATGATGTGACCCTTTATCCTATCAAGTTCTTCTGTTAATGCTTTATACGTTATGATTAAAGGATTATAACGTATCGCAACCGTGCAAAATGTAGGAATAATTTGTGTGACACCTGAAATATTTATGGCCTCAACCTCTTGTGCAAAGCTTAATACTTTTTGATTTACATTAATTGTTATTTCCTTTTCAAATTGAGCCACAATTACTTGATCTCCTAATGGCAAAAACTTAGGATATTGTACATTTCTATTTTGTTCAGACTGCTCTGCTGTAGTTTCCTTAAGCATCTTTATCCCCCCGAATCAGTCACTTCCTCACTAAGATGAAAATATTGGAATCAGCATAAAATAGCGATGATTATATTTTTCCATCGACAACCTATACTTCATCCAATATCACCTTACTCCTTTTAAAATCACCATGTATTGTTCCACCCATTTTACTAACAGCTCTTAATCCTCACCAAAAGCCTCTCTACCAATTTCCTCCATTGATTTGAACCTTGTTTCTACGCCTAAAATTGCTACTACTAATGCTACAACTCCTAATATAGAGCCAATCGTAACAAATACCGCTACCTGACCAAATTGTGTTAATACCCACGCAATTCCATACGGCGTAAAAATTGTAACAATTCGTCCAACTGCATTACAAAAGCCTGAGCCTCTTAAACGTACCTCTGTTGGCCAAATTTCTGGAACATATACTGCAGAGGATAAACAAACATATATATAAAGCACTGTAATCAAAATAAAACCGATAATCATAATCAAAATCTCGGAGGATTGTAAGGCGTAAATATAGCCGAGAATGGCAATGGTTACTAGCAATCCAACTGCTAACCATTTACGTGGAAACTTATCAATAATTTTAGTAGCTACAAATACGCCAAAGGGTGCTCCAAACAAAATAATAGTTGTCATTAATAATGATTTACTAACCGTAATTCCTGATTGAACAAACAATGTAGGAATCCAAGTCATAATGCTATAGATAGCTGTATTCATCCCAATTAACACAAAGCTTCCTAAAATCGTTCTTCTTAATAAATTACCTTTAAATAAGCTTGAAAACGGAACTTTTTTAACTTCTTGGCCTACATCAATATCCGCTTCCATTACAGGAGGTAATTTAGTTCCTGTTTCTTTTTCAATATCCTGCTCTACCTTCGATAGAATAGCCTCAGCTTTATCGAGCTCTCCACGTGCTGCAAACCAGCGAGGTGATTCAGGTAAGCCGTGACGAGCAACCCATAAAATTAATGCTGCTACCCCAGCAATCATAAACATTGCTCTCCAGCCTAGCTCTGACCCTAAAGCAGGCATCACCAATAAACCTGTTAAAGTTGCGATAGGCGGTGCAAAGTTTGCTAATAATGATAATTTAGCTGACCATTTCCCTCGCACCCTACTTGGGATAAATTCTGGGAACGTTGCAAATCCTACCACAAGCTCTGCCCCTAACCCGATACCAATAATTCCTCGTAAAATAATTAACGTAACCATATCTGTGGCAAAAGCTGCTGCAATTGAAGCTATTCCAAAGATTAATAAATTAATTTGATAGGCAAATTTTCTTCCCTTATGATCACCAAGAAGCCCTGCTAAAATCGAACCGATAAATAACCCTGCCATTGTTGCTGATGTAAAAGCAGCATTCAAATAGTTATTGGACCACCCATTTTCAATTAATTGAGCTAAAACTGCTCCTCCCATATAATTGTCAAAGCCATCAATTAAAATCCCGATTCCGATTAACCAGAATACACTTTGATGCCATTTCGAAATGGGTAAGCGATCCATTCTTGCACCTATGTCATTTTGTTTTGCCACAGCATATTCCCCTCCTTAAGTAATAATCATTTTTAAATATGAAGGTCTATTGTATTTAGATGATTTGTAATTACAGGCAATGAAATATAATTATATCCATCATTTTAGTTAGATTTTGGTTATATAATGTTTTGCGTTGTTCCAGCCATAAACGCTTTCACATTATCAATTGCCATATCTAGTAGTCGCCCACGAGCTTCCTTTGTTGCCCATGAAATATGCGGGGTTATTAAACAATTTTTTGCTGATAATAATGGATTTAATGCAGATGGTGGCTCAATATCCAAAACGTCTAAGCCTGCTCCTGCAATTACCTCATTATTTAATGCATCCGCAAGGTCTTGATTATTAATTAACTTCCCTCTAGACGTATTAATAATAATGGCTGACCCTTTCATTATCGCTAAATTATCTCGATTAATAATTTCTTCTGTTTCTGGGGTTAATGGACAATGTAAACTAATAACATCTGCTTCTTGTAATAAATCTGTTAAATTATCTGCCCATTGAAAGTATGGTAGGTCTACTTCACGTTGGTGACGGTTATATGCGATAATCGACATCCCTAATGCTGATGCTATTTGGGCTGTTTGATAGCCAATGCGTCCAAAGCCAATAATACCAAATTTTTTACCTGCTAATTCAGTTAAGGGATAATTCCAGAAGCACCAGTCAGGGTTATTTGTCCACTCTCCAGCCCTTACTGCATCACTATGCCTTTGTACACGCTGACAATGCTCTAATAATAAAGCAAAAACCATTTGTGCCACAGAATGAGTTCCATACGCTGGAATATTTGCTACAACGATGTTTCGCTCTTTAGCTGCTTCAATGTCTACAACATCATACCCAGTGGCAAGTATCCCCACATATTTTAATTTTGGTAATTGTGCAAAGGTTTCTTTTGTAAGTGGCGTTTTATTCGTTAAAACGAGTTCAGCCTCCGCTGCACGTTCCACAATTAAATTATTGGGTGTGCGATCATATACAGTCACTTCACCGACTTCTGATAATTTGTCCCAGCTCAAATCGCCTGGATTCAACGTATAGCCATCCAAAATAACGATATTCATTGCTTGTCTTAACCTTCCTTTCAAATATGATCATGCTAAAAATAGTCAGTGCTTATGAAAATGCCTTTGTCATTCTTTGCATAGCTTCCTTCAACAGCTCATCTGAATTTGCGCAAGATATTCTAACATTTTTCTTGTATTCTGGACCAAACGCCTCTCCAGGCGTTACAGCTACACCTACTTCCTCTAATAAATATTCCGCTAGCTGATAAGAATCAAAGCCTTTAAAGTCAATCTCAGGAAATACATAGAAAGCTCCTTCTGGCTTCTCACACTTTACACCAGAGATTTTATTTAAGCTCTCCACCACAAAATCTAATCTTTCCTCATAGCGATTTTTCATTTTTATTACTTCTTCTTCACTATTTTTTAATGCTGCAATACCTGCAATTTGTACAAAAGATGTTGTACAAGTCATCATATGTTGCTGTGCCTTTAGCGCTGCACTACATAATTCCTCTGGTAATGCTAAGTACCCTAAACGCCAACCTGTCATTGCATAGCCCTTTGAAAAGCTTTGAACAGTAATCGTTCTTGTTAATAGCTCAGGGTCGCTCGCTACACTTATAAATTGGTGGCCATCATATGTTAAACGATCATATACTTCATCAGAAATAACGATTAAATTATGCTCCTTAGCAACTTTACGAAGCTCAGCAATTTCTTCCTGCTTTAATACTCTTCCTGTCGGGTTATTTGGTGTATTAATAATGATTGCCTTTGTTTTTGCCGTACAAGCTTCAGCAATTAAGTGACCTTTTAAGGTAAAATTGTCTTTTTGATCTAGGCTAACATAAATCGTTTTGCCACCAACCATTGTAATGAGTGGCTCATAGCTTACCCAAGCTGGATTAACAATAATAACCTCATCATCTGGATTAACTACGGACATAAGTGCGATATAGAGTGCTAACTTTCCACCTGGTGTTACGATAATTTGTGAGGCATGATAATTACAGTTATCGACATTACGCAATTTAGCAGCAATTGCTTCACGTAACTCAGGGATTCCTGGACTATTTACATAATGTGTTTTTCCTTCCTTCATCGCTTCCTCAGCAATATTAATAATATTGTGCGGCGTATCAAAATCTGGCTCTCCTCCACCTAGGTTAATAACGTCCTTCCCTTGTTCAATTAATGACCTTGCTTTATCATTTATTGCGACAGTTTTTGATTCCGATAAATGATTAAACACCTCAGCATTTAATAGCGTCATACACGCGTACCTCCTAACACACCTTTTTTCATTAAAGCTTCATCAATCCAGTCGTAATTAAGGGTGCCTGCTTCAATTTGTTCTAGTTGATTTTTTTCCATCGCTTCGATTCGTAGAGCTTCCTGTAATACTTCGTTATTTGCTTGTGCACAAGGAATCACGGTAATTCCATTATCATCACCAATAATTAAGTCTCCCGGATTGACGATAGCTCCTGCACAAATAATAGGGACATTAATTTGACCTGGCCCTTCACGAAATGGTCCGGCTGGTGTTGCCCCCTTTGCATATACGGGAAAGCCTAATTCCTTAATCTCCTCTGGATCACGAATTGCACCATCAACAACAAATCCAGCAAGTCCTCTTTTTTGCCCAATGGAACTCATAATTTCTCCTAGCAATGCACGGCTTTCAAAGCCACCCCCATCAATGACGATAATATCTCCTGGCTCTGCCATATGTATTGCCTTATGAATCATTAAATTATCGCCAGCTGATGTTTTTACTGTAAAAGCTGTCCCCTTTAAACGAATACCCGGCTTATTGAAATGTTTAATAGAACTCATACAATTAAAACGACCTAAAGCATCTCCAATAATGGTTGTGCTAATTTTGCCAAATGCATCAACAAATTCTTTAGAAACCTTTTTCTCTATTGATTCCATACGATAAATCATTTTGAAAACCCCTTTAATTTCTGGTTATTCAGAAATTTCTTATTTTTCATTATCATAATGGCTCATTTATTAATTGTAAAATTGAATATATTGAGTTTTAAAATCGAAAATATAGATTTTCAAACCTAAATTATTCTAATATGCAGAGATTATAAAACCAATTACAGCTTGGTATAATTAGCGAGTTCACACAGAAAATCATTGCTATCTGCTTAATCGAAACAAAAAATACTAACACTAGTAGCGCATAATTTGCACTGCTTCGTGTTAGTATTTTTAAAATGGGAAGAAGAAAGGAATAGCTACCATCATCACAATAAACATCACGATTTGTAGTGGAATACCTATTCTAACAAAATCCATAAATTTATAGCCACCCGCTGTCATGACTAATGCATTTGTAGGAGAAGCAATTGGGGTAGCGAATGCCATACTTGCCGCTACTGCTACGCCAATCATAAAAGTTGTAGGGCTAACCTCCATTGCAATAGCAGCGCTCATTGCAATAGGGGCAAATAATACAGCAGTTGCCGTATTACTAATAAACTGACCAAAAACAGCCGTTAATAGATAAACTCCAATTAATACGCCATAAGGGCCATAATCACCAAGTGCATGAATGATACCATCAGACAAAATGGTCATGCCTCCTGTTTTTTCTAACGCTGTTGCCATTGGTAGCATGGCTGCAACTAATACAATACTTTCAAAATTCATATTGCTATAGGCATCTTCCATATTGCGCAAGCATCCTGTTAAAATCATAAGCACAGCGCCAATCATCACTGAAATAACGGCTGGGAAAATTTCAAATGCCATTAATATAATCATCAATAGCATAATAATCCCTGCAATACCCGCTTTTCCTGTAGCAGCTGCGACGCTGGCATGCTCCCTCGGCTGACCAACAACAACAACATCCTGTGTTTCTCTTGCCAGTAACAAAATTTCATCCCATGCACCTTGTACTAATATCGCATCTCCAAATTTCAGCTTATGTGAAACCATATCCTGAAGCTTATAGCCACCTCTGCGATTAATACCAATAATATTTAAGTTATATTTCTCACGGAAACCAAGAGAACTAACTGTTTCATTAATAAAGCTTGAATTTGGTGTGAGCAATACCTCTGCAATGCCAAGATGTTTGGATACTAATTCATCTGCCTCACCTTTTACTAATCCTTGCACCTCAAGATGATAGTCCTCAGCAAAACGGCGAATATCCTCTTCCTCACCTTGGACATATAGCTCATCCTTAGCATGAATCACGCTGGTAGGACCCGCCATTTCCTGATAGGTCATTGGCAGTAAATTGATGCCCTCCTGTGATTTCCGATGAATTTTCATCATACAAAGTGTATACTTCGCTGGCAGCTTTAATTCTGCCAATGATGTTTCAATAATCGGTGAATCATCTGGTACAAAAACTTTAAAAAGACGGTTGTTTAAATCATATTGTTTAATAATTTTTTTAGGTGAAAGCTTATAGCCTTCATTTGTCTGTGTACGATTTTGATCTTTTGGTAATAAAATATTGCGCACAAGCACTAAGTAGCTAATCCCTGCTATCATTCCAACAATGCCAATAGGTGTTATTTCAAAAAAACCTAGCTTACTATAGCCTCGATCAATTAGTAGCTGATTTACAATTAAATTGGTTGGTGATGCAATTAATGTCATAAGCCCTGATAAGCTTGCCACATAAGATAATGGTAATAAAAATTTAGAAGGGCTCACCTTCATACTAATAGCGATACTAACGACAATTGGCATCATTAATGCTACAGTACCTGTATTACTCATAAATGCCCCAACTGTTCCTACAATAATCAGCAGCAATACAAATAATTTTAGCTCACTATTGCCTGACCATTTAAGCAGTAATTGCCCTGCCATCCCTGCAAGACCTGTACGTAAAATACCAGCACCCACGACAAATAGCCCTGCAATCATTAGCACAACAGAGTTGGAAAAGCCAGCTAATGCTTCAGCAGGCGTTAAAATATCTGTAATGACAAATGCCAAAAGTGAGATAAGAGCTACAAGGTCTGCTCGTATTTTATTGGTAATAAATGCAAAGATTGTTGCTCCTAAAATAAGAAATGTTAATGTAAGCTGCACATTCATGAATTCCTTTCTAACATTCAAAACATTTTATTGTCCATATTATTTTATTATAGCTTACAAAAGGTGAGATATGATAAAATTCACCATCTGTTCAAAATAAAGGGGCTGTCCAAAAAGTCAGTGAAAACTGACCTTTTGCGACACCCCTTTTAATTTTTCTAAAAAAGGCAACAAAAAAATCGCCACTTCTAGTAAAATGAAAGTACCACACAATCACTAGTAGAAAGGACGATTTTTTATGAGCAATCAAAAGATTACTAATGAAGAGTATACCACACAAACCACACTTCTTCTAGAGGTACAAGAAAAACCTGTATCCAAAAGACAACTTGCCCCTACGTTCAAACCGTATAACAATCATCAAAGTTTTTTTATTTATGATCTCCAAGAACTGATTCCTGAGAATCACGTCGCACGTGTTGTTGATGAAATGATCGAAGACATTCCAGATGAGCTACTTTTTCAACACTATTTAGGTGGTGGGCGCAGTTCCTATCATCCGAAAATGATGCTGAAAGTGATTTTGTACGCCTATTCCCAAAAGGTGTATTCCTGCCGTGGGATTGAAAAATTGATTCGGGAAAGCATTCCCGCGATGTGGTTAGCAGGCATGCAAAACCCCGACTTCCGTACGATCAACTTTTTTCGTGGCTATCGTATGAAAACCCTAATGGATGAGTTATTTGAAAACATGATCCACCAATTAATTGAGAAAGGATATATTACCTTTGAGGACTACTTCTTGGATGGGACAAAGCTTGAAGCGAATGCCAATAAGTATTCTTTCATTTGGAAAAAATCTACGGTCCGTTTTGAAGAAAAACTGAAAGAGAAAATCAAGGAAAACCTTCAGCACATTCACGAACTTGCCCAGACAGAAGAAATGGAACTGGAGGAGATTCCGGAGGAAGATGTAACGTCAGGACAATTGACAACCCTTTCCCATCAATTAGAAACACAAGTAAATACCTTAACAGCTGAAATCGAAGCGACCAAAGAGGTGTCTGTTCGAAAAGAACTCCGTTCACGTCGAAGTGCGTTAAAGAAACCGATCAAACTAATTCAAGAAAATTTCATCCCACGCATTCAAAAATATCAAGCGTATCATGAGACATTTGGCGATCGCAATAGTTTTTCAAAAACGGATACGGATGCCACGTTTATGCGCATGAAAGAAGATCACATGAAAAACGGTCAATTGAAACCCGGCTACAATGTTCAAATGGCAACGGAGAATCAATTTATTTTATATTATTCCATCCATCAACGCCCAACAGATACGCGCTGTTTTATTCCTCATTTGGAAAAACTAGCAGCGTCTACTTTGCCAATGCCAAAAACCGTCATCGCCGATGCAGGATATGGCAGCGAAGAAAATTACTTATATGCAATAGGGGAAGAAAAAGAGCCACGTTTTGATTATTTAATTCCATATAATACATATTTAAAAGAAAACACGCGCAAGTATAAAAATAATATCAAGAATGCGAAAAATTGGGACTATCAGGAAAAGGACGATTGGTTTATTTGCCCGAATGGACGCAAGGTGCTATTTAAAAAATATCAAAACAAAAAGAATGCCTCGGGATTTCAGCAAAGCTATAAAATCTACGAATGTGAAGATTGTTCAGATTGCCCATTAAAGGCACAATGTACAACAGCAAAAGGTAATCGTCAGGTTCATTGGAATACCGTATTTGAAGAAATGAAGGCAAAGGCAAAAGCAGCCCTTGAATGTGAAGAAAAAGCCGCCATCTATGCTCGACGTAAAATCGAGGTAGAAAGTGTGTTCGGTCACATCAAGGGCAATCGGTCGTTCCGTCGATTCCTATTACGGGGCCTTGATAAGGTCCACGTGGAATTTGGGATTGTGGCATTAGCCCACAATCTCCTGAAAGTAGCTGCCATCCGTCAGCTACTTTCAGGGAACAAGCGAATAGACAAAAAATCTGGAGGGGAAAAACGTGATGTTTTTCTCCTCCAGATTTATTTTAAGGACTTATGGGACAGCCCCTTTATGACTTCTGATAAAGCTGATGCTCTTTAATATAGTCATAGCATGCATCTGGCAGGAGGTATCTTGGTTCTCCGCCCATGGCAAATTCCTCTCGAATGTAGGTGGAGCTAATTTCCATAGCTAAGCCCTTATCAATAAGGTGAAATCGCCCATCATCATTGTTTCTTAAAATAGGAGAACGACTAATGGTTGATAGCATATCAATACCATGCCTTGCCATCACAATAAATTTATTTTCCGCTACAAGTGCATCACCTTTTTTCCATAACCCTGCACCGATATCCGCCAATAAATCTGCACCCATAATAAAATGTACCTCATCATTTGGATGCTTTACTCGAAAATATTTCATTGTATCGTATGTGTAGATATTCCAGCCCTCTTGTTCCATTTCATAGGAATCCGCAATAAAACGTTCGTCCTTGGCTATTGCTAGCTGTAGCATATTCCAACGATGCATATCCTTTGTTTGAATGGTTTTATCCTTACGTTTACTTGAACAAGGTAAAAAAATAACCTGATCTAGCTTACAGCGATGTGCAACTGTGCTAGCTGTCCAAAGGTGAACATTAGTAATTGGATCAAAGGATGAACCATAGATGCCTATTCTCGCCATTGTCATTTCCTCCTGCCGTTGTCTTTTACATTTTCATTCTTCTTGAAACCTTTTCCTTTACTGCTTGAATACTTGCCATTTTATTGTCCCAGCAAGCCTGACTTAAATCGACAGGATATTCTTCTGGATTGAGTGTTCGCTTATACTCACACCATAGCAATTGCAAGCTTTCCTTTGCATATGCCTGTATTTCTTGCAGTGTCGGTTCCTTATAAACAATCTTGCCGTTTTCTATAATACTGTCATGCAATTCAATCGCCGTAAAATTGGTGACAAATTTACTAATATACGTATGAATAGGGTGGAACATTTTTAACCGTTCTACTTGCTGAATATTTTCCTCATCCAATGCAATATAGTCCCCCTCAGCATGACCATTCTCATTATTAATAATACGGTAAACACGCTTACGCCCAGGAGTTGTCACCTTTTCAGGATTAGCTGAAATTTTAATCGTATCAACCAGTTCGCCGTCCCCATTTTCAATGGAAACTAATTTATAGACGCCACCAAGAGCAGCTTGATCGTATGCTGTAATAAGCTTTGTGCCAATTCCCCAAGCATTAATTTGAGCTCCCTGCGATTTTAAATGCATAATTGTATATTCATCTAAATCATTTGAAGCCATAATTTTTGCTTGTGTAAAGCCTGCATCATCTAGCATTTTTCTTGCCATTTTCGAAAGATATGCCAAATCACCGCTATCTAAACGAATACCGATAAAATTAATTGTATTACCTAGCTCCTTCGCCACGCGTATAGCATTTGGCACACCTGAACGTAATGTATCATAGGTATCCACCAAAAACACACAGTCCTTATGTGCTGCTGCATATTTTTTAAATGCCATATATTCATCTTGATAAGCCTGTATCATCGCATGTGCATGAGTGCCTGATACGGGAATACCAAATAGTTTTCCAGCCCGTACATTACTTGTAGCAGAAAAGCCACCAATATAAGCTGCACGTGTTCCCCAAAGCGCTGCATCAAACTCATGGGCACGTCGAGTACCAAACTCCATAACAATATCCTCACCCACTACTTGTTTAATACGTGAAGCCTTTGTAGCAATTAATGTTTGGTAATTCACAATATTTAATAATGGCGTTTCAATTAGTTGTGCCTGTGCTAACGGTGCCTCAATTCGTAAAATCGGCTCATTTGCAAAGACAAGCTCCCCTTCCTTCATGCCTACAATTGTGCCTGTAAACTTCATCTCCTGTAAATACTGTAGAAATTCCTCTGGATAGCCCCCTTGTTCACGCAAATATTGAATATCACTAGCAGAGAAGCCAAAGTTTTTCATAAACTCTACTACTTTTTTTAAACCTGCAAAGATGGCATATCCATTGCCAAATGGCAGCTTTCTAAAATATAGCTCAAAAATAGCCTTACGTTGATGAATACCATCCTGCCAATAGGCTTGAGCCATATTTATTTGATATAAATCAGTGTGTAGCATAAAGCTATCATCTGTATATGTCATGTCCTTCCCTCCATTTATCTATTCAATAATTGTCGCACCTAGTGTATGTTCAAAATGACCTAATGCCCATTCATGTCCTGCTTGGTTAAAAGATGCAACCGCATTTTTATGAATAACAATTGTAAATCCTTTATTATAAGCATCTACCGCTGTATGAAGGACACAAATATCTGTACAAACGCCAATTAAATGCAGCTCTGTAATGCCTCGCTCACGCAATTTTAATTCTAAGTCTGTTCCTGCAAAAGCAGAATACCGCGTTTTATCGAGGTAGTAGACATGCTCCTGCTCTTGATTTGCCTCATACAGTGCTTGTAAGCCACCATATAGCTCTCTACCTTTTGTATTCCGAATATTATGCGGTGGAAATAGCTTTGTTTCTGGATGATATTGATCGCCTTTTTCATGGACATCTATTGCGAATACTGTAAACTCACCATTCGTAATAAATTCCTTTGTTAATGCTATATTTGCTTGCTCTAGTAGCTGCCCAGGCTCTCCGCATGTTAAAGCTCCGTCTGCTGCAACAAAATCCACTGTATAATCAATATTAATCAATGCACGCTTTGTCATTATTTCATCACTCCATTTTATTAATTAGTAATATATAAATTACAAATTACAAAGTTTAAAATAATCAGGAAAGACGGCTCTTTCCTAATGATAAATTGATTCCACAATCTCACGGTCATTAAATGTATACAATTGTGACGGTCTAAATGAATTTCGCTTTGTTTTCTTTGGCTTCCCTTCCCTATCCAATACCTTATCAATAAAAGGTAATTTAGGAGCCTTTGCAAAAAATACAGAGTCATTGGCAATTCGTGGGTCTTCATCCACTGTTAACAGCACACGCTGTAATTCAGATAACGTAAACTCTTGTGGTAAAAAGTTTTTCGCAACAGTTGTTTGAATCATATCCCTTTTAATAAATGCCAATGCATCGGCAATAATTTGGCGGTGATCAAAAGCAAGCTGGAGCGTAAATACCTCCTCAATATCGAATAGCTCCACCTCAGCAGCATCATCATTCGCCTGTCGTTGTTCAATAAACATTTCTGGCACAATTGCATAAAAGGCATTCGATATCATCCATCCACGAGGGTCACGATCAACCTTATCGTAAACGCCAAAATGTTGTAAATGCAACCCCTCTACGTTTGTTTCTTCTTTTAGCTCTCTTTTCGCAGCAATATAGGCTGTTTCTTTGTGATTAGCGTCTACAAAGCCTCCAGGCAGTGCCCATTTGCCGCCTTCAATATTTGGATTGCCTTCCGCATCCTTTGCTGCACGCTTGATGAGCATAATTTTTAGCGTCATATTTGGCGGCGCTTTTTCCTCTTTTTTCTCTGAAACAATTGTAAAAATTGCAATATCTGCTGTATAGCCATCGGGTGTTTGATATTTAGAAGAATCGTAGTGAGCAAGTATATCTTCTTCACTATGGAATTTTGACATTTTGTAAACTCCTTTATAAAAGCAACTTTAAGTAATTTGTAATTTAATGATTACTATTTAATATAATAATCCTTCATTCTCCTTATTGCAAGCTTTTAATAATTGTATTCAAAATAAACCAACCAATTGCTAATATAAGTGCTGACAATTGGTTGGCTTTTATGATTAAAACATCTCTGAGGATGTTTTTGCTTGCATATGCAGTAGTAAATAGTCTGGACCACCAGCTTTAGAGTCTGTGCCTGACATATTGAACCCACCAAATGGTTAATACCCAACGATAGCCCCTGTACAGCCACGGTTAAAGTAAAGATTTCCAACATGGAAGTCTTCACGAGCCTTTTCGATATGCTCGCGGTTATTCGTAATAACTGCACCTGTTAAGCCATATTCTGTGTTGTTGGCAATTTCAATAGCATGATTAAAATCTTTTGCCTTTGTGAAGCCAACAACTGGGCCAAAAATTTCTTCCTTCATAATTCTTGAGTCTGGAGAAAGGTCAGCAAATACAGTAGGTTGAATAAAGTAACCGATTGAATCGTTTCCTTCTCCACCTGTTAATAGCTTGCCCTCCTGCTTGCCAATCTCGATATAACCCATAATTTTATTATATGCACTTTGATCAATCACGGTTGCCATATAGTTTGCATAGTCAGTTGGATCGCCTTGTGTTAATTCATTTGTTAATGCTACAACACGTTCTAACACTTGGTCATAGACATCTTCTACCACAACTGCACGTGAACAGGCAGAACATTTTTGCCCTGAGAAACCAAATGCAGAAGTGACAATTGAATTCGCTGCTAACTCAAGGTCTGCCTCTTTATCAACAACAATTGTATCTTTTCCGCCCATTTCTGCGATAACACGTTTAATCCAAATTTGTCCGTTATTAACTTTTGAGGCACGTTCGAAAATACGAAGACCAACATCACGTGAACCTGTAAAGCTAATAAATCTTGTATCCTTATGGTCAACAAGGTAATCTCCTACCTCTACACCGTTTCCTGGTACAAAGTTAAGCACACCTTTAGGAAGACCTGCTTCTTCCATGACTTCAACAAATTTAGCAGCAATAATTGGCGTCGTTGAAGCCGGCTTTAATAATACTGTGTTACCTGTCACAATCGCAGCTACAGTTGTGCCAGCCATAATTGCAAATGGAAAGTTCCATGGTGAAATGATAATACCAACACCTAGTGGAATATAATCATAGCGGTTAAATTCATTTGGACGGCTTTGAACAGGTGCGCCATCTTTAATAACAAGCATTTGACGTGCGTAATGCTCTAAAAAATCAATTGCTTCTGCTGTATCTGCATCCGCCTCTCTCCATGGTTTACCCGCTTCCTTTGTTAGCAATGCTGAAAACTCATGCTTACGGCGACGAATAATAGCAGCAGCCTTGAATAAAACGTCCGCACGAAATTCAGGCTTTACCTTTTTCCATGTTTTAAATGCCTCGACAGCTGCTTGCATTGCTTTTTCAGCTAGCTCCTGATCTGCCTTTGATACACGGCCAATTACCTCTTTTTTATTGGCAGGATTATAGGAAACAATTTTGTCCTCTGTAGTAATTCGTTCCCCACCAATGACTAAATCATAATCTTGCCCTAAATATCCTTCAACTGTTTGTAAAGCTTTTGTATATGCTAAATGATTCTCTTCTACACTAAAATCAGTAAAAGGCTCATGCTTATATGCTACTACCATATATACCTCCAATATTTTTATCCCCTCTTAATGGGTAACTCGATTTACTCCACTGATTGAATATGCATTTCATCTACTTATCTTACAGGCACTTCTAGTTCTATTAATTGTTGTTTTAGTTCCTCCTGCAGGCTAACAGAAACATCCACTAACGGCACTGAAACTGAGCCAACTGGTACATTAATCATACTTAATGCTGCTTTTACAGGTCCTGGATTGCCTTCTTTATATAGTGACTTCATTAACGGGAAGAATTTTTGATGTAATGCTACTGCCTCATCATATTTTTTCTCTTGAACTAAGTTATAAATTTGTACCCATACATCTGGAAGAAGATTTGAGCTAGCCGTTATAGCACCTGGTGCTCCTGCGATAAATGAAGATACCGCCCTGAAATCTTCTCCACAAAGAACTGCGATTTTATCCCCAACTGTTTGAAGCAGCTCAAGAACATCACCAATATTATCTGAGCAAACTTTCATTCCTACTACATTTGGTACTTTTTCAACTACTTCTTTTACGACATCGTTTGCTAAATGAATACCTGTTTTGTAAGGGATGTTGTAAAGGATAATTGGCATATCTAAACGTCTATCAAATTCTTGATAGTATTCGATAAAGCCTTGTCTTGTTGGATTTACATAGTATGGTGTCACGACCATCACAGCGTCAGCACCAGCTTGTTTTGCATAATTTCCCAATTCTACATTGTCACCTATTCCTGGAGAAAGTAGGCCTACTACCACTGGCACACGACCAGCTGATGCTTTGATTGCTACATCAATTGCAACTTTTCGCTGCTCCATAGTAATCGCAGCATATTCACCTGTTCCACCTAGTACGAGTAAAGAGTGAATATTATGGTTCAGTTGATCTTCAATTAAATGGGCAAAGTTTTCTTGATTTACTGTCCCATCCTGATGTAAAGGTGTTACTAATGCTGTCATAATTCCATTGTATTTCATAATTAAAACTCTCCTTTTAAATGTTATTTAGTATTTTATAGGCTTTTGCAGAGCCTAATACTTGCGGATTTACTACATTTTTCGAAATTCTTCCATGTAACACAACGCCAACCTCTTGTGTGATCGATTCAGAGCATCTATCCTTCGCTTCTAATGTATCGCCACCGAAATGTGGTGTAAGAATAACATTGTCCAAGGCAAAGAGAGAGTTATCACTAGCTGGGGGCTCTTGCTCTAAAACATCCAATGCTGCACCAGCGATTTGCTTATTCACCAATGCCTGATAGAGCGCCTCTTCATCAATCAATGGGCCTCTCCCCAAATTAATGACATACGCGGAATCTTTCATTAACTCAAATTGCTTTGTAGAAAACGAATGATAGGTACCCTTCGCTAGCGGTGCGTGTAAAGAGATAAAATCACATATTGGAAGATTCATATTTAAGTCATTGATTTTTACAACACCATGTAGCTGCATTTCAGATTCTGTGACGAATGGATCGAAGCCTAAAACAGTCATGTTAAATGCCTTTGCTTTTTTAGCTAAATCCTGTCCAACTCGACCCATTCCTACGATTAAAAGTGTCTTCCCATTCACTTCCATTGGGAAATATGTTTCTCGATAATGCCATTCATTATTCCGAACTTTTGCATCACTAATTTTTAAGTTTCTACTCAAAGCTAGAACAGACATCATTGCATGTTCTGCAACAGATGTATAATTGCTGGATGGTGCATTTAGCACAACTACATCATTTTCTGTAGCACTTTGAACATCTATATGGTCCAGCCCAACACCATGCATCCCAACAACTTCAAGGGAAGGACAGCTTTCCAAAATTTTCTTTGTTATTTTTTCTGTTCTGACGATCACCGCATGCGCCTGATGTTCGTTGATATATTGAATAATGGTTTCCTCTGAACCGTTCGGTGCTAACACTACATTAAAATAATTTGTTAAATACTTAACACCATTCGCTCGAATAGTAGGTTCAATTAATAGGACTGTTTTTGTCATGTAATTTCTCCTCTAATTTCTTTGTTATAATACTTAGTATACTAAGTTAGGATAAAAAAATTTATATCTTTTTTAGGAATGGAAGTCTTCGTTTTTCAACACAAAGACTCCATTGCTTTTATAATACTTTTGATAGAAATGCTCTTGTTCTTTCGTGGGATGGATTTGTAAATATGTCTTTTGGATTTCCATCTTCCACAATATTACCACCATCAATATATATCACACGATCAGCTACCTCACGCGCAAAGCCCATTTCATGCGTGACAATTACCATTGTCATCCCTTCCTGCGCTAGTTGCTTCATAACTCGTAAAACTTCACCAACCATCTCAGGGTCCAAGGCAGATGTCGGCTCGTCAAACAGCATTACATGTGGCTCCATTGCTAACGCTCGTGCAATGGCAACACGTTGTTGTTGTCCACCTGATAAATTCGTTGGATAGGCATCTGCTTTAGCTGCTAATCCCACTTTCTCTAGCAGTTCCATTGCCTGCTTTTCAGCCTCTGCCTTGCTCTTCTTTTTCAGTTTCATCGGTGCTAATGAAATATTTTCTAAAACTGTTTTTTGCGGAAATAGATTAAATTGTTGGAACACCATGCCCATTTTTTGACGGAGCTTATTAATATCAACACTTTTATCTAAAATATTTTCGCCTTCTATAATAATTTCACCACCGCTTGGCTCTTCCAACAAGTTCAAGCATCGTAAAAATGTACTTTTACCTGAACCAGAGGAACCGATAATACAAACAACCTCTTTTGCCGCAATCTCTGTGCTAATATTTTTCAATACCTGTAACTCGCCAAAGGATTTTGCTAGATTATTTACTTTAATCATGAGATAACGAACCTCCGTTCCATCTTAGTTGAGATAAAGGAAACTGTGTAAATCGTGATAAAGTAGAATAATCCTACCATCGTTAATATTTCAAAAGATCTGAAATTCATCGCATAAATGGATTGTCCAACCATTGTTAATTCTGCGATGCCGATAACTGAAAGCATTGATGTATCCTTAATTGCATGCGTTAATTGGTTTACAAAGGATGGAATCATGCGGCGTACAGCTTGCGGCAAAATAATTAAAGCCATTGTTTGTGCATAAGAGAAACCTAATGATCTACCCGCTTCCATTTGACCTTTACCAATCGATTCAATTCCTCCACGGAAAATCTCTGTGTTATAAGCCCCAATATTTAAACTAATGGCAATCAATCCTGCTGTAAAAGCAGAAAGATGAATATCTAAAGCTGTAGGTGCGCCAAAGTAAATAAATAGTATTTGAATAAGTATTGGCGTACCGCGAATAAGATTGACATAGATGGCTGCTGGATATCGTAAAACTGCGTACTTTGACATCCGCATAAAACATGCAATAAGCCCAATTACAAGTGAGAAAACAATTGATAAAACAGATATTAATATTGTCATATATAAGCCTTTTAAAAGATAAGGCAGTGCGTCTACAATAACGTTAAAAGTTGTTTCCATACAAACACCTCACTTTAAATGAATCATTAACGAATTTTATTTACCAAACCATTTTTCATGAATTTTGTCATACTCACCATTTTCCTGAACCTTTTTTAAACCATCATTGATTTTATCTGCTAGCTCTTTATTTCCTTTTTTTACTGCAAATGCATGCTCATCCACTGTCATATGCTCGCCAACAATTCGGAATTTCACATTGTCCCCATCTACAGCTAAGCGATAATCTACTGTTGGCGAATTTAATACAAGTGCATCTGCATTTCCGTTCTCTACATCTAAATACAATGCATCAGTTTCTTTCAATGGCTTCGCTTGTCCACCATATTGTTCTGCTAATTTCTTTGCTTCCTCATATGTCGTAGAACCCTGTGTCGCAACAATTGTTTTACCTTTTAAATCCTCGAATGATTGAATAGAACTATCGTTTGCTACAACAAGCACTAGACCTGATTCTAAGAAGATATCTGTAAAATCAACTACTTCTTTTCGTTCTTCACGTATTAAAATGGAAGAGGCAATATGGATAGGCTACACTTAGTTGGACAGAATTTTTAAGGTCAAGTAGACTACAAATAACACATTTGAGGAGAATCTACATGACTAAAAGAGAACGCCGAACATTTACTGAAGATTTCAAGCAACAGATCGTGCAGCTGTACCAAAATGGAAAACCAAGAAAAGAGATTATTCGTGAATATGATCTTACTCCTTCATCTTTAGACAAGTGGGTGAGTCAGAGTCAAAAATCAGGTTCTTTTAAGGAGAAAGACAATTTAACAGATGAACAAAAAGAATTGATGGAACTCCGAAAAAGAAACAAGCAACTAGAAATGGAAAATGACATTTTAAAGCAAGCCGCGCTGATACTAGGACGAAAGTAAATGTAATCAAGAATAATCAACACAAATACTCGATATCAGCAATGTGCAAAGTCCTGCAAATCCCTAGAAGTACTTATTATTATGAAGCAAAAGAAAGAGTATCGGAGGATCCCGTTACCTCTGATGTAATCGATATTTTTCACGCAAGCCGTCAGAACTATGGAACACGTAAAATCAAAGTAGAATTAAAAAAGCGCGGTCATATTGTTTCCAGGCGAAGAATTGGGCGCATCATGCAGGAGCAGGGTCTCGTTTCTTCATACACAATCGCTCAATTTAAACCACATACAAAATCCTGTAATGAATCAGAACAAACAAATGAACTAAATCGTGCATTCGCACAGGAACAAGAAATGACCACAATCGTTAGCGATTTAACGTACGTAAGAGTCAATCAAAAATGGAACTACGTATGTGTCTTTGTCGATCTCTTTAATCGGGAAATCGTCGGTTTTAGTACAGGGCCAAATAAAGATGCATTACTCGTTTATCGTGCGTTAGCTTCTATCAAAGTCGATCTTAATAAGATACAGCTTTTTCATACGGATCGTGGAAATGAGTTTAAAAATAATTTGATTGATGATGCTTTAAAGACTTTTAATATCCAACGATCCTTAAGTATGAAGGGCTGCCCGTATGATAATGCAGTAGCTGAAGCAACATTCAAAATCATCAAAACAGAGTTTGTGAAGGGCAGACATTTTAGTAGTTTAGAAGAATTAACAAGGGAGTTAAAGGACTATGTTCACTGGTTTAATAGCATAAGAATTCATGGAACCCTTGGATATGAAAGCCCAATTGAGTACAAACATAGACACCTTAAAAAAATTGTCTAGTTTAGTGTTGACATACCAATATCTACCTGATTAGATTGTAAACCTGGAATAAAACCATCAAACTTCATTTCTTTAAACTCAAGTTCTAAATTTTCCTCCTTTGCAACCGCTTGCAATAAATCGTATTCAAAACCGGTTAATTTACCATCCTGTTTAAAAATAAGTGGTGGATAATTATTTAAAGCAGCTACGCTTACTTTTTCTGCACCATCTACGCTCTTATCATTGTTATTACTACACCCCACGAGACTCATGGATAGCAATCCAACTGTCCCTAACAAAAAAAGCAACTTTTTCATTTTAAACATTTTCTCATCCCCTTTGATCATTTTCATTTAATTCTGATAATACCGAATAGTTAGATATTAAAATATAATACTAAGAATGTCAACATCTTATAATACTAAGTATTATATTAAATCCCATGCTTATTTTGCCAATTCACATAGTTTCATTGGCTAATCAGTCTATTAGAACTTAAAATAAGAGTAATATTTCCAGTTATCTGTATTTATATAGAATATATTTAAGTCCATAGGCTCTTTATTTTTTGCATAAGATATTCTTGTTCCTTTTAATACAGCTGCCGTATCGGAAATTTGCAGAGCGCCTGCTATATATGGTGTCGCAATAACAGCCTCGATTTCATCCTCTACCTCAACAATATCTACATTCATTTTCTCTTTCAGCAACTGTTGCACTGAGGAAATCGTTGCATTATCACGATAGATATCCGTGGAAAGTACAGGGCGAATATAGTGCTCCAAGAAAAACATGGGCTGATTGTTTAAATAGCGAATTCTTTTTAAATAGATGAGCTCTGTATTTTCCTCTAGTTTTAATAGCTTAGCAAAATGTGGATTAGTCACCCTTTTCACTTCAATTGTTTTAACAGATATCTTCTCCCAATCATTCGAATAATGATTTCTAAAGCCCGACATGCTCGTCCATGTTTGTTTTGGCTGTTGGTTGCTTACAAAAGAACCTTTCCCTTGCACTCTATGAATAAGCTTATCATTTTCAAGCTGCTTCAAGGCGTTCCTTACAGGTGTGCGGCTGACGTTGAACATTTTCTCCAGTTCAGCCTCAGAAGGTAAAATATCGCCCACTAAATATGTGCCTTCCACGATTTTTTCTTTAATTGTTTCATAAATTTTTTGATAGGCTGGTTTCGTTTGAATAATCATCTACCCCACTTCTTTTTAGAATATAATACCCTATAATTCATTATTTTTACAAACACTTATAATACTAAGTATTCATTTTACTATAACTTTTTCTTAAAATATATGAAGACATTTTCTCTAAATAGCCTTAATTTATTTAGAGTATATAACCCCATTATAATTATTTTTTGATTTCAATCACCAAAAATATATAAAATCCCCCCATTCGTCAACAATGGAGGGAGAAAATTATCAATTTATTCGTCAACAACTATATACTGAATTGAGCAACTTCTCACTTTTTCACTGCTCCTATTCTAATAGAATGCCATTTTGCACAACAATGCGACCATTTTTAATGACCGTATTTGTATGATTCATGCCGTAGAAATATTGTAATTGCTTATAGTTAGCAACGTCTAACAGAATAACGTCCGCCTGCTTATCTGCTTCAAGGGAGCCTATTTGTGCCCCCCGATTAATCGCATAGGCTGCATTAATCGTTGTGGCAGCTAATACCTCCTCTAAGGTCATGCCCATATGCATACAGGCTAAATTCATAATAAACGGCAAACTCATTGTTGGCGATGAGCCTGGATTAAAGTCTGTTGAAATGGCTACAGGTATACCTTCATCAATCATTAAACGCCCTCTTGCAAACGGTGCACGTAGGAAAAATGCTGTCCCTGGCAATAAAACGGCAATTGTGCCCGCTTCAGCCATTTTTTGAATGCCTTCATCAGAAGCTACTAATAGATGCTCTGCCGAAATAGCCCCTACCTCTGCCGCAAGCTCTGCGCCTTTATATGGCTCGATTTCATCCGCATGAATTTTCGGTGTTAAGCCAAGTGCTTTCCCAGCCTCTAAAATACGCCGTGATTGCTCTGGGGTAAAGACGCCTTTCTCACAAAATACATCATTAAATTCAGCTAAGCCTAGCTCCGCCACTTTCGGTAGCATTTCTCGAATAACAATATCAACAAAGTCATCCTCACGACCCTTATAGTCACGTGGAACTGCATGTGCGCCCATAAAGGTGCTAACAACATCAACGCTATGTGTTTCTTGGAGTTTTTTTGCTACCTCTAGCTGCTTCTTTTCAGTTTTCCAATCTAAGCCGTAGCCTGATTTTGCCTCAACTGTTGTCACACCATGCTTTAAAAATACATCTAAATGCTGCATTGTTTTTTCATATAATGCTTCAAAGCTTGTTTCTCTTGTACGCTTTGTTGTCGCATGAATACCGCCACCCGCATTCATAATATCCATGTAGGTAGCACCGTTGAGTCGCATATTAAACTCTTCCTCGCGTGTGCCACCATGCACTAAATGCGTATGACAATCGACTAGGCCTGGCATAACAATTTTCCCAGAGGCATCAATAATAGTTGCTTTTTTCGTCAAATCAGGAAAATCTATAGCTAACTGCTCAAATGACCCAACAGCTACAATTTTATCGCCTTCAACAAGTACACTGCCATTTTCAACAACTGCAAGCTCTCGCATCTGCTCCTTTGTTCGGGGTCCTTGTACATGGCTTTTTAGCGTAATGACTTCATTGGCATCCTTGATTAAAATGGTCACTTTACATCATCCTTTAACATTGGTATATGCACACCTTTGTTCTTTGCTGTTTGAATGGCAATATCGTAGCCTGCATCAGCGTGACGAGCCACACCCATACCTGGGTCTGATACTAATACACGGGCAATTTTCTCTGCAGCAAGCGCTGAGCCATCTGCTACTAATACTTGACCTGCATGCTGTGAATACCCCATGCCAACACCGCCACCATGATGTACACTTACCCAGCTTGCACCGCTCGCTGTATTGACAAGTGCATTTAAAATTGGCCAATCTGATACTGCATCCGAACCATCCAACATTCCTTCTGTTTCACGGTTTGGCGACGCAACTGAACCTGAATCTAAATGATCACGACCAAAAACAATTGGCGCTGATAATTCACCATTTGCCACCATTTCATTCACTTTTAAGGCAAAGCGATGGCGATCTCCATAGCCTAGCCAGCAAATACGTGCAGGTAACCCTTGCCATTTCACCATTTTTTGTGCCATATTAATCCAATTCACAAGACCCTCATCTTCAGCAAACATTTCTTTCGCAAGTGCATCTGTTTTATAAATATCCTCTGGGTTGCCTGACAGTGCTGCCCAACGGAACGGTCCCTTTCCTTCACAGAATAATGGACGAATATATGCTGGTACAAAGCCAGGGAAATCAAAGGCATTTGTCACACCCATCTCCTTAGCATAGGCACGAATATTATTCCCATAATCAAATACCTCTGCACCAGCTGCTTGGAATTCCAGCATTGTACGAACATGCTCTGCCATTGTTTCCTTTGCTCTACGCTCATATGTTTTTACATCTGTTTTACGGAGTTCCAATGCTTCTTCAAAGGTCATACCATTTGGTACATAGCCATTAATCGGGTCATGCGCAGATGTTTGATCTGTTACAAAGTCTGGAATAATGCCGCGATTTAGCAGCTCACGATTAACGTCTGCGCAGTTGCCAACAAGCCCAATTGAGGCTGGTTCTTTTTGGTCACGTAATTTATTCACTAATGCAATCGCTTCGTCCACCGTTTCCACGATGTAATCACAGTAACCTTCTTTAATTTTACGTTCAATACGTGCACGTTCTACTTCAACAACTAGAATGACAGCGCCTGCCATTTTTCCGGCTAAAGGCTGTGCACCACTCATACCACCCATACCACCTGTAAGGATGAATTTACCACGTAAATCCGCTGTGCCAAATACTTTCTTTCCTGCTTCTACAAATGATAAATATGTGCCCTGCAAAATGCCTTGAGCACCAATATAAATCCAGCTACCCGCAGTCATTTGTCCATACATCATTAAATCTCTATCCTCTAATTCATAGAAATGCTCCCAGTTTGCCCATGCTGGTACTAGGTTTGAATTAGCAATTAATACACGTGGCGCATGCTCATGTGTACGGAATACTGCTACAGGCTTTCCTGATTGAACAAGCAATGTTTCATCATTTTCTAATTCCTTTAACGAGGTAATGATTTGCTCATAGCATTCCCAATTGCGCGCAGCCTTACCAATACCTCCATAAACAATTAGCTCATCTGGATTTTCTGCCACCTCAGGGTCTAAATTGTTCATCAGCATACGCAGTGCCGCTTCCTGTGTCCAGCCCTTGCATGTTAATGTATTTCCCCTTGGTGCACGAATATTTGTTGTTGTTTTCATACGCCCATCCCCTTTAATATTATTTGGATAATGTCACTAAATCATTGCTCTCTAATAAATATTTCGCTAGTGCTTCAATCTCATCACCGATTGGTTGATCTGCTAATAATGGTGGACAGTGTTCACGTACCTTCTCTAAATATTGGCGTGTTGCTGGAGCTAGTTGCTCTTCTGCCTTATCTAAATAAATTGCCTGTGACGCACAAATCATCTCAATTGCTATAACACGAGCCGCATTATGAACAATTTGTCGTACTTGACGAGCCGAAGTTGTGCCCATACTAACGTGATCCTCTTGGTTACCAGATGTAGGAATTGAATCAACACTAGATGGATGTGCCAGCACTTTATTTTCTGACACAATGGACGCTGCTGTATACTGCGCAATCATAAGCCCACATTCAATGCCAGGATTTGTTGCTAAGAATGGTGGTAATCCTTCATTTAATTGCGGATTGACCATGCGTTCTGTACGGCGCTCTGAAATATTTGCCCATTCACTAACACCAACTTTTAAAAAGTCCATTGCTAAAGCAATTGGCTGACCATGGAAATGCCCACCTGATAGCACCTCGCCATTTTCTAAAACAATGGGATTATCCGTTGTCGCATTCATTTCTGTTTGTACACGACCTTCTGCATAGAAAAATGATTGCCAAGAGGCTCCATGTACTTGCGGAATACAGCGCAGTGAATACGCATCTTGCATACGAATTTCTCCTTGTTTTGTGACACGCTTACTGCCCTCAAGCCACTTGCGAATACGACCACCAACAAGCTCTAATTCTGGGTGTGGTCTTACCGCTAAAAGTGCTGGATCAAATGCCGATGTAATTCCTTTTAATGCTTCAAGCGTTAAACTAGCCGCCATATCCGCAGCAAGTCCAATGCGCTCAGCTTCATTTACCGTTAGTACACCAATACCAGTCATTGCTTGTGTTCCATTTACAAGTGCCAAGCCTTCCTTAGCCTGAAGTCGAACAGGCGAAAGTCCTGCCTGCTGCAATGCTTCACTGCCCATCATCACCTGCCCGCTAAACTCTGCCTTACCTTCCCCTACTAGCACTAAGGCTAAATGTGATAATGGCGCTAAATCGCCACTCGCCCCAACTGAACCTTGTGAAGGCACAATAGGATGGACTCCTTTATTAATACAAGCTATTAATAGCTGTACCGTGTCCTCACATATACCTGAAAATCCTCTTGCTAAAGCATTCGCACGTAATACCATCATCGCCCGCACAACATCTGTTGGAAACGGCTCACCAACACCCGTTGCATCTGAGCGTAATAAATTTAACTGTAGAAGCTCGATATCCTCATCGTCAATTTTGATATTGCTTAGCTTGCCAAAGCCTGTATTAACACCATAAATCGTTTGTCCTTCTGCTAAACGTTTTTCAATACGCTCTCTGCTTAAGCGAATACGTGCTACGCTCTCCGCAGAAAGTGCAACCGTTGCATCTCCCTTTACGATTTGTTCAACTTGCTGTCTTGTTAATGTATTGCCATCAAGCTCGATGATTGACTTCACATGACATCCCCCTGTTTCTTATATGGCTATATAAAAATTTTTATTAAGCGCTTTCACATGCATTTAAAAATAATCAATTACTCTATTTACATTGTACTAACTCCCTTTTTCGGAATATAGAGAATTTTAAAAGAGGAAATATGATTTTTTTCAGATTTTTATGTTATTTTTAATAATATAATCGTATTTTTATATAAAACTAGAATATTTTAAGGAAAGGTGATTAACATGAGGCTGCTATTATTTGACAAAGATTCTACAGAGCTAGCAGGAATAAAATGGTTTTTACATACATATTTTCCGGGCGATATTGTTATTGAAATATGCACAATTACCTCAGAGGTATCTCAAAGCATTCGGCAATTTAAGCCTGATGCCATTCTCGTCAATATTGATTTATTGTCAAGTCAGCATTTAACCGCTCTTTATCGTGATGTACAAAAGCTATCTATTGCAACTTTAGCTATGACAGCTGAACCGTTATTTAAAAATGCATTAAAGGCAATTGAGTTACAAGTAGCGCATCTTTTTGTAAAGCCTATTGATTTAGAGGTATTAAAGCAGCAGCTTACAGCTATCTCACTTCGCACACCACAGTTTATGGAGCACATTCAAGAAACTACAAACGAAAGCTTTTACTATCAATTATTTTTAGATCATACGCCTAATGCTATCGAAACCGATATTATCTTTACAATGATTGAGCCTGAACATGCCGACACCTTTTCTAGGCTCTATAATTGGCTGCAACAAACACCGATTCATTTTTATATGAAAAGCTATCCATTATCAGAGAAAATTGTCTGCCTTTTTCAAACAAATAATCTCAAAATGGTGGAAAAGGATATGCGTACATTAATGAAAGAGTGGCACGTGATGAGTAATAGCTCTTTAAATATAGGCATCTATGATGGTACACCTACAACCATTAAAAATATGTATATCTCAACAACACGTGCACTCTATCAAAGCTTTTACGAGGGCTTTGGGCAAATCTTTTATGCTAGCAAGCAATTTGAAGCACAGCCTTTCGATCCTTTATTAACGCCCGAGGAGCAGCAATTATTAATAAGCAGCTTAGAGGATAGCAATATCGGAGCTGTAAAAGCATTTTTATATCGTTTGGCGAATGAGGGCGTCTATTATGAGCAGGATGACCTACGCATCCATCTTACAAGTGTTTTGGCGCAAATTCGACGCTTTATGCTGAAATATAAATTGCATGAAAAAGCAGTTGTGGAACAAAACTATCGTCAGCTCTTTCATTTAATTATTGAGCATCCTATATTGTATACAATTCTTAATGGCATTATTGCCTTTACTCAAAGCTTAATTGAATTGGCACGTGAAGCTCGTATGGAAAAAAGAGCAGACTATGTTGAGCTTGCGTTAGAGATTATTGACCAGCAATTTAAAAATAGTACGCTATCTCTACCATATGTTGCACAGCAGCTTGGCATTAGTCCTAATTATTTAAGTACCATTTTTTCAAAGAAGCAGGGCTTACCATTTAAGCGTTATTTACAACAGCTAAGAATTCAGCATGCTACAAAAATGCTTATCGAAACAGATTTTGCGATTAGTGAAATTGCCCAATTAAATGGCTTTGATGACCCCAATTATTTTATTAAAATATTTAAACAGCACGTTGGGATTACACCTAATCGCTATCGTAAAACGAAATAATAGCGCTTTCAATAATTTTCAATTAGTCTATTCTATTTTCAATATCATTTTGCAATACTTATCAATTACGTCCTAGTGTAATTGTACCTGTCGCTAATGCTTTTGGTACATAAAGCATCTGACACTTCACTTTCGCGCAAAAAAGATTTGTCGCTTCACTTTCGATACAAAAAGAATTTGCTGAACCAAGATAAATCTTTTTAGTAGGATGTTTAAAAATGCCTTAAATAAGGTAGAAACTATATATAGGAATTAAAACAATGTCCATTGCCGCTGCTTGTTTTGACTTTACCTATGTATGTATAAAGCTTCTGTTCTCTACATATAATTATACTTTATCTTTAAATATATAAATTCTTTAACGATAATTATTATAATGTACTAGCAATTCTAGTTTATATTTGTTATAGTTATATACGAAGAGTTTGACTCACATTTTTTTCAGGAGGTAAACTAATATGACAAACGCAAATGATCGCAGCCGTCGCTTTACAACAGCAGGTGGTGCTCCAGTAGTAAGTAACCATGACTCTATGTCAGCAGGTCCACGTGGCCCTCTTTTACTTCAAGATGTATGGTTGGTTGAAAAGTTAGCGAACTTCAACCGTGAAGTAATTCCTGAGCGTCGCATGCACGCAAAAGGTTCTGGCGCATTCGGTACATTCACTGTAACGCATGATATTACAAAGTATACAAAGGCAAAAATATTCTCAGAGATTGGTAAGAAAACAGAAATGTTCGCTCGCTTCTCTACAGTTGCTGGTGAACGTGGTGCTGCAGATGCTGAGCGTGATATTCGCGGCTTTGCACTTAAATTCTATACAGAGGAAGGTAACTGGGACTTAGTAGGAAACAATACACCTGTATTCTTCTTCCGTGACCCACTACACTTTACAGATTTAAACCACGTGGTAAAGCGCGACCCACGTACAAACATGAAAAATGCTAATTCTAACTGGGATTTCTGGACTTCATTACCAGAGGCTCTTCATCAAGTAACAATCGTTATGTCTGATCGTGGTATTCCAGCTGGTTATCGCAATATGCATGGTTTTGGCTCTCATACGTATAGCTTTATTAATGCTGATAACGAGCGTGTATGGGTGAAATTCCATTTCCGTACAGAGCAAGGCATTAAAAACCTAACAGGTGCTGAGGCTAATGAAATCATTGGTCAAGATCGTGAGTCTTCACAACGTGATTTATATGAAGCTATCGAAAAAGGTGATTTCCCTAAATGGAAAATGTATATTCAGGTAATGACTGAGGAACAAGCTCGTGAATTACCATATAACCCATTCGATTTAACAAAGGTTTGGTATAAAAAAGACTTCCCATTAATTCCTGTAGGGGAGTTTGAGTTAAATAAAAACCCAGACAACTATTTTGCAGAGGTAGAGCAAGCTGCATTTGCACCATCTAACATTATTCCTGGTATTAGCTTCTCACCAGATAAAATGCTACAAGGTCGTATCTTTGCATATGCTGATGCACAACGCTACCGTCTTGGTGTAAATCACTATATGCTACCTGTTAACGCACCAAAATGTCCATTCCGTACATTCCATCGTGATGGCGCTATGCGTTTTGATGGCAACCTTGGTTCAACTTTAGGTTATGAGCCAAATAGCTACGGTGAATGGGAGCATAACTTAGACTATAAAGAACCTGAATTACGCATTGATGGTCATGCAGGTATTCATGATTTCCGTGAAGATGATAATAACTACTTTGAGCAGCCAGGCAAGCTATTCCGTTTAATGACTGCTGAAGAGCAACAACGTTTATTCGAAAATACAGCGAATGATATGGCTTCTGTTGAAGAATTTATTAAACGCCGTCATATTCTTCACTGCTATTTAGCTGACCCAGCATATGGTGAAGGTGTTGCAAAAGCAATGGGTCTTTCATTAGATGGTATGGACCTTACAAATCCATATGTTCAGCAAACAACAAACGTTTAAAATTCCACTTATTATTGATATCCAAATCCAACTTTTACTCCATGTGAATAATATATTCACATGGAGCTTTTTTATATGAAAAAGGCTTGTGTCAAACAAAGTTGACGCAAGCTCCCTTTCATTATTGATAAATCTGACTGCCCGCTTTTTGAAACTCTTCTGCCTTTTCCTTCATACCTTGATGGATAGCCTCCGTTGCCGTTAGCTCCTTTTCTTTCGCATAGTTACGAATATCCTGTGAAATTCGCATACTACAGAATTTAGGTCCACACATCGAGCAAAAGTGTGCCGTCTTTGCTCCCTCTGCTGGCAAGGTTTCATCATGATATTCTACTGCACGCTCAGGGTCTAATGATAAATTGAATTGATCTCGCCAGCGGAATTCAAAGCGTGCTTTTGATAGCGCATCATCTCGTTGTTGTGCACCTGGGTGTCCTTTTGCTAAATCTGCCGCATGTGCAGCGATTTTATAAGTAATAACCCCTACTCGAACATCCTCACGATTCGGTAAGCCAAGATGTTCCTTCGGCGTCACATAGCAGAGCATCGCTGTGCCAAACCAACCGATCATTGCTGCGCCAATAGCCGATGTAATATGATCATAACCAGGAGCAATATCTGTTGTTAGTGGCCCTAATGTATAGAAGGGGGCTTCCTTACAAACCGCTAATTGCTTATCCATATTTTCTTTAATCAGATGCATCGGTACATGACCTGGCCCCTCTACCATCACCTGAACATCATGCTGCCAAGCAATTTGCGTTAATTCCCCTAATGTTTCAAGCTCTGCAAATTGTGCCTCATCGTTGGCATCAGCTATGGAGCCTGGGCGTAAACCATCCCCTAATGAAAAAGCAACATCATAGGCTTTCATAATTTCACAGATTTCCTCAAAATGTGTGTAAAGGAAATTTTCCTGATGATGATATAAACACCATTGCGCCATAATCGAACCACCGCGTGACACAATGCCTGTTACACGACTTGCTGTAAGTGGTACGTAGCGCAATAGCACGCCTGCATGGATCGTGAAGTAATCAACACCCTGTTCAGCTTGTTCAATAAGCGTATCACGATAAACTTCCCATGTTAAATCCTCTGCCACACCGTTTACTTTTTCCAACGCCTGATAAATTGGTACTGTGCCAACTGGTACAGCAGCATTTCGAATAATCCATTCTCGTGTTGTGTGAATATGCTTACCAGTCGATAGGTCCATAATTGTATCAGCACCCCAGCGTGTTGCCCATGTCATTTTTTCAACCTCTTCTGCAATTGAGGATGATACAGCAGAATTGCCAATGTTTGCATTAACCTTTACATGAAAATTGCGCCCAATAATCATTGGCTCAGCCTCAGGATGATTAATATTAGAAGGCATAATAGCTCGTCCTGCTGCAATCTCTGAACGAATAAATTCTGGGTCCATATTTTCACGTATCGCCACAAACTCCATTTCAGGTGTAATGATTCCTTGTCGTGCATAGTGAAGCTGTGTAACATTTCCCCCCCTTTTTGCACGTAAAGGCTTTCTTGTCAATTTAGGGAAGACGTTTTCTTGCATGCGTGGATCGTCTGCATGGCGAAAACCATTATCCTCTGGTTTAATCGTACGTCCCTCATATTCCTCAACATCCTCACGCCCTTGTATCCATGTACGTCGTAAAGCTGGCAACCCTTTTGTAATATCTACCTGATAATTTGGGTCTGTATAGGGCCCACTCGTATCATATACTCGCACTGGCGCATTCTCCTCATCCCCAAAGCTACCAGTTGTCGGACTTAATGCAATTTCACGCATAGGCACTAAAATATCTGGACGTGACCCCTCTACATATACCTTCTTGCTTCCTTCAAAGCTTGACATAATCATCATGTTCTTTTCACTAATTTCTGACATAAGCTAATTCTCTCCCTTATATATATTGTGATACAAGGACCGAATCTAGCTCACCCCAACAAAATAAATAAAAGCCGAATCCAAAATAATCATTTGGATCCGGCTGTCAATGTAAAGGTCTATTGATTGCATATAATACTATGATGCAATAGCTTCTTAACTTTCCCACGCTGGTATGAGCCAGATCAGGTCCAAAGGGTCAAGAAACCTCTAAGCGTTTCCCTCTCAGCCTGACTCATCAGACTCCCCTAGTTAATACTATTTAGTTTGATGCTAGTGTAGCAGATATTGCTTAGAGATGGAAGCTTATTTTTTCTTTTAGCTATGCAAACAATATTTCTGCCAGATAAATAACAACTGTTACCGTTATACAGCTAACAATCGTTGAAAATAATACGGTTTGTGCAGCGGTTTCTGATTCCACATCATATTCTAATGCTAAACTAGAGCTGTTACGGGATGTTGGAAAAGCACTAGCAATTAGTAAAGATTGTGCAACAACTCCGTCCAAGCCCAATAGAAAAATAACTGTTAATGCTATAGCTGGCCCAATAATTAAGCGTGTAAAGCAACTAATAAAAACCGTTTTATTAAACATTGATTTCATTTCAAGCTGTGATAGCTGTGCGCCTAAAGTAATTAACGCCACCGCAATAAAGCCATCCGCTACATGGTCTATAGGAATTCTAATAAACTGTGGAATACCAATATTCCAATAATTCATTGCGACACCAATAATAAGTGCGTGAATAATCGGCATTTTAAAAAAGTCTTTAATAATTGTAAGACCTGATTTAGTGGAGGAAATTAAATTATATAACCCGTATGTATAAGTTGTCATATTTTGAAAAATAACAAGAATCACCTGAATCGCTACACCAATTGGCTGTGTTGCAAAAATCATCTGGGCAACAGGAATACCATAATTACCAGAGTTAATGAGTACAACACTATTTTTAAAAACAGCTGTTTCTGTTTTGGCTAAGCCTAATCCCTTTGCTAAAAAGTGACTAAGCAGCATTTGACTACCTATAAAGAGTACAATAAATAGGGCAACCTCTCCAAGCACAGATAGCTCTACACTTGTTTCATATAAATTAATAAAAACAGCTGCAGGCATAAAGCAATATGTAATAAGTTGTGATAATGCTTTTAAATTAAAGCGAAATTTCTTTTGTAGTATAGCACCTACTACAAGTAGCACTAAAATAGGTGCAACAATTTGGAAAAAAATCATACCAAGATAAGTCATATAAACGCTCCCTCCCCCTTTGTCTGGCTATCCGTCATTTTCAATCCTCTATCTGCCATTTTCAGCAACCTATCCGCCTCTTTCCATATTCTATCCGTCAGCTCCCCTTTTACAGCAAGGCTAAAAAGACTGCCTTTGATTAGGCAGCCCCTTCCCTTATGCAAGCTTAAATCGATTCACGACTTCTTGCAACTCCTTAGAAATATGATTCATATTGTCAATAGACTCTGCTACCTTTTGTAGCTCTGCTTGTTGATCCATTGCAGAAGCACTTACTTGTTCAGCAGAGGCAGCAGTTTCCTCCGAAATAGCTGAAATGCTTTGGATTGCCATAATTGCCTGGTTTTTATGTTCCAGCATATGTGCAAGCTTATTCATTAGTTCATTGATGGAAGTAGCGATGGATTGTGATAGCTCGCTATTATCTTTAAAGGCTAGCTGTGTGCTTTGTACGGATTCGTTTTGGGCTTGCATTAAATCTGCATTCGAAGCAATTACAGCAACAGCCTGATGGGAATTATTCAGTATACTTTCTACAGTGTCCTTAATAATTTCTGTTTCACTTTTCGATTGCTCAGCTAGTTTTTTTACTTCATCTGCTACAACTGCAAATCCTTTGCCATATTCACCTGCACGTGCAGCCTCAATGCTTGCATTTAAAGCTAATAGATTTGTTTGCTCTGTAATGCTTTGGATAGAGGCAATAATTTGATTAATATTATTAATACTGGACCCTAAAGACTCAATTTGCTGTTGAACCCGCCCATTCATCTCATTTGTTGCTATATTACGTTCACGCAAGCTTGTAACCTCTTGCATGCCCTTTTCTGTTGTTGCATTTGTTCGATGTGCTAGCTCCTCCATTTCATTGGAAAGCATCGTAAGAGCATCAATTTGCTCGGCTAAATCCATCATTCGATAATTCGTTTCTTCTGTATCCTCGGATTGCTTAGACGCTCCCTGCGCAATTTCATTGATAGCTACTGAAACCTCTTGACTCGAAGCAACAACTTCATTAAAAGCCTCAAAAACTTGGTTGGAGGATTGACTCAATAATGTCGTAGAATTTAATACTGTTTGCATCGCATGGGTATTTTTATCAAGCATATTATTATAAGCAGATGCTACCATGCCAATTTCATCGGCCTTAATATATTTCTCATCTACTTTTTGCGTCAAATCTCCCTCTGCCGCTCGTTCAATCGATGCACGTAAAAATTTTAATGGCTTTAACTGTCGATAAATAAAGAGCACACTTGCAACAGCCATAAGCGTAACCATAATAATGGATGCTATCACTGCAAACATTGATACATAATGATACGTTTCTAAAATTTTTGATTCGGGCAGCACAATTTGAACAGTCCATGTTTCATCGATGTCCTCTAAAATCATTGGTGCAAACACATTAAATGCATTTTCCTTTAACTGCTCAGAATCCAAGTATAGCGTTGTGATTTCGCCATTTTCCATTGTTTCGCTAATACTTGCCCAAGCAGCATCCTCCTGCATATTATGCCCACCTAGCTCTTCACCAAAGCTATTGGCTGTCAGCACACCTTGATTTGTAATAATAGCAGCATAGCCACCCTCTGGTGCAATGGATTCTGTTAACCCATTTAAGAAGTCAATGGACATATCAGCTGTCAATACGCCAAAAAACGTCCCTGAAGCATTGACTAATGGCACTGAAATAGTTGTCATTAATACAGTTTGTCCGTTTACATTATAGTTATAGGGCTCCGTTAAAACCGCTCGCTTCTCCTCTTTTGGAATCCAATACCAATCGGCAACACTTTTATCATCAGCTCCTTCAATTAAAGCAGCCGTAATATCACTATTATTTTTACTTAAATAAGGGCTGAAACGCTGTTTTGAATCTACTAATGTAGCGGCTTCAGACGGCTCAAACGTAATAGAACCCTGCTCAAAAATAGCACCTACACCTACTAAATCATCGTTATTAGTTAAATTACCTTCCATTATATCTAGAATAGCTTTTGCAGATAACGCACCATTTTTTCCCATACTTTCGACCATGCGTTTTGTTGTTAGCAATGTCGTATTCACTTTTTTAAAACGCTCGCTCATAATAGCTACTGAAGATTCAGCCGTTTCCAACGCTCCATGCTCTGAATCTTTCATACTTTGATTTTTTATCATAGCTCCAGTTATAACGGTATAGGTTATAAATAGCACTAGAAATAGTCCTATTATAAGAGAGGATAATTTTAAAGCAATACCTCTAGATTTTTTCATCTCTAGCACCTCACTTTTACATTAATAATAAAGGATACCTATCTATATCACAATAAATTATTTATTGAATATAGTAAAAAATTACTGATATTATTGTAAAGATTTATCCGATAAATAGAGGGACTTATGGCTTACTTTAAGGTAATAAATGTGACAGATAGTATCGCAAAAGATGCTTCAGCCACAAAAAAATGCCGAAGCACTGATTTAACAGCGCTTTGGCATTTTCCTAACTAAAGGCATCTATACGTGATAGATTATTAATTTGCTTCCAGCTTTGATACCAGCTTTCAATTTCCTCATTTGGCTCTACCGCCAAATGCTCTTGAAGCATTCTCTTTAATAGTAAATATTGCTCCTCTACAGCAGCTACATTATCCAGTAATTCGTATAGCTTCATTAAAGTAAGATACGTTTCCTCTTCATCTGGACAGAGTGCTTTCACTTTTTCCTGCACTTTCACAGCAGCAATATAATTTTCATTTTTAATATAAAATTCAGTTAATTGGGAAGTATGATGTAGCAGCAGTCGTCTTAGACGCTCCCTTTCACTCTCAGCCCATAGATAATCACAATCTCCTAAATAATCACCCGTATACATTTGGAAAACTTGCTCGTGTTCCTCTACTGTTGTTCGCTGTAAAGGAGGCAATGCTTTTAGACGAAGTAGCCATTGTTCAACATCAATCACCGTATTTTCAACTAGTAATCTATAACCAGAATGTAGCAAAGGACTTGAAATTTGTATACCACCTAGCCCATAGTTTTTTAATGTTTTACGTATTGTATAAATCGCTGTATAGAGCTGTTTCGATGCTTTATCGATATCATATTCTGGCCAAAATAGCTCTAAAATAGTATCACGATAAATCACCTCATCACGATGATTAAGCATATAAGAAAATAATTCCTTCGCCTTGGATGTTCGCCATTTCATAAGCTGTGTCTGACCGTCTGGTGACACAACATAAAGTCCTCCAAAAAGCTTAAGCATTGTATGCTTTGTGATAGTCTTGTCGCTTTTACTTGTAACTTTATCAAGTCGTTCCAACGTTTTTTCTAAACGTGAATTTTGTATAGGCTTTAATAAATAATCAATCGCATGCAAATTAAATGCATCAATCGCATACTGATCAAACCCAGTAGTAAAAACAATTTCCACATGGGGTAATAATTCTTGAATTTTTTCGCCTAATGCTAAACCGTCCATACCAGGCATTACTATATCCAAAAATACAACATTCGGTTGTAGCGTTTCAATATCATTCAATACCTTCAGAGAATCAGTATACTCGCCAACGATCTCAATTCCAGGAACATTACTTTTCTCAAGTAAGGCTCTTAATCTCGCTAATGGCAAATGTTCATCATCTACTAGCACGATTCTCATACGTATCCCCCCTTTAGCCTTATTCCTTATATTATTATCGTTTACTTTTTAGAAAACTTGATAGAGAAGCTACTACTTTAGAAGGTGAACTAGCGTTATCCGTCGAAAATATTGCTATGATGAAAAACAAAAAACTAAAAATATTAATAATTTCTGGATTATTTTTTTGCTTCCTTACCACGCTTCGATTTACTTGGATGGATTTCACCAATATTTCAGAAGGAGTCGATGCTCAACAAGGGGTGGTCGATTTAACAGGCATAGATACCAGCCATAATTTTAAAGTTAGGTTACAAAAAGAGTGGGAGCTCTATCCCAACACCCTGCTTTTTTCAGAAAGCACCAAACCTTTAGGGCAACAAAAAGTTTATACAAATCAGCCTGAAGCTTGGGATGCATATTTTCAGCATAACGATGAAGTTCGTTATGGCTCTTATCGTTTAAAAATTTTAAAGGAACATGCTTCTCCTCAGATGTATGGTATCACAGTACCTGAAGGCTTAGCTCCTTATGAACTTTATGTAAATGGTCAATTAATTGGAGGACTTGGAAGCCTGACCCTAGATAATAGGTCCACCTCTCCCATAGGTAGACCTATTACGCATTATTTTACGCTAAATACAAATGAAAGCGAAATCATTATTCAGGGTGTTCAAGTAAATCATTATGTACAAGGTGGTTTTAGCCGTGAAATAATTTTTGGTGACTTGCACTCAATGAAACAGGCTGCCTACTTTTCTATCACAACTCAATTGGCTGTTTGCTTAATTTTCGCCTTTTATTTACTCTTTACAATTTTAATATGGGCTATAGGTATTCGAGATAAATCACTTCTTTACTTTGCAATGATTCTTATTTCTACATGTGTTACAGTACTCGTTTCCAGCAATAAAGTTTTATATAACTATATACCGATTAATTGGATTTGGGCAAATAGGCTGTTTTATTTTTCATACATCAACAATATGTTGTTCTTTGTACTATTTCTACGTGAATTGATGAAGAAATATGCTAAGCCCAAAATATTGACAATTGTCCCATTGATCTGTGCTGCCTATCTATTATTTATTTTAACAGCGCCCATTGAAATTATTCTTAAAACAAAAATTATATTTATCATACTTTTTATTATCTCCCCTATTATTATAACTATTTTCATGTTGAATATAGCTATTAAAGGGCAAAAAGGTGTAATCTTTTTATTATTAACTGGAACAGCTGTAGCAACAAATTCATTATTTTTCTCTTTAAAACAAAATAAAATATTACCTTATAGTCATTATCCCTTTGATTTGCTAATCGGCATTACTGCTTTATCAGCATTTTGGTTTACACGTTATTTCCAAACAACCATCCAAACGGAAGAGCTTTCTGTAAAATTACAAAAAGAAATTCATACAAAGGATGATTTTTTAGCAAATACCTCTCATGAACTACGCAACCCACTGCATGGCATGATGAGTATTGCTCAAACACTGTTAGCCAAGCAAAATCAATCCTCCGCTCAGCAAGACCAAGAGGATTTACGCCTACTCGTAAGAATTGGTAACCATATGACCTCTATGCTGGATGATTTATTAGATTTAGTGAAATTAAAAGAAAAAACACTACGATTACAGCCTAAGCCATTAAATACGTATACAATCGCCAGTGGTGTCTGCAATATGTTTCGTTTTATGCTAAAGGGCAAGCCTATTGAGCTTATTGTGCGTATACCAAAAGATTCTCCCCTTGTCTTAGCAGATGAAACACGAATTATTCAAATTTTTTCTAACCTAATTCATAACGCGATTAAATTTACTGAACAGGGCTCCATTAGTATTGAGGCTGAAGTAAAAGGTAAGAAATTGTATATATCAGTAATAGATACTGGAGCTGGCATTGACGAAGATATGCAAAAAAGAATTTATGAGCCTTATGAGCAGGCTGATTCCACAATGGCAGCTATTAGTGGTGGGCTTGGACTAGGCTTAAGTATTTGTCAGGAGCTTATATCCTTACATGGCGGTACAATGTCAGTGCAGTCTACTATTGGCAAAGGGTCAACTTTTACTTTTTCATTACCAATTGCTAAAACGCACAACATAACAGGTGACACATCTAATACAATGCAGGATACAGCATTATTCAAGTATGCTCCATTAGTAGATGATTTCTCGGTGGAACCCGGCATTGCAGCTTCTACTGATGATAAAAATTCATTAGTAACAAGCCGTTCACGAGTTCTTATCGTTGATGATGATGCTGTCAATCTGCAAATACTTGTAAATGCATTTTCGACAGAGCCGTTTGAAATCGAAACAGCGTTAAGTGGAGCTGAGGCACTTGAAAAACTTCAAGAAAATAGTTTTGACTTAGTCATTTCGGATATTATGATGCCGCATATGTCTGGCTATGAGCTGGCTGAGCATATTCGTGGAAAATTCTCTATTGCAGAGCTACCAATACTATTCTTAACAGCTCGACAGCAAAGCGAGGATATCCGAACTGCCTTCTCAAGTGGAGCAAATGACTATGTTAAGAAGCCAATGGAATATATGGAGTTAAAATCACGCGTGCAGGCACTTATTCAAATGAAACAGTCTAGCGAGGAACGGCTTCGTATTGAGGCTGCGTGGCTTCAAGCACAAATACAGCCTCATTTTTTCTTCAATACTCTAAACTCTATTATTTCGTTACATGGTATAGATGATGAAAAAATGGAGGAATTATTGCTTGCCTTTAGTGATTATTTACAAATGAGCTTCGATTTTAAAAATGCTGATTTAATCGTGCCAATTGACTATGAATTAAAGCTTGTTCGTGCCTATCTTGCTATCGAGCAAATTCGCTTTGTTGATAAAATACAAGTAATATGGGATATTCCTCAGCATATCAAGTTATTTGTTCCTCCTCTAACTATACAAACGCTTGTTGAAAATGCTATCCAACACGGTATTTTACAACAGCGAGAAGGCGGCACTATCACGATTTCTATTAAAGAGGGGGAGAAGTATTTTACAATAGCTATATCGGATAATGGCGTTGGCTTTGAGCATAACGGCTCTAAAAAGAAATCAAGTGTTGGTCTTGTCAATACGGAGCAGCGTCTAAAGCAGTTATTTGGGGTCACACTAACAATAAATAGTGTGATTGGTCAAGGCACAATAATTTCCTTTTCCATTCCTAAAAATTAATAGAAAATAAAGTCAAAAAAGACCAAGCTTACAATAAAGAAGCCTGGTCTTTTTTGGTTTGTTTAAGGTTTAAGACATTGACAAGATTACATAGAATAGCTTATCACAGCGTTCTAAACAAATTCTAAACAATACACTATTCAGCAATGACATTTGTTATTTTTGAAAGCTGGGCAGCCTTTATTTTTTTCTCAGCTATCTTCGCTTCAGCCTTACTTTGAAACGCCTCTGTTTTCAACCTCCACTTACCGCTAATCTGCTCAATATATACACCCCAGCCAAAGCGATATGTCAATACATCATGTGCATTTTCAGCAGCCTGTCGCGTTTCATATGTACCTGTTACAACATAATATGGCTTTATATCTTCTAATACTTTTCTTTTTCGCACAGTTCCTACCGGTGCATTTTTGACCCATGAAATAAATTGCAACCAATTAACTTGCCCTTCTCGCATTTTTCTGGGACAATTTTTTCCGTTAAAGTAATGATGCTGAACTACATTCTCAATCGGAATATTTTCTTCCTTCATAATTCTAGCAACAACCTCAGCTGTATTATGAAGAGCTTGCAAATAGTTGCCATCCGAATTTACGCATATTGTAATTTGAATGCCTTGTAAATTTCCTTTAGCCGATCCTGCCCCTCCACAGGCATGGTCAAATTCGAATGACTGAACAGCCTCTTTATCGTCCACCGTTAAATGCCAACTAGCCTCTCGATTGATACCATTAAACTGTAAGCGAGCATAGGCGTCTGCATCGGCTCCTAATTTTTCATTATCTGTTTCATGAATAATAATATATTTCTTTGTATTTTGTTTACCATAAGTTACTTTAGCTGCCTGTGCTTCGGGAACTAAATATTGACGCCATACCACCATTGTATCCCATCCCCTCAAATCATCGTTGACATTTTTGCATTAAAAACATCCGCAATTCTTTACTATTTCTTAAGAAAAATACGTTACTTCTAGCTTACGTCAAAGGGCTAAACAAGTTCTGAACAAGCCTAATACAACAGAAAAATGACTAGGCATTGGAATACCTAGTCATTCTTGATACTTGTACGCTGTGTTTCTCACAATAATCATGTTTATACACTAACATACATAACCTCACCAACTTCTAAACAATTAATAACAAAACAGGCGAAGGGCTGCTCCTTGCCTGTTTTGTTTCTTACTTATTATGCTAGCTGCTCGTTACCATCCTCAGCGATATAATAAGAATGTGTAGTGGCTGCCTCTTCAATTTCTTTAAATGCCCAGTGCTAGAAGAGCAACCTCTACAAAATATCTACATTGATTATTGCTCAAAAATGTTCATTCTTACTTAACTGCTACATAAGCACTGGAATATAAGAAACAGGTAATGCTGCTTAACATTACCTGTTTTACTCATTAACTTTATCCATCTTGCCTTTTTTATAGGTACTGAAGTTGTGAAACTCAAACAAAGAAATTATAACCATTCTACCTATTCATTCAAAAAATGCATAAAAAAATTCTAGGCTATGCTAAAATTAATGTAACACCATATATTGGGCGAATTTCCGTTTCATCGACTATCTATCATAAAAATAGGGGGCATCTTATCATATGAAAAACAAAAAAAGATTGGCCTTGCTGTCTTTGGTTGCTGTTCCTTCACTTCTTTATAATGCACCAGCATTAGCAACTGAAGTGACAGAACATACAGCAGCAACTTACATAGCCAATAATTATTACAATGCGAATGTATCGAATACTATACAGCTTATTAACAATATTAATAATACAACAGCCACTTTCCAGACCAATTTAGAGGCAGCGTTAAAGGCTTATAATGCTTTAACAGAAATAGAAAAACAATATGTCACAAACTATTCCACATTGTCAGCACATCAGCAGACAAGAGGGGATTATCGTAGACTTGCTGCTCAAATTGAAGAAAAGCTAGCTTCTGTAGATTCTTCATCTATTAATTATTACTCCAATGTAATAGAAACAAGAGATTGGTATAACAGGTTGAATGCTGCACAAAAATCCTTTGTCAGTGAAGCTGCCAGAAAAATATTAACATCCTATATTGCACCAAACACAACTATCTCTAAGGTCGTTCATAAAATTCAGTTACTGAATTCATCTCGACTCTCATTTCATAAGGATGTAGCTGATGCTAGAGCTGAGCTGAATGCCCTGCGTAAGTTTTCCAATGCCTCTTTACCTACTGGCATTGAGCAATTGTTGCTAGATGCAGAGCAGCTTGTAGTAAAGGATAAGGCTGCGGCCAAGGAAGTAGAAAATGCCATTGCTGCTTTATCGCCAAAAACATCCACTGTGCAGGACGTACAAAAAGTAAAGACAGCCTTTGAAGCCTTAACACCTGTCCAGCAGCAACTTGTACCAAATGTTTGGACATTAGTAGATTTTGTCCAAGGAGAATATACATTGCCGACAAAGGAGAATATTCCAAAAATCCCTGAGTCATCAATTAGCGCAGCCGTTCCAGGTAAAATCACAGCAATGACTAAAAGCAAAAATACGTATAAAGCTAAAATTAATGTTTCAGCAGCTGAGGTGGATACAGAGCGTTTTATTTTAACAACGAAAAATAAAATGACCATTATTATTCCACCGCTCTACACACTTATTAATGAGGATGAGGGTGTGATGGATATTCAGGTAATGAAAAGAGGCAATCGTATTACACTTACAGCTACATTAAATAACAAGCCTGTAGAATTTGATGCCAATATGGAAATTATTATAGAGGGGCTACGACGAAATGCAATGATTACTCGTGTAAATGGTTCCGACGATTCAGCTCCATTTGAGTTTACAACGGATGGTCTGCGTCACTTTATTCAAACTCCTACTTCAGGTGCATTCCTAATTAAATACAACTAAACTGCATACATCTATTCTTAAACATATCGCTTCCCTATTTACTTGATAGGAAAGCGATATGTTTTTATTATTTATTGTTTATTAGTTTTTCAACCTGATCCAACAACATGCAGAGGATTGGCTAACACATTATAAAATCCGAGAAAAAATAATGTGTCCGCTGCAAACCGTTATAGAGATATTTGGAAAGCCCCCCTGCTGTACAAACCAACCATACTTATTTAGTCAGATGAGGGATGATATGTTACATAAAAACAGCAAGCATGACAGATATAATGACAACTCTAATATCATTAAAGGAGAACATCCTATTAACCGTCCCCTAACAATTAGCGTAAATGAAATGCTTAGGTGATAAGAATGTTTACACTCAATATACAAAGTTCAACGAGGAGGACCATGTTACTATTCTTTCTAGTATGCTTGGTTGAATTCCTCGGTTCTTATATACCTAGTAGCCTAAAAATTAAAAACCAAGTAGGTCTGTGTAAGCCTACTTGGTTTTGGGTATTTATGGTGTATCAAGGATAGGATTGCGGTAACCAACCTTTGCATAGAATTTATGGAAATTACCATATTTATCTTCTAAGACAATCGTTACATAGTCACCTGTGAAGAATTTAGCTGGGTGCGTAAATTCTACCGTAATACGTGCTACATTAGTTGCTACTGTTCCTGTTCCTTTTGCTAATGAACTATTTGTACCGTCATTAACTGTCTGAATAACTTGTGCTGCTGTTCGATTCTGAATAACAGATTCTGTTGTTCCTGCTGTATCAGATAGATAGTAGTATTTCAATAACTCACCATTCTCATAAATTTGTTCCTCTGCTCCTAACAAGTCAAATGTCGCTTGAACTTTTCTATGGTCATTAGTTGTATTCAAATCACTAAGCTGAATTTCCATAAATGTTGCATCCAGTGTACGGTATAGATATTGAGCAGCATTCACAAACCTATGTCCCTCATAGCCTTGAATAACAAAGTCTCTTACCTCTGTTGTATCATCATTCATTGTCACCGTAATTGTTTGATTTCCAGTATTCGGTGCTATCGGCTGAATAATAAGCTGACTGTCCCTTGTTGTATTCGTGCCTACTGTATAACGGACAGGTTCATATTGGTTTGTTACATCCACATCGTTGCCATTTGCATCTTTTGTAGTAATTGTTAGAATATCTGCTAAATCAAGAGCAACTGTATCTCCTGTTGTTACCAATTTAGATTTACCATCTGCCTCACGTATAATTGTTTCGCTAAATGTAATGGTAAAGGTATTATCACTATTACGGTAAATTAATCCAGGATAATCCCGATTATCCATTGGTGACCTCATACCGATTTTCGGTGGCGTACCATCTGAATAGAAATCTTGCTTCATTAAGCCCGCTGCTGTTCGATTATGGTCATTATAGTCACTATTTGCTCGGTAAATCGTAAAGTTACCGTATGTGTCTTCAGCTCCAACATACACAACATAGTCTGTATGAGGCTTTAATGTTACACCTCTTGCCTCTACTGTTCCAGAAAGACCGCTTCCTATTTTTTCAACGGATGGTCTACGTTTTAATTCAGCTTCTAAACGTTGTTCATTTGCTGGAACACTTAAGTTCGCATCTGGATTGTCAATCCAATTCCCATCTGCATCCTGAATTTTCTTTTCAACAAACCAGTAATGCACCTTTGCTGTTTCATTTGTTTCAAAGCTAATGGTTGCTTTTGTATCATTATTTTCCATTGGCTTAATTTCCAAGCCTCGGATAAGTGGTGCTTTCACATCATTAAATACTTCTCTTGGACCTGCAATTCGAGAAAGCTCACCACCACGATCTCTTAATATCATATAAACAGAGTAATTATTAAATGGATTTAAGGCATTTTGTGCTACAGATACAGGGAATCTTTGTGTAGCTGTTTCTAAATCGGCTGTACCTGTGCCGCTTGTCACATAAATATTCTCGCCATCTATTTGGAATTTATTTGATCTATCTGTACTACTAAATTCATTAATAAAATCACGCTCTGTAATTTCGTGATCTGTTAAGTATTGCTGTAATGTTTTTGTTTCACCATTATCTACCACTACATTCGGTAAAATCATATAGTAGTATGTTCCAGCCTTATTTGGTCTGAATTCAACCTCTGCTCGTCTAAATCCATCCGATTCATCAGCCCTATTGATAACATTTTCAATTGTTATAACAGGCATTACTGTGTCCGCATGCTTATATTCTGCATAGTTACGCACTGGGTCGCCCGGCTGTACAGTATTTATATTTTCAAATGCATTGTCTGCCAAGTCCTTCACATCAGGCAATACTGTTACACGCAATGTATCGCCATTAACAAACCCTGTGTCAGATGGAATTGTTAACAATACTCTTCGACTACCTGGCGTGTATTCAACAGCAGATGGTTTAATTCCTCTTTCTCCAGATACATTGACAATAACCGTACCTGTTAATAAATAATTATTAATATCATTAGCACTTTCTGGGTCTAGTGCCTCGCTTACAGTTAGCTCAAACTGATTATTGTTTCTTCTTACTAACTGACCTGCCTCTACATATGGATGAACAAGATCAAGCTCTGACGTTGTAAATTCTCGCGCGGCTGGAGGGTCTACTGATAAGTTGCCTGAAACATCCCTCATCACAACATATAGCTGATACGTTGTTTCAGCCTCTAAGCCTGTTAGCATTCCTTCAATACCTAACTCACCAGCTCTTGCATTGCCACTGCCTGTTGGGTTGGCAATAATATCTTCTGTTGTTGGGTCTGGTGCTGTTGTTTGTGGGCGTACATAGTAGTAGTAATCCCCAGGCTCGCTTGCTGTAAATCTAAATTCTGCACGTGTGCCTCCATGTAAAGGTGTTACTTGGAGTGATCTTACAACTGGCGGTGAGGCATCCTTCATTTGGAACGATTGTGACACAATATCCGACGCATTCTTCGCTCCATCTACAACTAAAATATAAATCTCATATTCTTTTTTCTCACCAAGATTGGAAACTCTAATCGTATTTGTACCGTTCACGGCCGCACCTGTGCCATGTGCTACATTTTGATTAGAAAGACGATCAATCATTTCTCGTCTTGTTGGTGCATCTGCATCCGCTTCACGCACAATATAGTAGTATGTGCCTACCTCATTTGAATTGAATCTCACTTCAATTTCACTGCCATTTAGTACTTCCAGCGCTGTAATGCTGACAGTAGGCTTTGTTTTATCATCAGGCTGCTGATTATCAATATCATCTTTATCAATCGGCTTGCCATCTGGGTCTGTAATACTCCCTACGTTATCTTTATCCTCAAGGAAGTCATCAAAGATATTGTTTGGTGTTTCATCTTTAGGAATAATAACTTTATCTATATATGTGTAGTCGCCAATATCAATCTTGCCATATTTATTATCAACATATAATGTACCAATCCGCCCATCAATATATAGCTCAAGGTCAGTAGAACTATTGTAATTAATCCAATCGATATTGCCTTCGCCATAAATTGTAAGCTTCGTTTTTGTATTAAGATTTAATGTACCAATATCGCCTTGAATCTCAAACTCTCGGACATTTCCAGTAATATCTATACGTGGTAGCTTTGTATCAGTTTCGATTTTCGTATTGGATTGTGATACGACTAAACGCGCAACCGTGCTATTATAAAACACTAGATGCTTATCAACATTTTTCATTTCCTGCTTTTCTTTTGACCAGTTTACAAAAGGCGGATTATTATCTGGATTTGGCTTTGTCCAATTTTGCAAATCATTTGTTGAATTGTTAGTAGATGAATTCTCTTCCTCATTATCAGGATTAGACCAATTGATAAAGGAAGTATTTAAGCTTGCCACACGTCCTGTTGTTAATGACTGACTATATGGTGTACCTAGACGTAATGGCGGGCGTACTGTTTCATTAACAAACATTGTCCCTGTTAGTGTAATATTTGAAAATTCGATATAGTTACCATTTACAACGATAGTTGCTCCAAGGGAACCATAGTCACCATCCAGTTCAAGGAAATCCGAGCTTGTGCCACTTGCATTTAATGTTAATTTTGACACGGAGCGAAGTCTTTTTCCTGAAAGCTCCCCCTCAATAAGTGCGCCTTTTAAAACAGCCGCATTATCTTCGTTGAAAATATGCGTAAGGCTGTCTGAAACTGTATAGGCATCTCCATTGATATAAATAGCATCATCATCAACTTTGGTAATTTTAAAAGATGTTTCATTACTCTTTTTCTCTTGTGCACCAACAACAAAAGATGCAAATTGTCCACGTGTTACAGGCTCAAATGGAGCAAATGTAACAGGTGTTGTTCCCTCCGTAATATCCAAATCAATTAATGTTTGAATATAAACAGCATTGCTAGAGTTGCTATCAACATCTTTGAATATATGATTATACGTAGGAGATACCTCTAAATTAAAGGCTAATACGATAATTTTAGCTAGCTCACCACGTGTCATAACTTCATTTGGCATAAATGTGCCATTTGAATAACCAGACATAATACCTGCATCTTGTAATGCTGCAACAGCTCGATAATATTCGCTGCTTTTAGGTACGTCCTTATAGTAAGGATCCTGCACATTTTTTGTATCTAATTTCAACGCAGCTACTAGCATTTTTGCTGCCTGCCCACGTGTTACATTCAAATCTGGTCGGAATGTGTTATCTGAAAAACCGTTAATAACACCTTGCGAATGTAATTTTAATATATCGTTATAATGATCTGAGTATTGGTCAATATCCTTAAAGGGTGATGTTGCCGCTTCCGCTTTGTGCGATGGAGGCACAACAACGGCAATTCCACTTGTAGCAAATACTGTAGCGATCAAGGCTTTATTTACTTTTTGGATTTTAGTTTTATCCATCTCACTCTTCCTTTCACTTATGTATCGTGATACGTACAAATATCATTTTTCCATACTCTTTATATCGACCAATAGCTAGCGAACCTTCATAGATAAATACAAGAAAATCAAATAAAGTGTAAATTCAAATAAACACAATAAAAAAGCCAAGAAGCATCGGTGCTTCTTGGCTTTCACGATATATAGGCATACATCTCGCTACACTTGCTATGTTGTAAGGGAAAGGGGGATAACCTTACATACCGTCAAGTCGAGCATAAGGTGTTGCCTGAGTTACATATCATTTGAACATGGCTTAGAAGTCATATGGCGGATGACTCAAAAATAGCTTGCCCAAATGAGGTTTACATTAATCATTTACCCCAAAATTTAGAGAAATAAGCTTTTTTTACGATAAATTTTTTAGCTCAGCCACCTTTACTTGATTGCGTCCAGCCTGCTTTGCACGGTATAATGCACCATCAGCAGCCTCTAATAATGCCTCAGCTGTTTGAGCCATTTCTGGGTAAACAGCAACACCTGCGGATAATGTTACAGGTCTGCCACATGGGCTATCTGTTTGAGCTAATCTTATCCGTAGCTGCTCTGCTATTTGTTCTGCCTCCTGTGCTGTTGTTTTTGGCAGAAGTATTATAAATTCTTCACCACCATAGCGACAGCAAACATCTCCCTCACGTACTACTGATTCCATATGTTTCGCTAAAAATTGCAATACTTTATCACCTACTGCATGACCATATGTATCATTCACATTTTTAAAGTGGTCTAAATCCAGCAAAATAATGGCATGTGGTATTTTCTTTGCTAGCCACTCCGCAAGCAAGGCATCCATCGTACGCCGATTCGTAACACCTGTTAGTGGATCAATTGTCGACTGATCTTTAAAAAATGTAATCTGTCCCTGTAAAAAAGATAAGCTCCGTATTAGCACACTCTTTAAAAAATTAGCCTCGTAATACCAACCATTTACTGATTCTAATCTTTCTATATTTTTTGTATTTAAGCTTTCCTCTGTTAATGTCGCTAATTGCTGTAGTGGATTGGCAATACGCGCGGCTGCCCAAAGTACAATAATAATCGAAATAATCATAAGCGGTATAGATTTTACAATAAACTCCTCCACGCGATCAAATGAAGGAGCTAGTGCTACCTGTAAAGGTCTTTGAGAAACAACTCCCCAGCCTGCAGAGGTTACTGAGCTGTAGCCAGCAAGCATTTTTACGCCTTTTGTATTCTCTACTAGTTGTTCACCATTTTTTCCAGCCATTACAGCTTGCACTACTTTATTTTTTGTCACAACATCATTAATACGCGTTGGGTCTTGGTGATAGATGATGCGTCCATCCGCATCCACTACATATACATAAGAGCCATCCTTGCTGTAATGTTCTCCTAGTAATGTTTTAAAAACATTTGGTTCCTTTAAATAAATGGAGCCTGCTACCATACCTAAATACTCATTAGATTCTGAGAAAATAGGATAGGACATAAAAATAATGAGACGTCCTGTGATCGCCTCATAGGGTTTAGAAATAGTTGGTGACTTTTTTGCTAACGCTTCTTTAGCACCGACAGATGTTAACACCTCTCCCTTAATATCAACTGACGGTGGTGATATAGCCAATACAAGCCCCTCCGCATCTGTAATGACTACAGAGTTGAACATTTGATTTTGCAATTTTAATCGATCTGTTTCCTGATATAATACTTGTTCATCATCCATCCTTGTACTTATTTGTTTGGCACTATAACCCAGTATTTGAAAGGCTTCATTGAGATAGTCATCTGCGGTTGATGCCAATTTCTGAGCATAAACCCGATTTGTTTCAAGTGCATTTTCCTTTATCGAATCAACATTCATTCTATATCCGCTCCAAATACTTCCAATGCATGTGAAGAAGAATGCTGCTAGCGCTACCCCCATAATTAAATGCTTTAATTTCAACCGATGCATGCGTACTAATTACCTCCTGTATTATTTTTCAAATGTATCTTAACAAAATGTCATTTATAACAAATAAAAACTTATTATCAGAAAAGTTGGAATTCTCCAACATGTATAATAGTTTACTACAAAGTAACATGCAATATATCCTTAAAATTGTATCAACCAAAAGGTACAAATCATATGGACATTTGCTAAACATTCATTAAAATATTTTAGAAAAAACTTTATGATCATTCTTCTATTTAAAAGCACTCATACAACTGAATTTTCAAAAAAATGTTTTTTATTTATTTGAATTTTGCTAAGGTGTCTAAATTCTAAATTTTTCTACTCTTTTTGCTATTCTGATATATAAAATTTAGATTGTTTATTTTATAATAAAAAATAACATAGGCAAGTTACGCAGCAATCTGTTATAATACTGATTAAATAAAAACTAACTGTATTATTACAGATTTAGCGATACATTTTTATAACAATGCACATGATGGGAAAAGCGCTACGCTGTCATCCTATGGATAGTCTGTAGCCTACACAAAAAGGGGTTGAAAGATTTGGGTATTTTAAAGGGGTTAAAAATTCTCGATTTTTCTGCATTACTACCAGGACCAATGGCAACAATGATATTTGCTGATTTAGGAGCGGATGTTATTCATGTTGAATCTTCAAAGCGTGTTGATTTAATGCGTATTATGCCTCCCTATGATAATGATCATGAGGCGTATATCCATCAACACTTAAATCGATCCAAAAAATCCATTACTTTAAATTTAAAATCACCAGAAGCGATAGAAATTGTAAACTCGCTTGTACAAGAGTATGACATTATTATTGAAGGTTTTCGACCAGGAGTTATGCAACGACTAGGAATCGGCTATGAAGCACTAAAAGAAATCAATCCAAAAGTTATTTATTGTGCAATTACAGGCTATGGACAAACAGGTCCATATAGCCACCGACCGGGACATGATAATAATTATCTATCATTATCAGGATTGCTAGATTATTCACGTCATAAGGATAAAAAACCTGTTTCCATGGGGCTTCAGCTAGCAGATATTGCAGGTGGCACAATGCATGCTGCCATCGGTGTGCTCGCGGCTGCACTTCATCGTGAAAAAACAGGTGAAGGTCAATTTGTTGATATTAGTATGACGGATGCTGTTTTTTCATTAAATGCCATGTATGGGGCTGCCTATATTGGTGGTGGGCGTGTACCACAGCCTGAGCAAGAAATTTTAAATGGTGGCAGCTACTATGATTTTTACAAAACAAAGGATGGTCGCTTTTTCTCTGTTGGTAGCTTAGAGCCTCAATTTCGAAAGCTACTCTGTGAAGCACTTGATATTCCTGAGCTCATTGATAATACTTTTAATGATTCCTACTATACACAAATTCGTTTTAAAGAGGCCGTACAGGATGCATTCTTGTCCAAGACATATGATGAATGGCTAGAGGTTTTTAATGAGGACTTTGAAGGGTGTGTAGAGCCTGTCCTGACATTTCCAGAGGCATGTGAGCATCCACAGTTCAAGGCTAGGGAAATGATCATAGATATTCCAAAGCACGATGGAACAACGCAAAAACAAATTGCTTCTCCCTTTAAATTTAGTAGCGCACGTCCTGAATATAAACATGTTGGTGCTAAGCTTGGTGAACATAATGAAGAAGTGCTACATGCTTTAGGCTATAATGACGAGCAAATTAAAGCTTTAACAGAAAAGGGCGTTTTAGAATAACATAGCAAAGGGCTATCGAAAAATCACGATGGCCCTTTTGCTATTCAACATATGCACTAATAAATAAACGAAGATTTTCAAAGTGATCATCAATCAGCAAATATTTTTTATAAATTTCCATTAATTTTTCAAAAAGCTCAAAATGCTCCGTAACAAACAATATACGTAAAATATTTAGCATATGTAATGATGCGCTTTGTGCAACAGCATAATAGGGTGCTTCCTTGTGACGATAATGTTGCCGCCATTCCTCCACAGATAAGCCAATATGTTGTAGCGAGTTATTCACATGTAAAGCAATATCCTGCTGCACATATGCCTCGATGGTAATAAATTGCTCTTTACTATAATTTTTTTGTACTAATGAAGCATGAATTTTTTTATTGGATGCTAATACATGCTCCTTTAACAGCAGTAAGCCATCTTCATAACGTCCCATTTTTATATAATGATCAAGTAATACTGCATATAGATTTTCTAAATAATTAAGCTGATAATTTTTAATAATAGCAGGTGGAGTTGGCTTACGATTCGGCAACAGCTCCTTATACTCCAATAATATTTCTACCGCATAATTATTTAAGCGCTCATCCTCTAATAAATACTCACCATAGCGTATAACAGCCGCACTTTGCTGTTCTTTATTTGCAATATGCAATAAAATATAAGCAATTAATACCTTTTCCTTCTCCGTTAATGCATACATCGAGTAGCGCCAATCCATTTCAAAAGAAGTAATTAACGCTTTCACCCTATCAAAATCCCCTTCTGTTAAGCAATAATGGGTTACAATTTGATACAGTCGTAGCTGTTTTTTCACTAAACAAGAGGGATTATGCTTATCCACATAGGTTATACACTTATCCAGTATCACTTTATAGTTATTCACAAAGTTATCCACATGTTCACAATTTTCTTTAATAGATTGCTCAAAATGACCCATTATTTCATAAAGAAATGTGAATTGTTCTAAAGGTCTGTGGATAAGTAGTGAATAAACTTTTTTTGCAAAAAGCCAATGCCAGAACGGTGCATCTTCTTGGTACATCATATGCACTAAATATTTATCCTGAAATTTATATAAAAACATCGTTTGTAGTTCATTCACTGGCATCGTTATTTGCAGGCGTTTCCCAAAAATAAGCCAAATCACTCGTTCTAAATCTATAGTATGCTGGGCAAAAAGCTGCTCAAAAAATGTTTCTTTTCCTTTTTGTGTATAAAAAAATGCATTAAGTCGTTCATTCACAAATTTTGCATCAAAGCCATATTGCTCAAACAATAATTGCATTTCTGTGGATATACGACCCCAATATTTACGTGCTGTGGAAAAGGCAATATTTTTAGCAGCTTCTTCATTTACTAAAAATAGCTGCGGTGAGAGTGAATGACCTAATATTTGAGGATTTTCCTGTAGACTAGGCGTTTCCTTTAGCCATGTAGCAAGTAATTTTTCTGCACCCTTTTGACTACTTTGTTTATATGCCATGAATAATTGTTCATCACAGTCCAACAACATACAATTGGAGCCTCCCATCAAATTTAACCAATACAAATAATGTTTATCTTTCTTCAATATAACAAATCTTTTCTAACATATGCGAAAAAATTATGATATACATAAGTTGCAAACAGAAAAAATCCATCCATAAAGTTAAGCACTTTATAGATGGAAAAGCTTTATTACCAAAATAGTGGATATTTTCTTGTATCTCGCAAATTATTAATTAACAGCCCAAAAAGCACGATAATAACAGCACCAATCAGTACAGGCATAATAAGATAGCCCCAGCTATAGCCGCCTAAAATAATAATAATGGGATTAGCACCTGCTGGCGGATGAATTGTACCTAAAAATGCCATAAAAAATATCGTTAATCCAACACCAAGGCTGATGGACAGCATATTTGATCCTAGTAAAGAATACATCGATAAACCAATAAATGCAGAAATAACATGACCGCCAATAATATTGCGTGGCTGAGATAATGGTGCATTCCAAACAACGAAAACAAGCACACAGCTCCCACCAAGCGATGCCATTAGCCATGGTGCATTTGTATAATTTGTTAGCCATAATAAAACAAAAATACATATTAAGCCGCCTAGTGCTCCTGTAAAAGCATCAGCGAAGTTTGTACGCGAAGGAGCTTGTCCTCCCCCTCGCATTTTTGCAATAAAAGGCTTTATAGTATTCTTTTTCTCTAGCTTGTGTTGTACATGAATAGACTCTGCCATTTGTCACCAACCTTACTATAAACATTCAATTTTTAAACTATTATACCAACACAGCTAGAGAATTCAATGTGATTTTTAAAATTCAGATAAATTTACTATACTTTAATTTTAATCGTATTGCTTTTTCACTGTCTTTAATATACGAACCTTTTTCAATATTGCTTTTGGCACTTGTAATGTTGCTGTTACAACACCTGGATGACGACCGATTTCAATAGAGCCTGTAATAGTTGTACGATTTAATACTTCAGGCTCGCTCATATCGAATAGCTTAGCGGCTCGCTGGATTGCATTATCCGTTGCCTCATTTAGCGTCTTCCCTGAGCCTACCACAGATACAGGAAATGCCTCCTCAACCTGTTTTACGCCAAATTCCTCTGCTAGTTCACGTGCACGGCGTTTTTCTTCTTTTGTAAAAGGTCTTGCTGTATAAGGTAAATCTTCTTCATTAGGCAATAAAATTGGTCCTTCTAATGGCACCTTTTTCAAGACACTCACCTGTAGCTGCACAATCCCAGCTACATCTGTTGTATGCCCTGCAATCTCACCATCCCCCTGCATAGCATGCATATCACCAATATAAACACCACCGCCGGGAACCTTTACTGGACAAATAATAGTTGCCCCCTCGCGAACTCTACTAATATCCATATGTCCGTCTGTACGATGTTTATCCAATTCTTCTTGTGTAAAGGCATATTCGTGTGGTGCACCAATTAAAGACGAGCCAAAATCTCCTGCATTATGAGAATCAGGCATTGCCTTTGAAGGCGTTGTGCCAAGCTGACCTAAAAATGGGCGCATTCTTGCCATCACACCGACTAAATCGCTAGGTGCTAATGTAACAACAGGGTTTTGTACCGAATTTTCAGGTGTTCTCATATAACCTTTCGCATCAAGAGCAATGCGTCGTGCTCCCTCTCGCCCAACAGTCACGCCAATATGTCCCTTATGGTCGAGTGCCATTGTATAGCCATTTGTCATTTTAAACGGTGCTGTTTCTGTATCACATGTAGCACAGCGAATTGCCTGTCTTCCAATACCTTTAATAACTGTGCTTGGATGCAGCCTACCACAGCCTGGGCATTTTACAGAAACAAATGGATCACCAATAAATCGCTCTATGATTGCCTCATCATGACCAGATGAGGTTGCCAATGATGTTACCTGTATAGATTTAATGCTAATAACAATAGCATCTCCTACCTCAGCACCTTCTACAAAAACAGGTTTTGTCACCTCATGTCCACCACGAATAGTTGGTGTTAGCATAGGCCCCCAGCATCCAGGTGTTGTATTAGCAATGATGGTTCCTCCATTTTTCACAGGTCCTAGCATTTGTTGCGAGGGGTCTAAAATACCGTTAATAAACTCATTTACAAACAATGTTTCCACAGCTTGTGGCTGATGAACAGCATTATCACCTTCTAGTTCTTCTTTTTCTAGTACATGCCACTCACTTGTCATTTTTCTTCACACTCCCCGTTTGAATTTTTATGTATAGAGCTATATGTTAAAAATGCTCCCTACAATATGCAGAGAGCTATTTTCATTAATTATTTATATATAAATTAAAAATATGTGCGAAATCTTCTTTGTTGTATTTACTTTTATGGTCAATCATCCAATCATTTGCAAAGCGCGTAACTTCCTTGAACGATGATGCTGGTGTAATATTGTTATTGCCAATGCGCCCAAGAGATGAAGATGCGATATTTAGGCTTCTTTCTGCTACCTCTAGCTTATAGGCATTTTGCTTTTGCTCATAGCTGATTGCATGCAATGCTTTATATAAATCTTTAATTTCGTCAATAAAGCGTTTATGAATATCAATGGATAATGGCGTATTGCCTATTGTAAACTTAATTTCGACATCAAGATCAATTGTTCCTGCTGTTTCGAGAAAAACATCTGTAATTGTGTACATTGAATAATCATAGCGACGTAGTAAGCGCTTTTTGCTCATTGCGCTTTCACCATCTACATGAATAATGGCGCGATTTGTAAAGCAATACTCATCTGCTTTTGTTTTAATTAAAAAATAAATTTTCTCATCAATTTCATGCAAAATAAAATCATCTGCATCTGTTTTATCATAATCCTCTTTTGGAACAACTACTCCAATATCTGAAAGTCCAAGTGCTTCTGCTGCCATTTTTTTAAACATCTTCATTCCTCCTAATTCATGATTACTCTTTGTACGCTTTTATATCACTAAAAGTTTCCTTTCTCAAGAAATTTTTTGATGATTTTTGGCTCAATCCGTCACTTTTTGAGTTCTATCCACCACTTTAAGCTTTCTATCCGTCACTTTCACTCTTCTATCCACCGCTTTCCTCCATATTTCATTTATAATAATAAAAAAAGGAGTGTGCGCATATGCAAGAGCCAACTATTTTAATTGTAGAGGATGAGGCTGATTTAGCCAATCTGCTAAAAGTTAGTCTTCAAAAAGAAGGCTATCAACAAATTACTACAGCAGGCACTATACAGGATGCCTGGATAAGCTTTCAGCAAATAAAGCCTGATATTGTGCTGCTTGATGTGATGCTACCAGATGGTGAGGGCTATGATTTATGTAGACGAATTCGAGAGGTATCACATGTACCTGTGCTCTTTATGTCTGCTAAAGCGGAAGAAATTGATAAAATTGTAGGGCTAGCTATTGGTGGCGACGATTATATTACAAAGCCTTTTAGTCCTAAAGAGGTTGCCTACCGCGTTAAGGCACAATTACGAAGAGCTGGTTATCAAATGCAAGAAGCTGTGCCAAGTATTTCTGAGAAGGCACTTCAGGTTGGACCATTTCAGCTTAATGCCGATGCAACCGAGGTACAGAAGGATGGTATTTTATTGGAGTTAACAGCGAAGGAAATTGGCTTAATGGCATGTTTTATGCGCAATCCGAATCGCATTTTAAGTAAAGAAACACTATTTGAGCGTGTATGGGGCGAGGATTTTTTCGGTTCTGATAATACGGTAATGGTGCATATTCGACGTTTGCGCGAAAAAATTGAGCAGGATGCTTCAAAGCCTATATATATTACAACGGTTAAGGGGCTTGGCTATAAATTGGTTATACCGAAAGAGGCACAAGGATGAAATGGAAACTCACCGCTCGTTTTCTTCTATCCGTGCTTTCCATTGTTTTTATTGTTATTATCATTAACTCCATTATTTTTATAGGCTTTTTTATGCTTCAACAGCTTCATAATTATGAGGTGTCCTCCTATTCAGAGGAACAGTTTGTTCGTGATTTTCAGCAGTATATTGATAGTGACGCAGCAACCATTAATCAAGAAGGGCTTCAGGAATTGCATCAGCGAAATGCATGGATTCAATTGCTTGATAAAAATGGACAGGTGCTTGAAGACTATTTTGCACCAGATGATGCCCTTACGCACTACGCACCCATCGATATTATTCAAGTGTATAAATATAAAGAATTTGATGCGGAAACAACGGTTTATGTAGGAACAAAGGATGAACTAAGTTATCTTATTGGCATTAAGGGTAGTGGTATTTCTCGATTAATTATGCATATTTCTGGCTCGTCCACACTACAGTTTATTAGTAAATTTGGGCTTCTTATTATCATTGTCGATTTATTGATCGCAGCATTAGTAGGCTGGCTCTTTGGTCGTACATTAACAAAGCCACTGTATGCTATGATTGAACGTATTCATTACTTAAAAAATCATAAGTATACCCCTATTAAAATACCTAGTGGGGTCTATAAGCCTGTTTTTGATAATTTAGATGAAGTATCACAAGAATTAGCTATCCATGAGCAGGAGAGAAAAAGGCTAGAAATGATGCGTGAGGAATGGATTAGTAATGTATCACATGATATGAAAACACCACTCGCTTCCATTCGAGGCTATGCAGAACTCTTAAATGATAGTCCATTAACACCTAGTGAACAAGCCGAGTATACAAAAATTATTGAAAGACAAGCATTGCATATGCAGGAGTTATTGGATGATCTTAATTTAACAATGCGACTCAGACATCAACAGCTTCCACTAACATTTAATAAGGTCAATCTTGTACCATTTGTTCGTGAGATTGTTATTGATACTTTAAATTCACCACAATTTGAGCTGGCGAATATTGACTTTGAGGCCGCTTCTGACAATATCGAATATTATATTGACGAGCATTTTATGCGTCGAGCGATTATCAATTTTTTACACAATGCGCTGCTTCATAATACACCAGATGTAACTGTTCGAGTAATGGTTGACGAGGATTCGATTACAATTGCTGATACTGGGAAAGGAATTGCTGCTGGGGATTTGGAGCATATTTTTGAACGTTACTATCGAGGCACAAATACCGAGCAAACGGCTGGCACTGGCTTAGGCACAGCTATTGCTAGAGATATTATTGAGGCACATGGAGGAACAGTAACTATCACCTCCGAAGTACAAAAAGGGACAACTGTAAGCATTTATCTAAAAAAGGAACGGGCGTAGCAGAATTTATTGTATAGGGGGCAATTACGATGCTTGAATGGACAAGCGATGTGTGGAGCAAATTAATGGGACCATATGGTTCTGGGGCAGATGTACCTGCACTCTTACAGCAGTTGACGCAGGAGTACAGTCAAGAAATGGCTGATGAACTTTTTCAAGAATACTTGTTTCATCAAAACACCATTTACACGGTTACTTATGCTGCTGTTCCTTATTTAGTACACATTGCCCGTTCAACAAAAGATCTTAAAGTGCAATGTGAGCTATTTATTACATGCGGTATTATTGAAGCAAGCCGCGATCAAAATGATGCAGCTCCATTTCCTGCAACTTGGATGGACTTAGCTGAACAGATCGGAGCATCAACCTGTGCAGATATTTACAATGAATATCTAAAGGCTATACGTAAGATCGCATTACTAGAACCAGAAATACTTGCTTATGCAGCGCTTACTTTAGAGGATCATGTGGAAAAGCGCTACATCCTCAGTGCTAATGCTACCTATCAAGGATTATACAAAGTGGCAAATATGCTTATGACATTTACAATGGGAGATGAATACATTATTACCTGTCCAAAATGTAAACAGGAGATGTATTTATGGCCGAATGAGGATGATACATGCATACAGGCATTTACACAAGACCCTGTATTTAATGAGGAGCAAAAGATTCACACTATTATTCCCTCAACAAAATTTACAAATATAGAACAAAAAATATTGCTAGAGCAAGCAGAGGCGATTGGCGAAGATAAACTTATCCGCCATTTGCCCTATTTAGCAGGCAAGATTGACTGTCCTGCATGCTCTTCAACTATTCAGATTTGGCCTTCATTACTCACATTATTTGGGTAATGAAGGTTGGCATCATTCTAATTTATGGGTACATCTTTTTTAGTGATGTGGCTATAAAATTTCATGACTGGCACAATCATAATAGTAAGAATAGCCGCAGTTAAACTATACTTTACAATCCATGCAGCTTCATAAATATTCTCTGACCCTACTGGATCATAGAGTATCGTTAGCATAATTCCTTGAAGAAGGTCTGATACTACTAATAGTATCGCTATTCCTAGAAAAATTCCTATTATTCTTTTCATTCAATTTCCCCCCATATTTCAATATAACTACGAATAAGCAAGTGGAAGAGCTTCACTTTAAATGTCTGCTTGACTATGCCTTTGGATAATTTTATAGTCAACCGTTATTATCTTTGACTAAGTCCATATTCCATCCGTATATTTTCGCCACTTTGTAAAGAGGTGGCTTTAAATTCATAGGTTTTAGCAAAGAACCCAACAGAAGTAGAAATATGCCCTTGTTCCCCCGGTTGAAAAATCGCACCACTCTTTTCATCTATTGTAATTTTAATACCTGTCTTTCCCGTATTTTTAATCCAAAAGTTAAGCATTTCACCATTTCTTTTGGATACTCTATATTTATCGAAAAATTGGCTACCCGAATATGTACCTCTTGCAATATCTATGCCATGTAGCGTAATCATTTGATGGCTATTGTTAGATTGAGCAATAAAGTTTACAGAAACAGGAATGATAAGAATCGTTGCAATGCTTATTGTTAAAATAAATAGCAGTAGCTTGCTTTCCTTTTTCATCTTCATCCCCCCATTTTCAAATTACATTATCATGTATATTATAACAATATCTCCATATATAAATCACCAAATTTTTCTATCGAAAAAGGCAGAGATGGTGATCTCTACCTTAATACTGCCTGCTATTTTAGTTGCTCCTGCACCTTCACAGGTAATTCATTGAATTGGACTTCATCGTAGGAAGTGACCTCTGCCTCTTTTTTTACATAAAGCTGTAGGTAGGCATCCTGACGTAAGTTTTTTTGAGCTGAAAACTTTAATGTTTTCTCTTCTCCCTTATCGTTATAGGCAGGCAGCTCGTACCAATACGTTGTAAAAATTTCACCATTATCCGCCTTGTATTCCTCTGCCTCTCCATCTACTGTAATTTGAACATAGTATGCATCTTTATTTAAACGATTAAAATCTACCGTCATTAGTATAATTAAGCCTGCAATAAATAGCATCAGTAATGCACCGATTCCTAAAAATGCTTTTTTCATATTAATTCTCCTGCCTTACAATTTTGTAGAATGAACGTACTGTAAAGATATAATAAATAAAGTAAATGGCTGAATATGCAAGCATCCATAATAATACGGGCTTTGTAATATTCATATTGAACAATTGTGAAAATGCTATTAATGCAAAGGCACTATGCATAATACCAGCAATAAGCGGTGTACTAAAAATAACTGCTACCTGCCCTGCTACTGTTTTTAATCTTTGCTTACTATTCACACCTATTTTATTTAAAATGGCATATTTCGCCCGATCTTCCTCTGCTTCCGTTAAAATTTTAAAATAAATAATACTGCCAGTTGCTGCTAGGAATACTAGCCCTAAAAAGCTTCCTACAAATAATAATGCGCCAACTGTAGCCAAGCTGTCCTGATAGCTTTGTGGCACACTAGAAAAACCTTCTTGCTGCTCACTTGATAATTGCTTGTAAATGTCCTGTGAAGTTTCCTGCTGCTGTAAATCATTGTCCATGCCAACAACTTGCATTGTCACAGCTTCCGCATTAGTAGCAGCAAAGTCCTGATCATTTACAACGAGTACAGTGCCTGCTGGTATAAAGTTTAGGACACTTTCTGTCAGCATTTTATCGACATAGAAGGACTCTCCATTCGCCAACTTAAAGTTCTCACCTGTGAAATCATATGAAAAACGTTCGTCAAAGGTTGCATCAAGTAGGACAGTTGAGCCAGTAGCAATGTGTAGCTCTTGATCCTTTCCTTGTAATTGCGCTAAACGGTTATAGTCAGTTTCATTCAGTAATGTATACTCAAATAATGCGAATTCATTATCAACACGTAAATTTTTTACAGTTAGTGATTCATGATACATAACATTTTCTTGAGAAAATTCTACTGTATCGCCTTTCCACATAAAGGTATTTGGTAGCATTTGGCGTACTGACACTTCAGCATTGTAGTACATACCAAAGACACCACCACCTGCTGTAATCGTTGTAGCACTTAAAATAGCGATAATTGACAATGATTTTGCATTTGCTCTAATGCGATACAGGAGCTGCGAAACTCCTATTAAATTTAAGCCCCTCCAAGACCATGACGTTGCATTCTTCAAGGCTGTTAATATAAACACACTAACACTATGGAATAAAAGATAGGTTCCTACAATTGTTATGCCAATTACTAACATCGGTGTGCCTAGGAAGGTGAAAAATTTCCAAATTCCACTTGAAAAGATATCAGAGGCAGATGTATAGTAGGCAAATGCTATAAGCGCCGCTCCCAGAAGTGCAGCTATCAAAGATGCACGAGGGATTTGCTCCCCTTGCTTTTCTGCATGAAATAAATCAATAAGCTTAAATTGATAAATAACACGATATCCTTGTAACGATGTTAATAAAAAAAGCAGTGCGAAAATACTTGCTGTATTCATAAGGGCATCCATTGAAAATGTTAGACTTCCAACAATTTCATAGCCCATTAAGCGCACTAAAATCATTAATAAGCCTTGCGATAAAAAGAAACCTAAAACAATACCAAATACTAAAGAAACAAGCCCAATTACTAAATTCTCAAAAAAGAGCATTAAGCCAATTTTCTGCTTGCGCACGCCTAGTAAAGAATATAGCGCTACTTCCTTTTTTCGCTTTTTCATAAAAAATGAATTTGAATAAGCCATAAAAATGACAATAAAGAATAAGAGCACAATGGATGAAGCGCCCATCAATCCTTTAATTTGCTGTGAGGATTGCTTTAACGCTGCAAGGTCATCGTTATATTTTAGTGTGACAAATGTAAAGTAAATAACGATGCTAAATACCATTGAGGCAATATATAAAAAGTAATTCGATAAATTACGCTGAATATTTTTACGCGCTAAACTAAATAACGTCATTTACTCCACCTCCGATGCTAGCTAGCACCTGTAAGATTTCCTGGAAAAATTGCTTTCTTGTTAAAGTGCCACGATGAATTTCCTTCGAAAGCTCTCCATCCTGAATAAATAGTATGCGCTGACAGAAGCTAGCCGCGAAAGCATCATGGGTAACCATCATAATGGTTGCTCTCTGGGAGCTGTTTAAATCACTTAAGCTTTCTAGTAAATCTGTTGCCGATTTCGAATCAAGCGCACCAGTAGGTTCATCAGCAAAAATTAATTTTGGCTCCGTAACAAGCGCTCGTGATGAGGCTGTCCGCTGCTTTTGTCCCCCTGAAATTTGGTAGGGGTATTTATCAAGTAAGTCACTAATGCCAAATAATGAAGCAATTTGCTCCACCCTTGCGTTAATATCCTTTGTTGGCATCTTTGCAATGGCTAGTGGTAACACAATATTTTCTCGTACTGTTAATGAATCAAGCAGATTGTAGTCCTGAAAAATAAATCCTAAATTATCACGTCGGAAATCTGCTAATTGTGCATCCTTCATCTGTGCTAGGTTTGTCTGATCAATAATAATCTCACCTGTTGTTGGCGTATCAATTGTAGCTAATACATTGAGAAGCGTAGATTTCCCAGCCCCAGAAGGACCCATTACACCAACGAACTCTCCTTTTGCTACTTCAAATGAGATATTTGATAGCGCAGTAAATTTTCCGTAAGTTTTTTCAACGTTTTGTACCTTTAATAATGGCTTCATATACGCTCACCTCTTCTTTCTGACTTTAGTATACGAGCCCAAACTTACAGCAAATTTGTCACAAGCTTACATTAACCTTAAATCATCTGTTATTGACCAAACTTCGCATTTTATGGACCAACTTTTAAGATTTGTTAACCAAAAAAAGACTCATACACAAAACTGTGCATGAATCCTTCTAATTTATTATGCTAAAACTTGTTTAATATCATCCTCAAAGCTACTCGGTTTATCCTTTGATGCGTAGCGTCCAACTACCTCACCATCACAATTCACAAGAAATTTTGTAAAGTTCCATTTAATGCTATTGCCTAAAAAGCCTTTAGAATGTGCTGTAAGATAGTCAAAAAGAGGATGTGCCTCCTTGCCGTTTACATCAACAATATCATGCATTGGAAATGTAACACCATATGTTCTTCGACATTGTGTTGCCGCCTCCTCAGCAGTTGCTAGCTCCTGTTTAAACTGATTGGATGGAAATCCTAGCACAACAAGACCTTGCTCCTGATATTGCTTGTAAAGCTCCTCCAACTCCTTAAATTGCGGTGTAAAGCCACATTTAGAAGCTGTATTTACAATTAGCATGGCTTGTCCTTTATAACGCTCTAAGCTGTAAACCGTACCATCCTCTAACGTTACTTGTATATCGTAAATGCTCATTGTTACCTCCTTAATTACGTCCATTTAGTCTTGCTAGTTGCTGTAATGGGTCCCATACACCATTGAATGGCGGTGCATAGGCTAAATCTAAGTCCAATAAATCAGGTAATGTCATTTTACTATATAAGGCAGTAGCAAAAACATCGATACGTTTATCAACACCTGCTGGTCCAACAATTTGCGCCCCTAATAGTAGCTGATCGCGCTTGCGTACAATAACTTTCATATAGATACGCTGTGCGCCTGGATAATAACCTGCAATATGACGTGCTGATAATTTATGTGCTTCGTAATCAAAGCCAAGCTCTTTTGCCTTGCGTTCATTTATACCTGTTGTAGCAATTGTTAAATTAAAAAACTTTAAAATAGATGTGCCAGCAATTCCTCTAAATGGCGCAAATTTGCCAGACATATTCAAGCCTGCTAGACGACCTTGCTTATTAGCGGTTGTTCCCAAAGGCACATAGTCTAAACGTTCTTTTACAATATTAAAATGTGTAGCACAATCGCCTGCTGCATAAATATTTTCAATGGATGTTTCTAAATGACGATTAACAATAATAGCGCCATTTTTAGCAAGTGCTATATCTGTATCCTGTAAAAACTTTGTATTTGGACGAATACCTGACGCAACAATTACTAAATCTGTGCTAAATACACCGTTATCTGTAATAACACGTTCAACTCGTTGACCACCTTCAAAGGCTTCGACACTTGTATTAACAAGCAGCTCTACATCATGCTTTTTTGCTTCCTCATGCACATGCTGTGCAAGCTCCTCATCCAAAATTCTTGCCACATGGCTTCCTCGTTGAATAAGTCTTACCTTTTTTCCACAAGCATGAATGGTTTCTGCCATTTCCAACCCAATATAGCCACCACCTATAATGGTTACCTGCTCAATAGTAGGCGTTAAATCCGCCAGCAAATCCTCAAGCTGAGGAATTGTTTTCACTGTATGAATACCCTCTAAATCTATTCCCCTTTTAATAGGTATTACTGGGTCTGCCCCTGTTGCAATTAGGAGCTTATCGTAAGGGATTTCAAAGGATTCTCCTGTTGCCTTAGTACCTGTAACAAGCTGCTTATCACTATCTACATGCTCTACCTCATAGCCAACTCGCGCATCAATGCCGTACTTATCACGAAAAGTTTCGACATCTCTAGCAATTAGGCGTTTGGTTGATGAAATACGTCCATCCACCACATAGGGCAACCCACATTGCCCATACGAATAAATAAAGCCACGTTCTAAAGTCGTTATAGCTGCTTCTGGTACATTACGATAGATTTCCATTGCCGCAGACATCCCTGCAGCATCTCCTCCAATGATGACGTATTTCATGCTACAAACCCCCTTATTTTTTCCTTGTTGCGATTAAATCTGCATATTGATCCACGTAGAAACGACGCTTTCCTCCACTGACAATCACACGTATAACATGAATTATGATAATAATTGTCAGAGTCAGCTTTGCCAAAAACGCTAATAGAGAAAAAGCAATTTGTAAAATATAGAATGGCGAATCCATATTTAATTGAATACTGCCAATCGTTGTAATTGCCTCTACTAAACATGTCGTGGCAATAATAGCTATACAGCGACGCCATGATTGTCGTCTTACACTTTTACCATTTTTATTGACCATGGTAAAACGCATAAACTTCATACCTAATGTAGCACCATTCATCACACTTGGCACACATCCAAAGAACAGCATGTATAAAATAATTTTCACTAGCAATTCGAATATACCACTATACCCTGTAAATGCTCCAATAATCAGCCAGATAATATGTGCTAGCAATAAATCAATCACCAATGCCAGCAAAATAGAAAGTGGCTTCACAACATTATTTTTTTCTATTTCGGCAGCCTTTGCCTCCACATCCTGATGTGAAGGGAATAGTGCCCAGACAATAGGGGCTAGCAAGAAGCCTATTAGTGCGCCTACACTGTTTAAGAATAAATCATCAACATCAAAAATACGGTACGCACAATTAAAAATGCCATAAATACCTGTTCCCTGTGTTACCTCATAAAACAATGTTAACAAAAAGCTTAATAGCAAGGCTCGCTTCCAGTATTTTCTTTCCTGTAGAAAATACCGTAAATAAACGCCAAATGGCATCAATAGTAAGAAATTAAAAAAAGCTTGGAAAAAGGCTTGCTGTTTTGTAAGGGCAAGCCATGTGGATGGATTTGTTATCACCACTCCACTATCCTTTAAAATATCATCAATAAATTGAAAAGGTCGTAAGTTTGCATGAACCGTATCTGCTGACTGGAGTGAGCAAGTATCTCTTGTAGATGGGAATGGTAATAATACTAAGCAAAGCGCGGATAAAAAATAAAAAATAAAGGAAAACATAATAATGGTTTTCGATACAGATAAATAGCCATATTTGCGATACGTATAAATAAGCCATGGTACAAAAAGAATAAATGATAAAATAATCGTTATAAAAAATGCCGTAAAAATAGATTGTGTGTACGTGAACATTTTAACACCTCTTTATATAAATTCCCCATTTTTATAAATGCTAAAACTTAGTTTAATGCTCCAACACTACATAAATATTTCGTCAAGCTTACATAATCCTTAATTCCAACAAAAAGAGCGTATCCCCATATAACTTGAAGACACGCCCTGCTCTTTATGCTTTAGCTATTTCCTCTTTACAGAATGCTAAAATTTCTTCTAGTTCATCATCCTCTAGTGCTAAATCTAAATATTCACCCTCTGCCTTTTCCATCACAAAGTAATTTAAAATAAATGGCTCCGCATCCTTTTCAGCAATTAGCACACGAACCTCTATGCCTGCCTCATGGTAAAGCTCATCTTCCTCGTCAACTTCTACATCCAAAATAAATTCAAAACGTTTACCTTCAATAATATTTGTTGGGTCTAAAATTTCTTCCATTGAAAATTGTGTAATCTCCATTCTACTAACTCCTTTATCTTTAGCTGTTCCTTTTTATATTAAATCAATTTCAGCATGGGTCAACTAGAAAAGCCATATACACCTGCAAATAATTATGCAACAATAAAACGGCAGTTATTTAATATAAAGGGGGCTTTTTCTTGAAGGAGCTACTATATTACCAAGATGTGATGCTACGTGAATTTGATGCGAGCATTGTTCGTACAGGAATAGATGAGGCTAATCGTTATTATGTTGTATTATCAAATACAGCATTCTATCCTACTGGAGGAGGTCAGCCACATGATACAGGCACTTTAAACAATGTACCAGTAATAGATGTTGAAAAAATAGACGATGAAATTCGTCATTATATGCAAGGTAAGCTAACTGCTTTAGATGGTGTTGTACATGGAAAGTTAGATTGGACAAGACGCTTTGACCATATGCAGCAGCATGCAGGACAGCATATTTTAACGGCTGCCTTTGTTGAGCTATTCAGCGCACAAACGGTCGCCTTTCATCTAGGAAGTGAGCATGTCACTATTGATATTGCAATAGATGCGGTGACAGAGCAGCAATTGGCAGAAGCTGAAGCAAGAGCAAACGCTATTATTTTAGAAAATCGTCCAATTGAAACAGTATGGGTGACAGAAAAGGAACTTACCACCTATCAGCTTCGAAAGGAAGTAGCTGTATTAGGAGATATTCGATTGGTGATTATCCCTGATTTTGATTACAACGGCTGTGGAGGAACCCATCCAACTTCTACAGGACAGGTTAGTGCTCTTAAAATTCTTGGCACTGAAAAAATGAAAGGCAATGTCCGTATTTCCTTTGTATGTGGACAGCGCGTTTTACATGAGCTTGCTATGCGAAAAAAAGTATTAGCTGATGTTGCACGCCAATTAAGCGTGCCTGAAATTGAAGCGGCAACAGCGCTAACTAAAATACTGACTGCCCAAAAGCATACCGAAAAAGCGCTGGCAACAGCTAAAGAATCGCTGCTACAATACGAAGCACAAGCACTTATTGAACAAAATACTACTGTTGTAGCGGCTGCCTTTCATCAGCGGACAATGCAGGAGCTGCAAAAAATTGCCCGTACGATTGTAACTCAGCAAGCAGATAGCACCGTCCTGCTCGTTTCACAAAATGACAGCAAGCTACAATTTGTAGCAGCTAAAGGTAAAAATGTAACACAAAGCATGAAGGTTATTGCTGAAAAGATACTACCACTTATCAATGGTAAAGGCGGTGGAAACGACCAGATGATACAAGGTGGCGGTGACTGTACAATGACTAAAGAACAATTATTAGAAGCTATGCAAAATGCTTAATTTACACTAGAAAGAAGCTGCTCACTAAAGCAGCTTCTTTTTCAGGTTCCCCCTTTCATAGGCTGTAGCTTTACGTTATTTCCTCTTTTTTCTACATAAAATCACAAACTTTCCACTGAAATGAATACTTTTCCAACAAAAATTGATTATAATTCGCATTTTTTGCTGATGATGAAAGATAGAAGTAACTTCAACTATTTTGAGGGGAGAATTTCTATGAGTACAGATAACAATAATGTTTCGCGTCGAGATTTTTTAAAAACAACAGGTATTGCCGCTGGTACATTAGTCGGTGGTGGATTAATAGGTGGGCTAGTAGGCTATAACATCAATGGTAAAGGAACTTCTACTTTAGAGCATGGTGAACATGGTACAACAAATGAAGCTACCGGCTCTCCAAAGGCTAAGATGTTTTTTAGAAATGAACGAGATTTTAGCATCTTATCCAATGCGACAGAACGCATTTTTCCAGAGGATGATTTAGGGCCGGGTGCTATTGGGTTGGATGTTCCCTACTTTATTGATCATCAGCTAGCAGGACAGTATGGCAGTAACTCTAAAGAGTATATGCAAGGTCCCTTTGATGTGGGGGCCCCTACACAAGGCTATCAAAGTCGCTTAACACGAGCAGAAATTTTTAGACAGGGCATTCAAAAAATGGAGGATGAAGCTCAAAAGCGTTATCAAAAAAGCTTTAATGATTTAGAGGGCAAACAAATGGATGAAATTTTAACAGCCTTTCAAAAGGGAGAGGTAGAAATGGTTGGCGTAACATCTGCATTTTTCTTTGTGTTATTACGTGCAGCTACTTTAGAAGGTGCATATGCTGACCCTATGTATGGTGGCAATCGCAATATGGATGGCTGGCGTATGAAGGAATTTCCTGGCCATCAAATGGCTTATATTACACAAATTGAGGATCCAAAATTTCAAAAAATTGAGCCTAATTCATTAGGCAATCACTAAGGAGGTTAGAATATGGCTAAAACATTACCAAGTGTAGATGTTGTAACAGTTGGTGTAGGCTGGACAGGCGGTATTATTGCTGCTGAATGTGCCAAAGCAGGTCTAAAGGTTGTTGGCTTAGAGCGAGGGCAAAAGCGTGGCACTGAGGATTATTTAAATGTTCATGATGAATACCGCTATGCGATTCGCTATGATTTAATGCAAAATCTATCCAAGGAAACGGTCAGCTTTCGTAATGACCGCAATATGAAGGCATTGCCAATGCGTCAGCTAGGTTCCTTCTTACTCGGTGAAGGTCTAGGTGGCTCAGGAACACACTGGAATGGGATGACTTACCGCTTTTTGCCCTATGATTTTCAAATTAAAACATTAACAGAGAAACGCTATGGGCCAAATAAGCTTGGACCAGATTATCTCCTTCAAGACTGGGGGCTAACATACGATCAACTTGAACCTTATTTTGATAAGTTCGAGAAAACGGCTGGTATTTCAGGCGATGATAAAAATTCATTTGCTGGCAAGCGATCAAATCCATATCCAACACCGCCAATGAAAAAAACGCCAATGCTTGCACAGTTTGAGAAGGCTGCTAAAAACTTAAAGCTTACGCCATATATGGTTCCATCTGCCAATGTATCAGAGGTTTATAAAAATCCTGATGGTGAAACGATTAATGCTTGTCAATATTGTGGGTTCTGTGAGCGTTTTGGCTGTGAATATGGTGCAAAATCTTCTGCAGAAATTACGGTTGTCCCTACTGCATTAAAGACAGGTAATTTTGATTTACGTTTTAATTCCAATGTTGTAGAAATTTTAAAGCAAGGTAATAAGGTGACTGGTGTTCGATATATTGATACCGTATCAGGTGAGGAATTTATTCAACCTGCTAATGTTGTGGTGTTGACGAGCTATGTCTTTAACAATGCTAAGTTGTTAATGGTTTCGAATATCGGTGAAAGATATGATCCTACTACTGGTAAAGGCACACTTGGCAAAAATTATTGCTATCAAATCTTGCCTGGTGCTGCTGGATTCTTCGATGAGCAATACAATACATTTATGGGCGCTGGCTCTTTAGGTATGTGTATAGATGATTATAATGGCGATAATTTTGACCATAGTGAATTAGATTTTATTCATGGAGGAAATATTGCGTTAACACAAACGGGTACTCGACCAATCGGCTCAAATCCAACACCTCCAGATACACCTACTTGGGGACCAGAATTTAAAAAGCAATCGATTTATTACTATACACGTTCATTCGGGATTGGTGCGCAAGGTGCATGTATGCCTCATAAGGAGAACTATTTATCACTAGACCCTGTTTATAAAGACGCTTACGGCTTGCCATTGGTGCAGCTCACATATAACTTTACAGCCCAAGATCGCGCACTTCATAAATATATTTCTGCACGAGCGGCAGAGATTATGAAGGAAATGGGTGCAAAAACAGTTGTACCAAATGCTGAGATTACGGATTACAACATTGTACCTTACCAAACAACCCATAATACAGGGGGCACTGTGATGAGCTTAACCCCAGAAGAGGGTGTTGTAAATAACTATCTACAGCATTGGGATGTTGATAATCTTTTTGCAGTAAGTGCTGGAAACTTTGCGCATAATAGCGGGTACAATCCAACAGGTACTTTAGGTGCACTCGCTTATCGTTGTGCAGAGGGCATTATTAAATATAGTCAATCAGGCGGTTCCTTAGTATAAAAATTTTTAAAAGGAGGCAAGACATATGGGAGGCCTTGGAGCAATTGGTGTACCTGGATTAATCATTATTTTGGTAATTGTTTTAATTGTTTTTGGTCCTAAAAAATTACCGGAAATCGGTGGCGCAGTTGGCAAAACCTTTGCAGAATTTAAAAAGTCTACTAAAGGGCTTATGGATGACGAGGACGATGATTCGGTGAAAAAGATTGACAAAAAATCGGATGCTTCGTAGGAGGTTTGCCGATGGACCCATACGAAGATGGACACAGAAAATATTTAAGCCCTCTTGATAAGCAGGAGGCTGAATTTGTGGAAGTGCCAACGGAGATGATGGAACAGGAAGCAGAGGAGCCCCTGCTTCCTGTAAACTCCTTATTGGAGCACCTTTCAGAGCTACGCAAGCAAATTATCAAAGGGCTTACCGTATTTATATTATTTTTTATTGTAGTTTTTTCAACCATTAATGTTTGGTTTCCTTTTATTACACGAGGTCATTCGCTTGTAATTTTAGGTCCGCTGGAGGTTGTAAAGTTTTATATGACCATTTCTACTACTTTAGCATTTGGGCTTGCACTGCCATTTCTTGTACATTTTTTATGGAGCTTTGTAAAGCCCGGCTTAAAGGAAGAAGAAAGTCGGTTTTTAGGCTTCTATGCGCCGATTATGCTCGTGCTTTTTTTGGGAGGAATTCTTTTCGGCTACTTCATCGTCAATCCGCTGAGTTATTCCTTTTTAGTAAGCATTGGAGCAGCTAATTTTAATGTGATGGTATCTGCCAGTGAATATATGCATTTTTTAATAATGACTACCGTGCCGCTCGGCTTACTGTTTGAGCTACCGATTGTTGCCCTATTTTTATCTGCAATTGGTGCACTCACTGCTGAATCGATGAAAAAAATACGGGGCTGGTCTTATATTGCAATGGGAGTAGGCTCTGCCCTTATTACACCACCTGATTTTATCAGTCAACTACTTGTCTTAATACCGATGATTCTTTTATATGAAATAAGTATCTATCTTGTGAAGCGAACTGAGCGTAAAGAAAAAGTAAGCACTGCGTAGATTTTACGCGGTGCTCAGACTGTAGACAAACTCAATGAATTTTGAGTTTGCCTACAGTCTTTTTTCTTTTACAATAAAATAAAGTAAAGCCGTTGATTTCCACTACGGGCGGACGCTTTCCGCGGGCGGGGTCGAGCTGCTTCCCTCGCTTCGCTCAGTCCAGGATCTCGACTTTCCCGCTTTTCCCGCAGGAGTCGCCACCCTTCGTTCCAATCAACTTCTACATAAAGAATTCCTTATTCATCTATTGATAAAAAGTACACTTTCGAGGTGATCAACCATGATGACAAAAAATCAAATCAATGAACGTGAACAATTAGAAATGCTAACGATTGATCAATTAGTTCCCCAAGATCATTTAGTGCGAAAACTAGAGGCGGCTATTGATTTTTCATTTATCTATCCTTTAGTAGAAAATCTCTACTCTGCTAAAGGACGCCCTAGTATTGATCCTGTTGTTCTCTTTAAAATGACGTTTATTCAGTACGTTTTTGGTATACGGTCCATGCGTCAAACCATCAAAGAAATTGAAACGAATATGGCGTATCGTTGGTTTTTAGGATTTGGCTTCCATACAGAAGTCCCGCATTTCTCTACCTTCGGTAAAAATTATGTCCGTCGCTTTCAAGACACTGATATATTTGAGCAGATATTCTATCGTATATTAAAAGAGATTATGCATCAAGGACTCCTCCATGCAGACCATTTATTTATCGATTCTACGCATGTGAAAGCGAGTGCGAATAAACGGAAGTATGATAAAAAGGTTGTACGAAAAGAAACACGGGCTTATGAAGAAAAACTTCAATTAGAGTTAAATATGGATCGTGAAGAACACGGAAAAAAGCCCTTTCCCCCGGAGAAGTTTGAAAAGGAAGAATGGAAAGAAATAAAGGAAAGCACGACAGATCCTGAAAGTGGGTATTACGTGAAGGATGAACGTACGAAGCAGTTTGCGTATTCCTTTCATGCAGCGACAGATGAAAAGGGCTTTGTCTTAGGTGCCATTGTGACTCCGGGAAATGTGCACGATAGCCATGTATTGCAGCCACTTGTTGAAAGAGTCATTCAAAACGTTCAAAAACCAATCGCTGTTGCGGCAGATGCAGCCTATAAAACACCAGCGATTACGAACTTTTTATTAGAGAATCAAATGTTGCCTGTTCTTCCGTATACACGACCTAAAACGAAAGATGGATTCTTCCGAAAGCATGAGTATATATATGACGAGCATTATAATTGTTATCTTTGCCCACAAGGGCAGATATTGAAGTATGCAACAACGACGAAAGGAGGATATCGGCAATATAAATCGAATCCTTTGATTTGTGCGAAGTGTCCAAACCTTTCCCAATGTACAGAAAGTAAGCATCATCAAAAACTCATTCAACGCCATATCTGGGAGTCATATGTGGAGGAAGCTGAACATTTACGCCATTCCTATGACATCAAACAAATTTATGCAAAGCGCAAAGAAACGATTGAGCGTGTCTTTGCCGATGCAAAAGAAAAGCATGGTATGCGATGGACAACCTTAAGAGGTCTGAAAAAATTGTCCATGCAGGCGATGCTTACTTTTGCTGCCATTAATTTAAAGAAACTGGCTACTTGGACGTGGCAAGTAGCTTAAGAGAGCAACTATGCTCGAAGAGTATGCTAGATTTGGTTGTATATAACCAAATCTATAAAAGAAATAGGAAGAAAAATGACAAAAGCCATCGAGAGTGAACCTCTCGATGGCTTTTGTCTACAGTCTGAGCACTGCGTAGATTTTACGCGGTGCTTACTTTTTCTTTAAATCCATTACAATAATTTCTGGTAAATTAAAAATGCGATAAGGCACTGAGCTATTCCCTAACCCGCGACTAACAACCATCTTTGTCCTACCTTCTTCATAGACGCCAGCCGTATATTTTGGAAATAGCCCCTGCCCTGGGGCAACAAGTCCACCAAGCCCTGGAATACGGACTTGCCCACCATGCGCATGTCCAGAAAACACTAAATCTATGCCATTATTTACATACGTACGAAACATTTCAGGCCGATGCGCTAACAATAGCTTTAACATATCATCTGGTAAATATGTGGTAGCTATCTCCAGCATCTCTTCTGTTGATGTTCCCATTAACGGATCTTCAATGCCAACAATCGCCAAACGCTCCCCGTTGCGTTCTAATACGGTCGATTCGTTGGGCATTATATGTACCCCTAACGATGATAGCGTCTCATAAATTTCACTCACCTTATTTGTCGCTACTTCATGGTTGCCTAGTACATAATAAACATCCGCTATTTCCACTAGTCCTTTTACTGCCTGTAAACTTTGCTGTAAATCGTAGCGATTGCTATCTATCACATCTCCTGTGATAAAAATATAGTCAGGATTTGTAGCCTGAACCTTAGCAATCAGTTTCTGCTGATTGTCACCAAAGAGGGCATCATGTAAATCCGACACCTGTACAATGCGTAGCCCATCAAAGCTAGCAGGCACTTTTTCTGACTCGAATACATGCTTACTTACGACTAGCCAGTGATTGTTTACGTACAAAAAAATGACTATAAAAACAATAAAAAATACAATATATAATAATTTTTTCAATCGCAATCGCTCACTTTGTAGCTACTTTTCAGAATCAAATCCGACTCCCCTATTATAAGCAAAAAACAGTGTGATTGTCAGTATATACACTTTAAATGCATAAAATGCACATAGCCCCTATCATTAATTTTAGTTAAATTCCCCTATAATATACCATTGGTAGAATGATCTACTTATGTATACATTCATCATTTTAAGTTAAAACACCCCATGATTGAGAGAACAAGGTGTAAAAGTTATTGCTGAATGTTAGAGATGTATCCGAATCCACTAAATTAATAGGATAAATAATTCAATTAGAGTGATATCCCCTAAACTGTATAAGCTTATTTAGGCAGAGGAAAGTATGGGACACACAGGCACTAAAGGTTTATATTGGAAATTTATAAAAAGCGGAATCTACTACTAACCATAGAACTAAAGCTGCAACAGTGAGAGGCTTTGGGTATCAATTTCTCTTTGAACTATAAATAAAAAGCACGACGATTTGTTAGGTTATCGTCGTGCCCTACTATCCTCAGTCTATTTTTTTGCCGCTTCTTGAATTTCATAAAACGCCCAATAATCACTAGTTACATCTGTAAATAATGGTGTTTGGGCTTCTGTCAGAACTTGACGCTCAAACAGTCGATTTAGTACCTTCACTGCCTGTGCACGTGTTAAGAAGTCATCTGGCTTAAATATATCTGCTGTAACACCTATCATAATCCCTGATGCATTAACCGTATCAATTGCTTTAACAGCCCAATGCTCGATACTAACATCTTTGAATACTGTACTTTCTACAGCTGGCTGACAAAAATCTGCATTTGGACTATCTACACAATGCTGCTCTATCCAACGGGCAGCTATTGTTGCTATTTGCGCTCTTGTTATAGAGCCATTTGGATCAAATTCTGTTGCAGTCATTCCTTTAAATAGACCTGCTGCTGTTGCGAATTCTATTGCATCTTTAGCATGATGGTGCGCCGTGTCTGTAAATGTTGCATTTGTTTCAGGTATATTATTGTTAGTTAAATAACGTGCAAACATACTTGCCATTTGTGCGCGTGTAACAGGGGTATTCGGACGGAAAGTACCATCTGGATAGCCTTGGATATATGGTGTATGGCTAATAGCGTCAGTAGGTGGCTCCTTTATTTCTTCCTTTTCTGGTAAGTAGAGAATTGAGAAAGTTGAGAATTTATTTACTTCAAACTGTAAGCCTGTTATTCCTTTTTGAAATTCTACAACCGTTCCACGTACAACCTCTTTTGTACCATCACTATGCTCAATGTAGATAGCCAAATGATCAAGCTGTTCCTGTGTTATATCCTTAGGCAAAGGCAGTGTTAGGGTAACAGGACGGCTTTGCATATTCGTTTCAATTGTCATTGGACGACCAAGCAACTCCACAACCGCACTTCCTACCAACTGCTGCACAATATTTTCCTTGCTCACTTGTTCTTTAATCTCCTGTTGTTCATCCTGCCCTTTTATAGGAACAAGTCGGAAATAGAGATCATCATTAAACATTTCCAATGAAGTTTTAGGCACATCAATTCTAACGTTATCTGTGACAATTTCCAGATGAATTGCACCCTCTTGAAGAAGTGTCACTACATTATTCGGTATAGACACATGGACTTGATTTACTTGATCCTGTTGGTCTGGAATGATAATCCGTGCCTTATCATTTCCTTGTTCCTTTAATTTCTTAATCGTCTCTGCTGCACTCTCTAGTGTTAATGTCACTTCATCCTTCATCGTATTATCTACATTTTTTGTTCGTTTGATCGTTGTTTTAGAAACTAGGTCACCGTCACCAGACTCTACATCCACCACAATTTCTTCTATATTGGATGGAGATGTTGTTGAACCTGATTCAGGGGTCGGAGACGAATCAGTATTGCTACCACCTGTCTGATTACTAACCCATTTAGCATAAATCACGGTGTTCGCTGTGATTACATTTTGGAAATTATATGGTGTTGTGTAAGCACTACTTGTATACCAGCCTTCAAATATATAGCCTACTTTTGTTGGCGCTGGCGTTGGTATACTCGCTTTTCCTCCATGGGCTACCGTTTGATTTGATACTGTGCTTCCTCCAGCGACATCAAACGTCACTGTATATGTTACAGCTACAGGATTCCACTTTGCATATAATATGATACTTCCATTTCCCATTAGGAAAGTTGAACCTGATGCATAATCTATTCCATTTCCATCTGCTTGCGTATTCCAGCCTGCAAACGTGTAACCCGCTTTTATCAGATTTCCTGTATTACCCAGAACGGTTACTGCTTCTCCTTGCTCATACGTTTCACTGTCTGTTGGAGCTGTGCCTCCTGTGTTTGCATTGCCGTTATAGGTGATAGTGATAGTAATAGTTTGTGCTGAATTTACTATTACAGAAACTACATTACTTGTGGATATTACCGTTTGGCTCCCACTTACTCCACCATTTGTGTTTGTCACTACTACGTAGTAATACACCGTGCCTACTGTAGAAGTGGGGGCTGCATAGGTCGCATTTGTGGCTCCACTTATCAAGGTTCCTCCACTCGGGCTATTCGTCGTATTGCTGTACCATTGGTAGCTTAATGTGCCCCCATCACCTACACTTGCCCCTACACTTAATGTTGGATTGGTAGCTCCTTGGTTCACAGTCGCTCCTACTGGCTGCGTTCCGATTGCTGGCGTCTCCGCATCTACTAACGCATTCACGATTACCCCTACTACATTACTTGTAACTGGTGCGGTTTGATTACCACTTACTCCATTATTTGTGTTCGTTACTACTACATAGTAATACATCGTGCCTACTGTAGAGGTCGGGGCTGCATAGGTCGCATTTGTGGCTCCGCTTATCAAGGTTCCTCCACTCGGACTATTCGTCGTATTGCTGTACCATTGGTAGCTTAATGTGCCCCCATCACCTACACTTGCCCCTACACTTAATGTTGGACTAGTAGCTCCTTGGTTCACAGTCGCTCCTACTGGCTGCGTTCCGATTGCTGGCGTCTCCGCATCTACTGTTCCAGCAACTGGATACCCCCATAATTCAAATTCATAAATCATAGCCGTTAAGATTTCTCCTGGCATACTCGAAAAAGTTTCTGTAACTTTCACTCGAAAATATTGATATGTTACTGAAGAAGAAAATGTTTTATCAATTGTTGTTGTATATCCACTAGAATCAATTTCTATATTATTATCAGAAAAATCGATTTGGGTAAAATTCACACCATCATTACTACCTTCTAACTTAATATTTTTTACGGTATACGATTCCATTGCTGTGTCCTTGAATGCTGCACCCACCACAACCCAACGGTTTATCGTATGTGGTGTACCAAGATTCACCATCAGCCAAGCGGGATTACTCTCAGTAATTTCTCCCTCACTTAGATTAGACCCCCAATAAGTAAGTTCATCTTCATCAAAAGCCATATCGGCTGTTGCCCAACCTCCCTCTACACTTGAAGCCGAATATTGCTTGCTTTTCGCAACATTCGTATCCGAACTTGCACTTACTTCTATATCTGCAAATCCACCAAAAGAAATTAAATTAAAAAGCAATAACCCAACTACAAATACGGAAATAATTTTCAACCACTTTTTATTTTTCATCCAATCCTCTCCTCAAAATAAATTTAGCTCCTTGATTGTAAGGATTGTTTATACAAATCAAGATATAAACACTTGGAAAATTCGTATTCTCACTATATAGGAACTTTACTGTTAAAGACTCCTCTACGGATATCCAAAATGTTCTAAATATCTACCTCAAATCATTAGATACACTACACATTTCTATGAAAATATAAAATTATTAAATAATTAGCATTATAAAACTTTTAATTTGTTTACTAATTATGGTCTGTCTGGAAAAATACCCTGATAACATATAATATAATTTAAAACTAGATAAGGTTGCATATTCGCAACAGGAGTACCAGAGCCTGTTACGCCAGTATTTACTGTTCCTGTTACTGTCCCATTTACTGTTCCTGTTACTGTTCCTGCTACCGTTCCTGTTGCCTGCACCGAATTGGTCTGTAGTGTCGTATCAGGTGAGTTTGTGCTGTATATGTTTATAGGTTGATTAGCAGTCGTTCTTGCTACACCTAAACATGTATTTGAACCTGGCACAGATGTCGCATTCCCTGCTACCGTGGTTGCATTATTTGGTAAATTCACAGTAACTTCACACGTTCCGTTACTAATACTTCCACCACTAATTCCTGCACTAAATGTATTATTTAATGTAACCGTATGACTATGTGGTGGTATCTGACCAGCTTGCAAGACCACCTCTTCGCTGCCCCCCTTTTGTGCAATCTGCCTATTCGTTAATCCTTCACCTTGCCCCGTTCCTACTGGCACCCTACCTCGTAAATCTGGTAATTTAAACGTAGTTGAATTATTCCCTCCGTACCTATAGCCAATTAATGCAAAAAGCGCCTGATGCTGCATTACTTGTAATTCCTGCCCTTGACATAAAAACCATCCTCGGGGAGCCCAGTCTAGAGGCCAAGGTAAAATAGTTCCTATAAAAGCATCCATTAATACCATTCTCCTTTCATTCTTATAAATTATTTTTCCTATCAATTGATTTTGAGAAATTAAAAAGCCCTTATTTATCAACTTCCCATCTCATTAATAAATATGGCAACACTTCATCTGTAACAACAAACCCACATCGCTCGTACAACCTCTGTGCAGGGTTTCCTATCAACACTTTTAATTCTAAAGGTAATCTTAATTCAGCAGCTGTACATTGCAATTCTCTCAATCGCGTTGTACAGATTCCCCTTCCTCTATATTCAGGAAGTACGAAAATATCTATCAGACGTATTGCTTCTTGCTGTACCTCGGTTATCAATCTCCCAATGCCTGCACCCTCATACATAATGATTTCATATTTGGCATGGGGAAATTGTTGCTGATAAGAAACTTTTTGAGCATCATATTGCATGCGTAATAGTTCTTCTATTTGTTGCTCATTCCATTCCAACATGGCAAATTCACTTTTTCTTGTAGATACATATAATGAGTAAAGAGTATCTTCCTCTTCAGGTAATGCCACTCGCAATTTCACCATATCTTTCATTTAGCTAAGCTCCCCACCTCCATTCAAAACATGATTTACAAATAAAAATACAGCTATTTTTCCAATGTATTGATTAGTAATAACTAAGAAAAGAATCGAATAGTTTGTCTTATTACTCTAATCTTTTTAACTTTCGTAGATTGCAGTTATCTAGCCTCCTTAATAAATCGGAATATTCAGATAAATTAAAACAAACTTATATAAGATTAATTCATAATACCTAATTCATAAAATCAAAGGTTTTATTTTTTTGGTGACTTTTAACTTTTTTTAATTATATTATAGGTCTATCTATTGCACCATGAATTTTTTCCATTTTTTACGTTAAGTTTTCTTAACCTTTTATTTTGCAGCTATGAATGCACTAAGATTTATTTATACTCGCAACATGAAAAACACTCTTTAACTAAAATAAATTCTTCAGCCAAGAGTGTTTTACTATATTATCTTTATTTATAAAACCTTCTCTAAAAAATCCTTCGCACGCTGTGTTGATGGTGCTGTGAAAAATTGCTCTGGTGGGGCGTCCTCAATAAGCTTGCCGCCATCAAGGAATAAAATGCGATCAGCAACCTCACGAGCAAAGCCCATCTCATGTGTCACAATCAGCATTGTCATACCGCTTTCTGCAAGGTTTTTCATAACGGCTAATACCTCTTTAACCATTTCAGGGTCAAGTGCTGATGTGGGCTCGTCAAATAACATAACCTTTGGGTCCATCGCAAGTGCTCGCGCAATGGCAACACGCTGCTTTTGACCACCCGATAAACGATTTGGATACTCTCCACGCTTCTCAAATAGACCAACCTTCATGAGTAACTCCTCTGCTTTTTTATTAGCAGAGGCTTTGTCCATCCCCTTCACATTAATCGGTGCATACGTTAAATTTTCAAGCACCGTTTTATGTGGGAAAAGATGAAAATGCTGAAATACCATGCCAACCTCTTCACGGATTTTCATAATATTTGTGCCTTTATCTGTTAAAATGTCTCCCGCAATGGTCACCTTGCCGTTTGTAGGTGTTTCTAATAAATTTAAGCAGCGTAAAAATGTTGATTTACCTGACCCTGATGGCCCAATAATTGCAATTACTTCTTTTTCTTGAATTTCCGTGGAAATACCCTTTAAAACTTCATTTTGTCCGTATGATTTGTGTAAATCCTCAATTTTAATCACTTTTTCTCATTCCTTTCTCGATTCGTTTACCAAGGAACGTTAAAACAAGCGTCATTAAATAATAAATAACCCCTGCGAAAAGTAATGGCTCAAGATAACGATATGTTGAACCACCAACGATATAAGCACGACGCATAATATCGAGCGCACTAATTACTGTTACAACAGCTGTTTCTTTATTTAATGTAATAAATTCATTGACTAAAGATGGCAAAATATTTTTCACTGCCTGTGGAATAATAATATCCTTCATCATTTTGGCATATGGAATACCAAGAGCCTGTGCCGCCTCCATTTGTCCTTTATCGACCGCATTAATCCCTGCACGAATAATTTCTGAAATATACGCACCTGAGTTTAACCCAAAAGCAATAATAGCTGTTGGAATAGGGTCAATTTGAATATCTAATAGCTGTGGCACTGCATAGTAAATAATTAATAATTGCAGTACAAGTGGTGTACCACGGAAAATGGATGTGTAGAAATCAGCGAACATGCGTAAAACATTGACATTACCAATTTTACATAATGCGAGTAAGATACCTATAATAAAACCGATGATTGATGCACCGATTGCAATTTGAAGTGTAACACCTATCCCTTTTAAAATATAAGGAATAGAGGGAACAATAGCTGTAAAATCTAAATTCACAGCGCCCCCTCCTTTCTTTGTTATAGAAATGAAAAGCACAAGCGATAGCCCCAAAAGAGCTATCGCATATTGGTATTATTCAACTTTCTCTAACCATTTTTCCTCTAGCTCTTGAATTTTACCCTCTTCAGCTAGCTCTTTTAATGCTTGGTTAATTTTATCCTTTAAATCGCTACCCTTCGGCACAGCAATTGCTTTAAAGTCCTCTGGCTGCTCTTCTACAGGGAAAGCGACTAATTCATCATTTGTTTTTAAGTAGCCTTTTGCAACGCCACCTTCAACAATACCTGCATCTAAACGTTTTGACATCATATCCTGCACAATTTCAGGAATACGTGTACGTCCTTCTACTGTTGCGCCTACTTTCGCTGCGATTTCATTCCCTAAATTTTCTTGGATAGATGCTGTTTGTACACCTATTTTTTTACCAGCTAAATCTGCCTCTTTTTCAATGCCACTATCCTTTTTCACAATGATTACTTGCTCTGTTTCATTGTATTTATCTGAGAAATCTACTACTTCTTCACGCTCAGGATTTGGTGTCATACCTGAAATTACAACATCAACTTTGCCCGCCTGTAAAGCTGGCACTAAGCTGTTAAAATCCATATCTTGCATCTGCATCTCAGCACCTATTTTTTCACCAATTAAATTAATTAAATCAATATCAAAGCCAATAATTTCTTCGCCCTTTGCTGCATCCACATATTCAAATGGTGCATAGTCTGCAGAAGTCCCTACTTTTAATACTTGTTTTTCCCCTGTATCCTCTACATCTGCCCCTGACTTGCTTTCGTTAGTATCCTTTGCGCCACATGCAGCAAGCACACCAATAACTAGTATAAGCATCAACATAAATAATTTGTTCTTCATACTAAGTATCTCCTTTTATTAATAATTTATTGTGTATACGAGTATATTTCTCAAAAGCATTTAATGGATATTTATTCATTTTTAAGAATAAAAAATCTTTCTGCTATTTAAGATATACTCTTTTGCAACAATAATCAAGTAAAACTTCAAATGTTTTAAAAGGATATTATATATGTAATTTTCAAATAAATCAATTTATTCAGGCAATTATGTTAAAGAAAATATTTCCTATACGATATTTTAAACTCTTTCTCATTATATGAAAATAACAATAATTATATTAATAAAATATATACAGAAATTGCTTTTGCATAAAATTTATTGATGATAAAATGGCATATAAAAGATATACCATCATATCTCTTATATGCCATTTAACATAGTTATTTTTTTATTGCAGCTGCTTGTATTTCATAGAATGCCCAATGTTTAACTGTAACATCTGTAAATAGCGGGGCTTCGACTTTCTCTGTTACTGGATGGTTCAATAAACGATTCAGCACCTTTACAGCTTGCGCCCGCGTTAGTATATCATTCGGGGCAAATTGATTTTCCCCTATGCCAGTCATAATGTCCATTTGACTAATGCGCTCAATTTCCTCGGCAGCCCAATTTTGGGAGGCTACATCTGTATACGTTATTTGATGTCTATTGTTATTACAGTAAGGGCTATCTGTAGAGTCAGCCTCACACTGCTGGTCAATCCAGCGTACAGCAATAACCGCCATTTGTGCACGTGTAATGGCATCATTAGGTCCAAATAAATGATTGTTATACCCCTTCATCATGCCTTGCATGTGTACATATTCGATAGCATCCTTCGCCTCATGCTTTGTTGTATCTGTAAAACTCGCTGTTGCTTCTGGAATAGCGTTATCTGTTAGGTAACGAGCTAACATACTTGCCATTTGCGCACGTGTAACGGCTGTATTCGGGCGGAATGTACCGTCTGGGTAGCCTTTAATATATGGTATAAAAATAGGTTCCTCTACCACGATTTCATCTTCAATTTCCACTTCCTCTGTTGGCTGCTCCTTTTTCACAGGTGCGTATAAAATCGAGAACGTCGAGAATTTTGTGACATCAAATTGGATTCCCTTTGTCCCTTCTTTGAAATCCACTACTTGCCCACGTACCACCTCTTTTGTGCCATCACTATGCTCAATATACACCGCTAAATTATCTAATTGCTCCTGCGTCACATCTTTTGGTAGAGGCAATGTTAACGTGACAGGACGATTTTGCATATTGGTTTCGATAGTCATTGGCTGCCCAAGTAATGTGATGGTTGCATTGTTCGTTAACTGCTGGACACTCGCCTCTGCTTTAGCTCGCTCCTCTAGCTGTTGCTGTGTTGTCTGTGCTTTGACTGGCACTACACGGAAATAAATATCGCTTGCTAAATTTGCTAGAGAGGTAGCTGGGATATCCATTTTTACTGTTTCCATATCGATCCCTAAGCCTGTTTGCCCCTCTGTTAATAGCTGTGCTGCTTCTCTTGCAATTCCCACGGTTGTTTCACTTACTTGTTGCTCCATATCTGGAATAACAATACGTGATTTTTTATTTTCTTGATTCACTAGTTTTTCTATCGACTCTCTTGCATTCGCAGACGTAAAGTTCACTGTATCCTTTACAACACCACCAGTACTTTCACGTGTAATAACCGTTTTCACTAATACCGCATTTGGGTTACTTGCATCCACTACATCCACCGTGATTTGATTAGATGGAGCAGGTGTAGATGAAGTTGAACCTGAATTAGATGGTGGTGGATTTGGTGTTGATACAGCATTCCATTTCGCATAAAGCGTTGTATTGGCTGTCACCTTATCTGTTGCAAAATTCCAAGCTGTTTGTAATAGACTATCCTTGTACCAGCCTGCAAATGTATAGCCTGCTCTTGTCGGTGCTGTTGGTGTTGCAATGCCTTCACCTGATGTTACAAATTTCGGCGCAACTATGCTTCCGCCATTTGTATTAAATGTCACCGTATATCCAGGAATACCTGTCGAATAAATTGTCATTGCCTGTGGTACAGTTCCATTCCATAGTGCAGATGGTTGCATAGTGCGGTCTGTGTACCAACCTGTAAATGTAGCGAATGCTTGGCTAGAAAAGGCTGAACCATCTACACTACTCACGTTCCCCTTAAACTCGACTTGCTCTAATTTATTGCCTTTAAATGCTGTGCTTTCAATCTCCTCCACTGTGGACGGAATCACTACATTTGTTAACTGATTCCCTGAAAAAGCAGATGTTTGAATCTTTTTAACACCTTCTGGGATAACGACGCTTGTTAAACCCTTTTGCATAAAAGCAGTCATCCCAATAATCGTCACGGGCTTATTATTAATTTCAGCAGGAATCACTAAATCTGTTGGTACAGTGCCATTATAGCCTGTAATCGTTACAGTGCCATCACTATTGTTAGAAGTGGTAAATGGGCTTGCTGCTGCCCATTTTGCATGTAGCGTTATTGGCTCTGTCACTGTATCTGTTGCAAAGTTCCATAACGTTTGTAAGTCCTCACGATACCAGCCATCAAATATATAGCCATCTTGTATTGGGTCTGCTGGCTTCATGACAAGCTCTCCAGCTATTACAACCTCCGTGTTCACCGGACTTCCGCCATTTGTTTCAAAGGTTACTTCATGTGTTGTTTGCGGTGTAGAATAAATTTTTAGTGCAGTTGTTACAGTTTGCTGATCCCAAGGAGTTTGGATATTGCCATTTATAAACCACTGAATACTCATGTTATTATCTTGGAAATTAAATGCACTAACATCGACTGTTACTGGCGGATTTAGTGGTTGTTTAAATTCAATTGTTTTTAATTTATTAAGTACAAATGCTGAATGACCAATCATTTTTATACTGGATGGGAACGTAATACTCTCTAGCTCATTTCCTACAAATGCACTCGTTTCTATTTTCTCAAGATGACTTCCCTCTTCAAATATAATTGTTGTTAGTTTATTCCCAAAAAATGCTGACTCGCCTATTTTTGTTACACTTGCGGGAATAGTAATAGATACTATATTGTTCCATTCTCCAGTCAGCATCATAGACGAAAAAGCGTTATGCCCTATCTCAATTAAGTTAGATGCTGGTTCAAAATTTACTGATGTTAGTTTATTTTGTTGAAAGGCACCATTACCTATTTTTTGAACAGAAGAAGGAATGGTAACGGTTGTTAGTTCATTTAGTTGAAAAGCAGTTGCCCCTATTTCCTCCAAATTAGAAGGTGACTCAAACGTTAAGGACGTTAGTTGATTGAACATAAAGGCATTGTCGCCTATCTTTTGAACGGAAGAGGGGATTTGAACATTCCCTAATGTATTGCCAGTAAAAGCTCCAATTCCTATTTCTACTAACTCAGACCCTGGTTCAAATGTTAAAGAGGTTAGTTGACTAACTGAAAAGGCAACATTCCCTATCTTTTGAACGGAAGAAGGGATTTGGACACTCCCTAATGCATTGCCAGCAAAAGCTCCTTCCCCTATCTCTACTAACTCGGACGCTGGCTCAAATGTTAAGGATGTTAATTGCTTATTTGAAAAAGCGGACTCTTTTATTGCTGTTACGCTTTTTTCAACACCCCCATCCCATAAAGTGCGTGGAATAACTAAGTCCCCGTCTGGGATTAATCCCGCATACCCAGTAATAGTTAAACCATCTGGATTTGTTTCCGTTAGAAAACCGCTATCAGCCTTTGGGGATAGCAGCCCTAGCTGTGACCAAATAAATACCGCAATAATGAAGATACTACTCCATTTTTTTATCATCTACTATTCTCCTTTTTCTGTGTATTGTTTTATCAAGTATAAAAGAATTATGAGCATTTTTAGCGTTAAGATTTCTTAACGTTCAGCCTGCTTCTATTTTAATAAGATAGGCTATCTTGTATAATCCAACTAAAACCATGTTGAGTGAGGGAGTTGCAGGTTAAGGGGGTTTTTAAAAATGAAAAAATTATCACTATTATTCGCGATTATTATTGGGTCACTGCTGTTAGCGAGCGTTACCTTTTACTTAACTCAACCTAGCTCGCATGAACCCCAAGCAGTTAAAGGTGTGATGGATTTACGCCATCATACATTTCATGATAATGCCCCTGTTAAATTAGACGGGGATTGGGCATTTATTCCAAATCATTTAGTGGGTGGTGAAGCCTTCGACACCTATCAAAGCTATATTGTTGACGTTCCTTCTCCTTGGACAAAATATACAGTTGATGGACAACCATTACCCTCCTTTGCAAGTGGGACTTATCGCCTTAAAGTTTTAATTGATGATACTGAGGAGATTTTAGGCATTAAAACGAGCACAATACGTATGTCAAACGCCTTGTATATTAATGGACAACGGATTGGACATAGTGGAGAGCCAGCCGAGGATCATAGCTATACCCCACATAATACACCGTATACTGCTTATTTTTCGCCTGATAAAAAAGAGCTGGAATTGATTGTCCATGTAGCCAATTTTGATTATGCACCAGGTGGAGGTATTATAAGTTCCATCTTTTTAGGGGATCAACATAGTATTGCAAAGCTTCGAGAAGGTGCACTATTCTATGACTTAATTACACTAGCAGGATTTTTAACAATGTTTATTTATTTTTTCGGCTCTTATCTGTATTCAAGGTTAGGCATTGAGCAGCTCTATTTTGCTTTATTCTGTTTTGCTAGTGCGCTCTACACGCTTACGCATGGTGAAAAGCTGTTACTAGCCTTTGTTAATATGAGCTATGCACCATTTCAAAGCATACAAATGGTGTCAAGTGTATCTGTAGGTCTCTTTATATTGTTATATTTCTATCGCGCATTACTAACATATATGAATCGTCGAGTTGTAAAAGTATTATGCATTATCGGTATCCTATTTATCTTTGCAGGTATGCTACCAACAGCAATTAATTCACAATTGCAAAATATCAACTCATTATATGTTTTTGCAAATATTGTTTATATTTTCTATGTACAAATTAACGCTATTTATAAGAAAGCCACTGGTGTAATGTATTTAACCTTAAGCTCATTAGCTATTTTACTTTATTTTATCGTTGCTACTTTAAACACCAATATTAACCTTGAACTGAATGCTCTGCCACCATTGCTACCGTTTATTTGCTTAACAATGCTTTCTTTATATATTTCTCACCGTTTTGCAGATTCCTATTTAGAGAAGGGCAAGCTTACAGAGGCACTTATACATGTCGACCAATTAAAAGATGAGTTTCTTGCTAAAACATCTCATGAATTTCAAACACCCTTGCATGGCATTATTGGGATTTCTCAGTCTATGTTAAATGACAATAGTAAGCCTGTCCTAGCTGTGGAACAGAAGGAAAAAGTAACACTTATTTTTAATATCGCTGAACGCCTCTCCTATTTGGTCAACGATATACTTGATTTTTCAAAGTTAAAGGAAAATGAATTAACATTACGGATAACATCTGTGGATTTATTTGCGGTTACACATATGACTGTAGAAGTGTTGTCCTATACGATTAGCAAAGATGTAAAAATATATAACCATATTAAGCGCGGATGCTTTGTCCAAGCTGATGAAAATCGACTTCGGCAAATTTTATATAACTTAATTCATAATGCAGTAAAGTATACAAACGAAGGGAAAATTGATATCACTTGCTATGAGGAACAAGGATTTTTAGTCATTGATATACAAGACACTGGCTGTGGCATTGCACCTGAAAATTTAAAAACCATTTTTAACCCATTCCAGCAATTAAACCATTCAGTTGGTGGTACTGGACTAGGTTTACACATTGCAAAAGAGCTCATAGAACGGCAAAGTGGGAAAATTAGTGTAAATTCTATTGTTGGACAAGGTACAATATTCTCAATCAAACTCCTAAAAGCACAGCCAACAATGGAGGAATTGCCAGCAATGCCTACCCAAACCTATCAGCAACCTTTCCTAACATTCCCACATATTGTTGAAAAAATAGGGAAGAAAAAAATTCTTATTGTAGATGATGATGCTGTTAATTTAAAAGTATTAATTGATATTTTGACACAAGAAAACTACTCCGTTATTGCTATTGATAATGGGCAACATGTTTTTGAACAGCTGACACAGCATCCTGATATTGATTTATTAATTTTAGATATTATGATGCCTACGATTTCTGGATATGAGGTTTGCCAGCAAATTAGACAAAGCTACACAGCTACAGAGCTACCTATTTTAATGCTGACAGCAGCGATTCGTCCAGAAGATATGATTGCAGCCTTTCAATCAGGAGCGAATGATTTTTTACATAAGCCTCTTGATAGCGTGGAGCTAAAGACACGTGTACGCAATCTTATTTTATTAAAGGATTCAGCTGGGGCAGCAATTGCTATGGAAACTGCTTTTTTACAAGCCCAAATTAAACCGCATTTTGTTTACAATGTATTAAATTCAATTTTATCACTTAGCTATTTAGATTTGGAGCAGGCACGGGCGATGATTACAAACTTTGCTACTTTTTTACGCAATAGCTTTGCCTTTGAAAATGCCAATAGCCTTGTGCCTTTAGAAAAAGAGCTTAGTCTTATTAATGCGTATGTAGATATTCATCGTATCCGATATCCTGAGCAATTAGAATGGGAAATTTGTATGGATAAGCCTATTCAATGTCTTATTCCACCGCTTCTGCTTCAACCATTAGTGGAAAATGCCCTGCTTCACGGGTTAAAGCTCAAAAAAGAGGGTGGCAAGCTACAATTATTGATAATGCAGGAGCAGCATATGGTAATTTTTCAGCTTATAGACAATGGTATTGGCATATCTTCTGAGCTTTTACAACAAATTCAGCATGGTGAAACAACCCCTAGTCAAGGTATTGGTATTCGCAATATTTCTAAACGATTGAAAAAATTTGAAAATGCTACTATCCATTTTGAAAGCATTGAAAATAAAGGAACAACCGTTGAAATTCGTTTTCCAATTATTTCGATAGAAAGGATTTGAGCATTTTGCTAAAGGCAATTATTGTAGACGATGAAATTTTGTCCATCCATTTATTAGAATCTATGCTAAAAGCAAGCGACTCCATTGAGGTAATCGGAACCTTTCGGAACCCAAAGGACGCCTTAACAAATATTGATATATTAAAGCCTGATATTTTGTTTTTAGATATTGAAATGGCTGAAATGACTGGCCTTCAACTTGCATCTAAAATAGAGAATGCTTCACATCAAATCGATATTATTTTTGTTACAGCATATGAGCAATATGCTTTAGAAGCATTTAATGTACAAGCTACGGATTATATTTTAAAGCCAATTGACCATGATCGATTATTAAAAACAATTGAACGATTATCTGAACGACGCTACCCTATTAAATCTATAATGCCAGTCGAGGAGGAATCTTCTAAAGTTATTCATACATTGCATTTTCATATACACTTAGGAAAGGTTTCAATTGGCGATACTGTATTAACTTTATCAACAAAGGAATTTCAAATTTTATTCTTTTTAGCACAGCATAGCCAACAAGCCTTTCCAGCCGCTGAGCTATATCGACGTATTTGGGATGAGGATAGTATTGGGCAAACACAGGCATTACGAGTGCATATTAGTAATCTAAGAAAAAAGCTAGATGCGATTCCAGGACAACCAGCTAAGATTGTGATGGCAAGAGGCACTGGCTATCAATTAATTTTTCAATATCAATCATAGAAGCAACCATGTTTAACATATTTTTATTTTATAGAAGAGGGCTGTGCAACAAAGCTTTTGCACAGCCCCTTTCCTTTTATTTTTCTTCTGAAAATAGCTTTGGCTTTAGCTCGTCCTCCCCTGAGCCCTTTGCTAAAGGAACGCGAGAACGATAAGCAGCACGACATACTAAATGTCCTGCAACAGGTGCTGTGGCAAAGACGAAAAGAATCCCTAAAATTAATCGTACACTAACATAGCCATCGTGCACCCAAAAGTAAATAAATGTACCTAATAGACATGTTAATACTGATAATGTGGAGCTTTTTGTAGCAGCATGTGAGCGTGTATAAACATCTGGCAGGCGGATCATACCAAATGCACTAATCACACTGACGATTGAGCCAATTAAAATAAGTACGACTGCTGCCCATTCAATCATTTGATTTACGTTCAACAATCACACCTCTTTCAATATATTTGCTAAAAGCAATCGTCCCAATAAACGCTAATATTCCTAAAATCAGAATGGCCTCTAAATAAGCTTTTGTTTTTAAAATAATCGATACAATTGCAATAGCTGATAGCAGATTAACACCAATTGTATCAAGTGCTATTGCTCTATCAGGCATAGATGGCCCACGAATAACACGATACAACGACAGCGCAATGGAAATACTAAAGAAAGCAAGAGCCAGTAGCAAGATATTGTTAAGCATTAGCGTGTCACCTCCATGATTGCTTGTTCAAACTTTCCAATTGAGCGAATGACAGCGTCTTTAGATTCCTCAATATCCATTGCATGAATATAAAACACATCGCCCTCTTCAGATACTTCCATCACAACAGAGCCGGGTGTTAAAGTGAGTAATACTGCAAGTGCCGTAATTTCCCAATCACCCTTTAACACCGTTTTATACGTAAAAATACCTGGTGTAATATTGAGCTTGGGTGTCATAATTTGTTTGAGTACACTATAGCTTGATAAAAACAGCTCCCAATTAAAAAGCCATAGTAATTTGATAATGGAAAATACTCGTCGCAAGTAAAATTGAGTGCCATAAAAGCGATGCATCGCATATAAGATAGCCATACCTACAATAAAGCCCATTAAAAATGTTGAAAACTGCGGTGTTACCTCATCCTGCAAGAGCAACCAAAGTGTTGCGATAAATAAATTTAATATAAACTGCATCGCCATTATTTATTCACCTCACCTTGCCATAATTCTCCATCCAATACCGCATCTATATAAATAGAGGGCGTGTAAAGTGCTTCTGCCGCATCTGTTACAAAAGGTGCTAAGCTTTCTGCGCCAATTCCTAAGCCAATTGTACACACCGCCAATAGTGTTAACGGTAGCATCACAAGCTTTGGCAATGGCTTTTCATCCTCTAAGCTAATAATCGTTTCTCCAAAAAAGGAGGATAGGAAAATTCGTAACAGCGAATACAAAACAATTAAACTAGATAAAAACCCTAGACCTAATAGAACAAAATTGCTGCCCTCTATTGCGCCTTGCCCAATTAAAACTTTCCCTAAAAAGCCACTTAATGGTGGTATACCAGCTAATGAGCACATCACAATAAAGAATAACCAGCCAAAGAAAGGATAATTTCGAATGAGCCCACTCATTTTATCAATAACAGTTTCTCCAGTTACATAAATCATCATGCCAACTGCTAAAAACAACATAGCCTTTGCAACCATATCATGCATTAAATAATAGATAACACCCTGTAAGGCTGATTCTGTACCAATCGCTAAACCAGCAACAATAAATCCAACGCCAATCAGCACATTATAGGAAGCAATGGTCCTGACATCTCGCCCTGAAAGAGCGCCAATACAGCCTGCTACAATTGTAACCCCTGCCATAATACCAAGTGCTGTATGTGTGACTTCAGTATTATTCGGGAAAAGCAATGTAAAGGATCGTACAAGTGCATAAATCCCTACCTTTGTTAATAGTGCTGCGAATAGTGCTGCGACGGCTGTTGGAGGTACACTATAGGAACCCGGTAGCCAAAAGAATAGTAAGAGTCCAGCTTTTAAACTAAAGACAATTAAAAAAATCAGTGCCACCGTTGTAATCAATGGATTTACTCCTGCCTCCATCACCCGAAGCGAAATATGAGCCATATTCAATGTACCAACAGTTCCATATAGGAATGCTAGCGCCACTAGGAAAATCCACGATGCTACAATATTAATTAAGACATATTTCAATGCCTCACGCAGTTGAATTTTCTCGCCACCTAAGCTAATCAGCCCATAGGAGGCAAGCAGCATCACTTCAAAGCAGACAAATAAATTAAAAATATCCCCTGTCAAAAATGAGCCATTAACACCGGCAACCATTAGTAATGTAAGTGGGTAAAAATACATTTTTTCATAGGCTAGCTCCATTGTAAAAATAGCATAAAGCAAACAAATGACTGCAACGAGATTGGCAACTAACACCAGTAAGACTGCAAATGAATCTGCCACAAAGGAAATACCAAACGGTGGTATCCAACCACTAAAGTCAATACGCATAACACCTTGTGCTTGTACTTCCAGCAATAAAATAATACTAATTACAACAATAAAGCTAAGCGTTAATAGGCTAATAATACGTTGTAAAAATACATGCTCCTTTAAAAACACCAGTAAAATAGCTGTAATAACTGGCACGATTAATGGCAAAACGATAATATTACTCATCTGGCGTACCTCTCAATTCATCAAAATTCCCTGAACCATTTGTTTTGTACGCTCGATAACCTAAAACGAGAACAAATGCTGTAACAGCAAAGCTAATAACAATGGCTGTTAAAATTAATGCTTGTGGCAATGCATCCGTATAAGGACCTTCTGATTCCCCTAATAAAGGTACATTCCCTTTTTTAAGACCTCCCATTGTTAATATAAGTAAATGGGCGGCATGTGATAATACAGCAGTTCCCAAGATAACACGCAATAACTGTTTCGAGAGGATTAAGTACGTCGCAACAGCTACTAATATACCTACTAAAACCAGTATTAAAGATTCCATTGGCTACTCATCCTCACTTATACTTAAAATAATTGTCACAACAACACCAACAACGGTTAAAGCTACACCCGCTTCAAAAATAGTTACCGTTGAAAAGCCCATCTTTCCAAATATAGGTACATTTATATACGTATATGTCTGTGTTAAAAAAGGTACATCGAAAAACAATGATCCTACCGCAGTTCCTGTAGCAAGCAAAACACCTAAAGCAGCGACCTTTTTAAAATCGAATGGCATTCCTTTATGCACTGTTTCAATATCATAGGCAAGATAAAGCAAGACAATGCCGGAAGCTAGTACAAGTCCACCTATAAAGCCGCCACCTGGAGCATGGTGTCCCGCAAAGAACAAATATATACCAAGCGTTAGAATAATAAATACTACAGCCTTTGTAACCGTCCGTAATATCACATCATTAATTTTCATGATCTGCTTCCTCCTTTCGCGGCTTAAGCTTTATTAATGTATAAACCCCTAAGCCAGCAATTAGAAGAACAACAACCTCTAGCATCGTATCAAATGCACGAAAATCCCCAAGTATTGTATTAACAATATTTGAACCACCAGCCAGCTCATAAGAATCATTAAAATAAGTGGCTACTGACTCAAAGCGATCATAGTGCACTACTGCTAAGCCAACAATTGTCACCGTTGCCCCAACCAAAATAGAAATAAGTGCTTTTGACCATCTCACGCTTCTGCGAGGAACTTCAGGCATTAAATCTGGCAAATATTTAAAGCACAGAAGGAATAATGCTGTTGTAACTGACTCAACAACTAATTGTGTTAAGGCTAAATCAGGTGCACGGAAAATTACAAAGAAAAAGGCAACAGAATAACCTAATACTCCATTTAGCAGCATCGCTGTCACACGACCCTTTACAAAAACCATCCATATAGATGCAAAAATCATTACGAATACAAGTATTAATTCGTAAGATTCAATAGCAGAGTCCTTGTCAAAGTTAAATGTCATAGCATCTGACCAAATAAAGTAGCCTGCGATAAGAGCAACAAAGAATACGTATATATAGATGAAATAATGTGTTAAATTACCTGTCATATATTTACGTGTTAGCTTTGTTGAGCCACTTTCGCTCATTTCAAGCAATCGGTTGTAATACGTATTAAACGTATATTTTTGAGAAAATATGCGATACAACGGCTTCCACTTTTTTAGTGTCTTAAATAAAATTGTACCAATAAGAATAACAGCGATTGTCATCCATAATTCTGGACTTAAAATGCCATGCCAAGCATGAATATGTGGTGCTAACTCACCTGCCGTTGGGAAAGTAGGATAAATACTTGCCATAGCAGGCTCTAAAATATAGTGACCTAACACATTTGGGAAGAAAAAGATACCGACTACAAATAAGCATAAAATAAGTGGTGAAATTAACATACCGAATGGTGCTTCATGCAGCTTTTTATCCAATTTCTCAGGCTGTAGTTTTCCCAAAAATGTACGACTTATTAAAATCATACTGTAAACAAACGTAAAGACGCTCGCTACCCATGCTATTAACGGGAACAGTAGCCCCATATCAGCAATGGAGAATGCTTCAACATCCCTGATAGCTAATACTGCCGCAAAAAACATTTCCTTACTTAAGAAACCGTTAAATGGCGGTAACCCTGCCATTGAGAAACTACCAATAACTGCAATTGTAAATGTTACAGGCATTATCGCCATTAAGCCGCCCAAGCGACGAATATCACGCGTACCTACTTCGTGATCGACAATGCCGACCATCATAAATAGTGCACCTTTAAATGTAGAGTGGTTCACAAGATGAAATAATGCTGCAAAGCTTGCTTGTGTATAAATAATAGAACTTTCTGCATAGCCGTAATAATGCCCAACAGAACCAAGACCAAATAGACTCATAATTAAGCCTAACTGACTTACAGTTGAATAGGCTAATAAAGCCTTTAAATCTGTTTGACGTACCGCATTAAAGGAGCCCCAGAATAATGTTACAAGACCAATAATGCTTACTAGCCAGAACCAGATAGCCTCTCCGCCAAACACCGGAGAAAAACGGGCTACTAAATAAATTCCTGCCTTCACCATTGTTGCTGAGTGTAAATAGGCACTAACAGGCGTTGGCGCCTCCATTGCATCAGGCAGCCAAATATGAAATGGGAATTGAGCAGATTTTGTAAATGCCCCTAGTAAAATTAAAATTAATGCTGGTGTAAACAAAGCATGATCTCGTATAACCGCTACATTTGCCACAATGTCGCGAATGCTAAATGTATTGGAAGCTACATAAAGCATAAGGAAGCCAGCAAGCATAGATAGTCCACCAAAGACTGTAATCATCATCGCTTTTTTAGCACCTGCACGCGATGCCTTTCGATGATGCCAAAATGCAATTAATAGGAACGATGACACACTTGTTAATTCCCAAAATGTGTATAATACCATTAGGTTATCTGAAAAAACGACACCAAGCATAGCACCCATGAATAGTAATAAATAGCAGTAAAAATGATGAAGTGATTCTTTCGTTGATAAATAAAAAATAGAATATAAAATAACTAAACTACCCACGCCTGTAATCAGTAAGCCAAAAATCATACTGAGTCCATCAAGGTAGGTTGTAAAATTTATATTAAAAGAGGGAATCCACTCATATGTATGGATAAATGTTTTACCCTTGGCAACTTGTGGAATGTAGCGTATAAGTAAAATAAATAAAAGTAATGGGACTGATAAAACAAACCAGCCAAGATGTGTGACACGCCTTAGTCGCCTATAAAGCAATGGGATAAGTGCAGCACCAACAAATGGCAAAAGAATTGCGATAAGAATTGTAAGCAAATAAAAACCTCCTACTATCTAAAATCATCTAACAAAGTTTGTGGTGATTGGAATATTTAGTGTTAACACTAGAGAAATTTGTTCAAGCTAAGGAATATATTAGATGGTGAACTTGATTTTTTGCAAACTGCACGGGGTAAGAAAGTAACGATTGTTACCTTCTTAAAAGATAGCATGGTAATAGATAAAAACACAAAATGCAAAGAGGTTACAGACTCATCACCTCTAACCCTGTGTAAGCCTAAATAACTTGTGAAAAATCAAATAATTTATACAAATAAAAATCAGTAATATCAGCATTATAAATACACTTGACTATCTAATTAACAGCCTGCATAATAGTGATTCATATGGCAACATTTTTAATTAAATGCATGTAATGCATAAATTAAATAACTTATAATTATTGATTTAAGCTTAATTTTTCAAGGGTTTTCCAATATATTATCGTTAACTTTTATACATTTTTAAGTATACAATATTAATGAGCATAATGCACTGTAACAGCATCGATTTTAGCTGTTTTAGGATAATTTTTTCAAAATCAACAGTGAACCAAATAATAACAGATAAGAGGTGTAGATTTTTTATGAAGCATGTAAAAGGGCGTTTAGACGAAAGTATATTAGTTTGTGTTTACTATGGTCGCAATGGCGAACGTTTAATACGTCGTGGTCACAAAATGGCCACAATGCTAGATTGTCCGCTTTATATTCTTTCAGTCGATTCGCAACCCCTTGATGCATTTGACGCAGAGAAATCTAATTACATTGAAAAATGGAAAGAATTAGCAGAAGAACTTGAGGTTGAAAAATTCATTTTACAAGATAATGAAAAACGCCCGATACAAAAGGTTATTGCAGAGGTCGCAAAAAATTATGGCATATCCCAAATAATTGTAGGGCAAAGTGCTCAAAGCCGCTGGGAGGAAATCACAAAAGGCTCCTTCTTAAACGTCTTGTTAAAAGAAGTACCTTTTGTAGATTTTCATATTGTTGCTGTTCAACGCCCAACTGATGATGATGCAAATGAAACATATGAAAAAGGTGTGCGTGCTTACTTAATTAAAGAGCAGGATAATTTTAAAGTAGCTTTTACATGTCCTAAGTATGTATCTATAGAAGGTATATTTTTCAAGGAAATTGGTACGGATTTTGATAACGGTATTTTCAAATTTACTTACAACGATAAAATGCATGAGGTTCACATTTCAGAGGGTTATGTGATTGACCAAGAAAAACTGCCAGCAGAATTTTTATCGCCATTAAGACAATAATAAAGCGCGCTCCTCTTTTTAAAAGAGGGCGCGTTTTTGTTAGATAGCAGTTGATGCGGGCTTATCCTTTGGTAAGAAGAAGGCAATTAGCAGTAATAATGGTAATAAGGAAACAACCATCATTGTGAAATCAATGCCTTTGTGATCCATTAAAATACCAATCACCATTGCCCCAATTGCCCCCATGCCAAATGCAAAGCCTGTTGTTAGCCCTGCCATCGTACCAATTTTCGCAGGTACAAGCTCCTGCGCGTAGACAACTGTGACAGAGAAGCTAATCATAATTAATGTACCGATAATGATTAAAAATAGCACTGCCGCCCATAATGGCACATATGGCAATGCCAAACAAAATGGCATAGGCACTACTACCGATAAAATAATAACATTCTTTCTGCCAATACGGTCTGATAAGGAACCACCAAAAAATGTCCCCACTACACCAAAAGCCATAAAGGTGAAAATTAATATTTGTCCCAATCGAAGGCTTACATCATAATGATCCATTAAATAAAAGACATAAAAGCTTGTAATATTTGTGGTATAAAATGATCGTGCAAAAATAATTGTAAATAATAATGCTAATGCAATCCCGACTTGTTTTTTTGTTAAAGGCGGCAATGTTGACACTAATACTCGTTTTTTCTTTGCAATACGCTCTTGCTCCAATTGCTTCTTATACCATCCTGCAATTTTGCTCAATAAAATAATACCGAATGTTGTAACCACTAAGACTATTGCTGCACCACGCTGACCGAAAATATCAAAAATATAGGCACTAATTAATGGTGCAAGTGCTTGTCCTGAGTTTCCCCCAACTTGATAAATTGATTGAGCTAGCCCTCGTTTAGAGCCTGCTGCCATAAATGATACTCTTGATCCCTCTGGATGGAATACTGCTGAACCAAAGCCTAAAAATAATACCGCAATAAGAATAATCCAATATTGTGTTGTAAACGCTATAACTGCTATACCAATAAAGGAACTAACCATTCCTATCGGCAACGCATATGGCATTGGTCTTTTATCACTGACAAAGCCTACAACAGGCTGTAATGCGGAAGCAAATATATTTAAAACAAACGATATAAGCCCTATTTGTGTAAAGGTTAGCCCTAATTCACTTTTAAATATTGGGAACATCGCTGGGATAACAGCCTGCATTGTATCATTGATAAGGTGCGCAACGCCTATTGCAATCATAATAGGATAGACTGGATTTGTTGTATTTAATTGGTGATTCATGCTGCCACCTCTTTTTTCACATGATGTGTATAGACGATTGTCGCATACTATTGACCTTTTTGCACAAGCTATAAAATGACAAGCCGTAAAAGGAGTTGATATAGATATGGAAAGCTTTATTCATGCTCATTTCTGGGAGATGATTTTAAGAACAACACTTTCCTTCTTTGCGTTACTCATTTTAGCCCGTATTCTAGGGAAAAAGCAATTGGGCCAGCTAACATTCTTCCATTACATTACAGGTATTACATTCGGGTCGATTGCTTCTGAAATTGCCTCACAAGAGGAAACACCTTTTTTAGATGGCATGATTTCTCTTATCTGGTGGAGTGCTTTAACGTATTTAATGACCCTCATTACTATTAAATCTAAAAAAGCTCGTGTCCTTGTTGACGATAAGCCTACAATTGTCGTACAAAATGGTCTTATTTTAGAATCTGCCCTAAAGAAAAATCGTTTGCATTTAGATGAGCTAACGATGATGCTTCGTGAGCAAGCTATTTTCTCTGTTCAGGATGTACAATATGCGCTACTTGAAACAAATGGGAAACTAAGTGTGCTACAAAAAACCTCTGAACAGGTTGCGACAAAGCAGGACGTAAAAGCAGACGTATCACCACCTACCTACCTGCCTACTGAGGTTATTTCTGATGGGCAGCTTATTAAAGAAAACCTTGTGGAGCTTGAGTTAACAGAGGACTGGGTAATGAAGAAGCTGAAAAAGCAAAATGTGCATGCTGTTGAGGATGTCTATTTTGCACAAGTTCAAACAAATGGTTCTCTATATATCAGCTTAAAAGATAAAGCGAGACACGCAAGCCCATAATTGCTTGTTGTCTCGACTTTTGTTAGTCTACCTTTACAATATCTAATGGCGTAATAATACCAATTAATTTTTGATGTGGTTTGCCATGTTCCGTTATTAATAATGCCTCAAAGCGCTTCCCTCTTTCAACCCCTTGCTTGAAAATCTCCTCCGCCTCATAAATCGTTATATACCTACTGATAAATTTATAATTCACCCTATTTTTCTCATGTATTAAAATATCATGCAATGTTGGAACCTTATTTGGCAATTGGTTGCCGCCCATTGTGGATGCCAGCCAATTTGTAATACCTACTGTAGTAATAAGCCCTCTAAATTGCTTGTTATGATAAACAGGAAACTGTGTATATTTACGTTGACGTATTACCTTTAACACTTGTTTGAGGGAATCATTTTCTTGGAAAGCAAGTACCCTTTTACAGAACATCTGTCCAACAAGTGTTGGCTTCGCTAAGGTAGCGTCTATGTATTCAATTCTTTCTACTACATCCAGATGTGGCTCTGCAATCACATAATTTAAAGACGTACGATGATGCACAATTGCATTGCGCAAGTCTGCATAGGAACGTAAATCATCTTCATATTTCTTTACCAGCACATCCTTCCTCTTAGCCTGTTCAATCAGACGTGAAAAGGGCATAAAATCCTTTACACCAACAATATCTCTAAGTCTATGGTCTATTCGGTTAAACGCTGTTAGGAAACGATCAGAGTTTCTTGTCCCCAATTTTATGCACCTTCTTTTTATATTTTCCGAGTTATTTGACAAATTTCGAGCTATAGCTACATTATATGTCTATATAATGGATAATCCAAGGAAGTTTTAACTAGAAAAAAGCGAGGAAAATCCTATTGAATGGATTTTCCTCGCCTCATCTTCTTAAATTTTCACCATTGAGGCATTTCTTTTCATCATTAAGATTCCAATGCCAATGCAGAGCATTGTCAGGACTATAGTAATCGAAAGGCTCCACCAATAATTAGACATTTCCATTGTCCCTCGAATTAGTAATGTGCCGTAGCTTGCTAGCTTCCAAGGAGATATTGTCCAGAAAATTCCTACAATCATATCTACTATTTGCCCTAGAAAAATAAGTGTAAATGCACATGTAGTAGCAATAACAGTTTTAAAGCTAGCACTCATCATCAATGCTACAGCTATTACAAATAATAGCCATATATAATACGTAAGAAAGCCTGCGAGTAATAAGCCAATATCTAATGTTCCATATAAAATATTTGTGTAGTATACGCTTGCTGTAAAGCCAGCTAAAATGCTTACCAAGCTTATTGTACTCATAACAATAAACTTGCTGAGAAAATAAGCACTAAATGAAATGGGGCGTACATATAATAATGTTGCCATACCACTTGCTCGTTCTTTACTAATTGTACCAACAAAGACAGCCATCATCACAAGCAAGCCAATCGTTTGAAATTGACTAATAGAAGCTTGTAGTAAATCAACTGGCATTAATTCAGGCATAAGCATTTCAAAGCCTTCAGGGACATTTCCAACAGCCTTTAAAATATCCATCATATAATAATTTGTTAGTGGATCACTCATTCCAAGCAAAGCAAAGACAAGGGGTATCCATAGAAATTTCCAGCTACGCCATGCCTCTCTAAATTCCTTTTGTAGCAACACATTAAATCCCCTCATGCTTTTTTCGCCACCTTCATAAAAATTTCTTCTAAGGATGCTGTTTGCCTTTCCACTTTTCGTATTGTATAAGGACACTTACTTAAACGCTGAAGCAGCTCCTTCATTGTTGGCTCCTCATTAATAATTTTTACAAAAACATAATAGCCTTTGACATTATCAGATGGACCTGCAAAAAGCTGTGCCTCTTGCTCTGTACTAAATTCAATCATATAATTCGACTCATCAAAGCGTTGTCGTACCTCATGTAATGTTCCCTGCTCCACCAGTCTGCCATGTTGTAAAAATAATAGTTGATCTGTCATTTCTTCTGCATCATTTAAAATATGCGTTGAATATAAAATCGTTGTTTCTTGCTGTAACCCTTTTAGTAAATCTAGCACCTCTCGACGTCCAACTGGGTCTAATGCTGATACAGGCTCATCTAATAACAATAATTTAGGCTTATGCACAATTGCCTGAGCAATACCAAGACGTTGCTTCATGCCACCAGAAAATATGGCAATTTTTTTATGCTGAGCATTTCCTAAGCCAACAAATTCTAATGTTTTTTGTGCCTCTAATTTTGCCCTTTTTGCTGCTACACCATTTAGCCTCGCAGCCATTTCCGTAAACTCCAATCCACTCAGCCAAGGATGAAACTGAGGATATTGCGGTAAAAACCCTATATTTGTGCGTAAATCACCTGCAAGCATCTCAACACTGCCAACAGTCGGCTTTAACAGCCCTGTTAACATGGACAATGTTGTTGTTTTCCCAGCACCATTAGGACCTATTAATGCTGTTGAAGTTTTTTCTTCTAACATAAAATGCACATTATCTACGACTTTGTGCTCTGCAAATTGCTTTGTTAAACCTGTGACTTGAAGTAATGTTGTCATGATTGCTTTCTCCCCGCTATAAAGTACGCAATAGAGCCTATAAGATTGGCAAAGATAATAATAAACACCCATAAAACTTTAGGTCCATTTGTTGCGTGAATTTTACGTAAATCAATTAATGCAACAATCATTAAAATAAGTTGCACAACGATTATTGGTGCTATTATCGCCCATGGAACCTTTGCTAACTCCTCCATCATACAAATCACCTCATTTTTTGTTATACATTTAATATAACAATTTTGTTCTAATATGTATATAACAAATATGGTAAATCCGTTAACTTTGGCATTCTATCCGTTGATTTAATGATCCTATCCGCCACTTTAAATAGGCTATCCAGTAATCTGTTATAGCAACAGAATTATTTTTTTCAGAATAGATTGTAAATTAAATAAAGCGCAATTATAATAAAGGATAATTAAAGGGTAAATACCCTTTAATGAAACCTTTACTTCTAGTAAATACTCATAAATCAAAGGAGGCGTATATATGGAAACATTCGGATTAATTTCGATTATTCCACCCGTGGTTGCGATTGCTTTAGCATTTATCACAAGGAATGTAATTATCTCATTATTTTTAGGCGCTTTTACAGGGATATTGATTCTATTAAACGGTAATGTCTTAAAGGCTGTGAAATCTATTGTCGGTGATTATATTTTTGTTCAATCGACAGATAGTTATAATGCGGCTGTTCTAGCACTGCTTGTATTTATCGGCGGATTCGTTGCCTTAATGGAGAAATCAGGTGGCGCAGGAGCATTTGCTGAGAAAATTTCAATATTTATTCGGACAAAAATTAGTGCACAATTGTCTGCATGGGTTGGCGGTATTATTATTTTCTTCTCAGATTTAGGAACACCGTTAATTATAGGTCCTGTTTTTGAGCCTATTTTTGATAAACTCAAAGCCTCTCGTGAAAAGCTTGCATGGATTATTGATTCTACAGCATCTCCAGTAGCAGTAATGATTCCATTCATTGGCTGGGGTGTTTATATTATGGGGCTTATTAGCAAGGAGTACGAGCGTTTAGGTGTTAAAGAGTCGGATTGGGATGCCTTTATGAATGCTTTACCATTCTACATCTATCCAATGCTAGCAGTACTAATTGTGCCCATTATGCTGTTAACAAAATCTGAATTCGGCCCTATGCGTAAGGCAGACCGACGCATTGAAGAAACAGGCGAAATTTATTGGGCACACTCAAAGCCATTACGTAAAACAGAGGCGATGAATGAATATCTGGAAACAAAAAGTAAAGCAAGCCTAGTATTAGTTCCAATATTTGTATTGCTTGTAATGCTATTTGGACAATTAATTCCATTGGGCTTCCCATTTAAACAAGTGCCAGGTGGCGACTTTAGGGTAGCATTAAGTATTTCATATTTAGTAGCTGCAATGGTGTTAATTGCTTTAATGGTTATTTATAAAGTTAAAAAGTTTATTGAAGCATTTGATATTTATGTATCAGGTATGCGCCGCATGATGGATATTGTCATTATTCTTGTACTGGCATGGTCATTAGGTACGGTATTAGAGCAATTGGGAACAGCTAACTATTTAGTACGTGTCATGGATGGAGCCATTCCAGTGATGTTAATCCCAGCTATTATTTTTATTCTTGGCGCAATTATGTCCTTTGCTTGTGGGACATCTTGGGGCACATTTGCCATTATGCTACCGCTGGCAATTCCGTTAGCCTATCATATGGATATTTCAGTTTATATCGCTATTGGAGCAGTAATTTCAGGAGGAATTTTTGGCGACCATTGTTCACCAATTTCCGATACAACAATTTTATCTTCAACAGGTGCTGGCTGTGACCATGTTGATCATAATAAAACACAAATTCCAATTGCGTTATTTAATGCATGTATTACATTAATAGCATTTTTAGTTGCAGGTGTATATGAGAGCGTTTATACAGCAGTATTAGCGATTATTTTAATGATTATCGGTACGATTATTTTAGGTAGATTTGCACGAAATAAAGAGAGAAAGCAACAATTAGAGGAGGTTTAAAGGTATGAAGCTTTGGGGCGGACGCTTTCGCAATGAAGAAAATCATTTAATGGAGGAATTTAATAGCTCATTAGCAATTGACCAACGACTTTATTTTGAGGATATTACTGGGAGCTTAGCGCATGTAAAAATGCTTGCACAGTGTGATATTATTTCTGAAGCAGAAGGTGAGATTATTACAGATGGTCTAAAGAGTATTTTAGAAGATATTGAAAATGGTATATTGCCGATTAAAGGTGATTACGAGGATATTCATAGCTTTGTAGAAATGAATTTAATTCAACGCATTGGTGATGTTGGGAAAAAGCTTCATACAGCACGGAGCCGTAATGATCAAACAGCAGTAGACACAAGGATGTATGCACGTAAAAAGGCACTTGAAGTTGTCCAAGCCATTGAAGCCTTTAAGTATGCATTAAAGGAAAAAGCAGAGGCTAATCCATATATTATGCCTGGCTATACACATCTACAAAGAGCACAGGTCGTTACATTTAAGCATCATTTAATGGCTTACTATCACATGTTAGACCGTGACCAAAAACGTGTACAAAATGCACTTGAAATATTAAATGAAAATCCGCTTGGCTGTGGCGCACTCGCTGGCACAACACATAATATCGACCGCACAATTACAACACAAGAGCTTGGTTTTAAAAAGCCTGTAGATAACTTTATGGATGGTGTTAGTGAGCGAGATTATGTACTTGAATTAACATCTGATTTTTCAATTATTATGATGCATCTAAGCCGCATGAGTGAAGAATTAATTTTATGGTGCAGTCAAGAATTTAAGTTTATTGAAATTGATGATGCTTACGCAACAGGTAGTAGCATTATGCCACAAAAGAAAAATCCTGATGCAGCAGAATTAATTCGTGGAAAAACAGGGAAAGTATATGGCGCATTATTCTCCATTTTTACGATTATGAAAGGTATTCCATTAACATACAATAAAGATATGCAGGAAGAAAAGGAATCATTCTTCTATGCGATTGATACAACGCTTGCCTCATTAAAAATTATGACGGAAATGATTCGTACATTAAAGGTCAATGAGGAGAATATGTATGCATCTGTAAAAAAAGGCTTCCTTAATGCAACAGAGCTTGCTGATTATTTAGTAAAGGCAGGTACACCATTTAGAGATGCACATAGTATTGTTGGGAAAGTAGTTATTTATTGTGAGGATCATAATAAAGGTATAGAGGACCTTACATTACAAGAGCTTCAGCAATTTAGTGATACTATTCAATCAGATATTTATGATTACATTGATTATCATAGTATTTTAAGCAAAGGAACTAAGGTTCATTTACGATAAAGCAAAGCGCTTTAGCATTTCCATTATGCTAAGCGCTTTTTAAATTATCATCTGGTTATTTTTGAGTAAAACGATAGACTTTACGTGGGCGTCCTTTGACATGATGTGTAGATTCACCAATGCATTCAATAAGCCCTGCCTTGCTTAAATTTGTAACGATACGGCGTGCGTTACGATTTTCTATATGTAAATGGTTCGTTAAATCAAGTGTTGTAAAATGATCTGTTCCTAATTTTAATAATAATGCCTTTATACGGTTATATGTTCGCATACTTATATTTGCTTCCTTCAATGCTTCAACAGAAGGTGTGTCTAATAGTTTATTCAAATAAATAAGCTCTTTATTATTGCCAAGATGCTCAATAACTGAACCATCCTCTTGAATAATATACACTTCATTTTGCTCATTTTGCTTTGAATGCTGGTTGGCTAAAGCTGCATTTACCTCAGCTGCTAATGCTGTTTCACCATAACCAATGCCTGTAATAATTCGTTTATCAGATAGTAGCTTTAATTCATGGATTTTTTGTCGCAAAGTTTGCATATTTTTCTCAATTGCCCCACGCGTACTAGCGATTAGATAACTATTATCTCCCTTTTCAGTTAGCAGCCCATCTACATGCTCACATAAATTAATAAGTACCTCTTTGATTTGTAGTGCTTGATATTGTTGTGCGTAAGGGTTTGTTGGCAAAATTGTCGCATCAACATCCTCAACGTCGATAATACATACACCTATTTGTGTATCTTTGAAGAAGGATGTTTTTATTTTCTCCTCTAACATTTTACACGCGTGAATAATCTCAGAATGACTAATGGAATACCAATAAACAGGGATGCCTGCTTGTTTTAACTCTCGATATACGCCTTCAAAGCTCGTAATAGCTCCACATGTTTTTCCTTCTTCCCATAGCTTTTGATGGAAATCAATCAATTCTTCTGTTGTCGTTGTAGTGTCATAGATTTTTAAGTAAATATTAGCTGAGGGAATATTCAATTGCATAAGTGCATCTTCTAATATATGTTCAGCCATCTCATCTACACTTAGTTGTTTTAAAAAGACATTGGAGTTATAGGCAGCTTCTAAAAATGCTTTATATAGGCTTGCCTCATTGTTTTGTATTGGTATTAAATATTCACCTGTTTGCAAACTCTCTTGGGCAATGGCATACGGAAGCTGCCCCGTTGGAAACCAAAAATCTACTTCATGATCATGTGCTTGAATAATTTCTTTTGTTTCTTGGAAGTTTGTATATGGTAGTGAAATAAAATGTGCTTTAAGGTCTAAGTTTTGTGCAATTGAGATAACTTTATGGACGGATGTTGCAGAGCCTACAACGCCGACTGTAAACATATTTCCACCCCTTTATTCTTACATAAGTACGATATTTTTACTGTACCATTATCCCCTTAAATGAGCAAAAAGGCTATTCATTGTTGAATACTGCTTATCAATTACGCCCCAGCATAATTATATCTGTTGCTAATGCTTTCAGTACATAAAACATCTGCTGCTGATGCTTCGCTTTTGATACAAAAATAATTTGCTGAACCAAGATAAAAAAGATGCACCATTGACTGGCACATCTTATTGTCTATTTATACAATTCCTGTAAAGCTTTCTCCATTTTTGGGCGAATTGTTACTTGTGGGCGGGCTTTCTTGACTGCGGCCCCTGCTTCCTCTAATGACTGTGCCATTCCTAGCTCTATTAATGTAGCTGTTGCTGCTACGCCTGCACGTCCCCCACCACTTCCACAATGAATATATACCTTCTGTCCTTCTTTATAGGCTGAAGCAATTTCCTTCGCGACTTTTTCAATCGAAGAGGCAACAGCGATATCCTCATCCGCAATAGGTAGATGCTTGTAAGAATAAGAAGCTACCTCTTGCTCCTGTGATGACAGTCCGTTAACACGTACATCTATTACAATATCAACGGCTTCTTGTTCGAAGGCTGCTTCTGCATCTTTTGCACCGCCAAAAAATATTTTGTCTTTTACTAAAACATCATAGTTTTTCTCCATTTTTATACACCTCTAAGGTTATTTTAGTAAATGCTTAATATCTTGATAGTATGGTAGTGCCGTCAATGCACCTGCTTTTGTCGCCGCTAAAGCACCTAATTTATTGCCAAAGCTTGTACAACGCACAAGCTCCTCTTTTGTTGTAGGTAAACCGTTATAGTGAATATCGCGTAATACCCCTGCCATAAATGCATCTCCAGCGCCTGTTGTATCTACAGGCACTACTTTTTCTGTTGGCACATGGATAACCTCACCATTTAGCACGGCATATGTGCCATTTTCCCCTACTGTTACTAAAATAATAGGCACTAAATAGCTGCTTAACTGAGCAATACCTTCCTCTAAGCTAGTTGTTTCTGTTAAGAAAAATAATTCATCATCCGTAACCTTTAGAATATCGACATCCTCAAAAAATGATGTCACCGTTTCGCGGCAAATTTCCTCGCTGCTCCAGCGTAACGGGCGAATATTGGCATCCATTGCAATAATCGCTCCCTTATCCTTAGCCATGTCTACAGCAGCTTGTGTTGTAGCAAGTGCTGTTGGATGGAACATTGTGCCTGAGCATACTGTTAAAGCAGAGGCATGCTTAAAGGCCTCTTCATTTAATTGTGTTGATTCAACTTGTAAATCTGGTGTTTCATCCACATAATCTTTAAAAATACGCTCACATGCCTCTGTTAAATGCACATAAACCCCACTAACACGCTTAGCTGGATGAAATACGGCATAATCTAGCTTTACACCCTCTTGTGCAAGTCCATCGCGCACAAATTGTGAGCCTTCGTCATCTCCTGTAATGGTAATTAATGCGGAAGGCGCACCAATGCGGCTAATTCCTGCTGCAACATTTACGGTTGCACCTCCCATATATTTAGTAAATGATGTATTTGTAACATCATCAGCAATATAGTCAATAAAAGCATCTCCATAGACTAATATAAATTCCTTATCTTGCTTTGTCATGATTGGCCTCCTGAAAGTCTAGTCATTATAGATTACCACGAAAATTGTCATTCTATAAAGGTTTTTACTTTTGGCATTTTTTTATAACAAGCTGGAAAACTTGAGTCATCCTCTATCTTTGTTATACTTGCCTATAGGAAGGTAGGGATGTTCAAGATGACTATTACAATTCGACAAGCGCAACCACAAGATGCCCATGCCGTTGTGCCTTTAATTATCGATGCCATTGGCGATATTGCTAATCGCTTAACTGGCGAGCAATCAGCGGAAGCTGTTATACGGGAACTAACAATTCTTTTTCAACGTGAGGACAATCGACACTCATACTTAAATACCTTTGTTGCTACTGAAGATGAACAAATATTAGGAATTCTTGTTTATTATTATGGTGCACATGCCATTGAAATGGACGCTAAGCTTGTGCAATGGCTAGCAGCAAAAAATGCTCCATCCATTGTAATTGATCGTGAGGCTCATGAGGATGAAGCCTATATTGATACAGTTTGTGTAGCACCAGCAGCGCGCGGGAAAGGTATTGGTACATTATTATTGCAATTTGCAGAGGAGCTAACAAAGCAACGAGGCTATACAAAGCTATCATTAAATGTTGAAATCGAAAAAGAAGATGCTCGCCGTCTTTATGAACGATTAGGCTTTGTCATTACAGAGCCATGGTTCATTATTGATGAACCTTTTCATCATATGGTGAAACAGTTTTAGAAAGTGACAACATAAATCTATGAAAACAAATTTTATTTATCCTCTTTTGATTGTCATTGCCTCTAGTAGCTATGGTATTTTATCAACCATTATTAAAGTAGCTATGCAGCATGGCTTTACATCAGCAGAGGCTGTATCAAGTCAATATATTATTGGCTTTATGCTGATTGTGTTTATTTTTATTGTGACACAAAGACAGTTACCAAGGCCCTCTAAAAGTGGCTTATTGATTTTAATTTGGTCAGGTATTTTTACTGGAACAACAGGCATTGTTTATGGTGAATCATTGAAATATTTACCTGCATCTCTTGCAGTGGTAATGCTGTTTCAATTTACATGGATTGGTCTACTAATCGACTGTGCGCTACATAGAAGATGGCCAAGCCGAGCTGAGGTCATTTCTCTTATTATTTTATTTGCAGGCACTATTTTAGCGGCAGGTGTTTTAAATGTAGACTTAAGCGGCATTCCGCTCCAAGGCTGGCTATTTGGCTTTGCGGCTGCTGTAACCTTTGCTTGCTTTATTCAATTTAACTCTCGACCTGTAGAGGGTGTCACAACAACATCAAGGGTGCTAATTGTTTCCTTTGTCGCTCTGATTATGATTAGTATTTTCCTTAGCCCTGAAATTATTTGGAATGGTCAATTATTTATTCATGGCTTATGGAAATTTGGACTAGCACTAGGTCTGTTCGGTATTATTTTGCCGATTTATTTATTCTCTATTGCTATCCCTAAAATTGGTGGCGCTCTTGCATCGATTCTAAGTGCCATTGAATTGCCAGTGGCAGTTACAGTTTCGGTTATTGTGCTACATGAGCCTTTAACAATTTTACAAATTATTGGGATTGTTTTTGTACTTGTAGGCATGATGCTACCGACAATTGTTGCCCAACGTCGACAAAAAAATAATTTATTAGAGGCACATTAACGAATAATAAAAAGCTCCTTAAAAATGGAAAAATCCTTTTTAAGGAGCTTTTTTGAATTTTACTGAAATGTCGTTGCTAACGATAATAGCCTTCGTTATGATGAAGTTGAATGTAATTTTTTTAATAATTCTAACATTAATATTCTCCCTTCGTATTATACTGCAATATGCAAGTACCTTACTTTAAGAAAGGGGAATATAATGAAAAAAATACGCCTTCTTAGTTTTTTCCTTGTGTTGATGCTTATGCTGGTGGCTGCCTGTAGTTCGAATGATAGTAAAAATTCTACAAATAATGACAAAAAAGAGGTAGCAGCTACAACACCTTCTGGCAAGCTCGTCATCTACACGGGGCGTGACGAGGAAATGGTGCAAAAGGTGATCGCTCAGTTTAATGAAAAGTATCCAGACATTGAAGTAGAGTATTTAACAATGGGCGCTCAGCAAATTTTAGAACGCTTACGTGGTGAAAAGGCTAATCCACAGGCTGACTTTTGGTGGGGTGGTACACAATCTGCTTTAATTGTTGGGGCAAATGAGGATTTATTGCACAGCTGGCAGCCTAGTTTTATCGACGCTATCGAGCCTGACCATAAAGATGCCGCTGGACGCTGGTTTGGGGAAATGTTGCTGCCTGAGGTGATTATGATTAATAGCGATGTACTCACAAAGGAAACGGGACCACAGGATTGGGATGAGCTGCTTGACCCTAAGTGGAAGGATCAAATTTTAATCCGTGGCGTGCTTGCATCAGGGACAATGCGAACAATTTACTCCTCAATGATTGTACGACAAGATGCTAATTCTCCTGAAAAGGGCTATGATTGGCTACTGCAATTAGATGCCAATACAAAGGAATATACACAAGACCCTAATGCATTGTACTTAAAGCTTACACGTCAGGAAGGCAGTGTATCGTTATGGAACCTGCAAGATATTTTATTAAAGAAATATACAACAGATTATCCTTTTGATTATATTTACCCTAAAAGTGGTGCACCTATTTTAGTTGATGGTGTAGCAGTTGTAAACAATGCGAAAAACCTTGAGAATGCGCAGCTATTTGTAGAGTTTTTATTTGAAAAAGACATGGTAACACAACTAGCAAATGATTATTATCAAATTCCAACACGTTCTGATATTGATAAGTCTTCCATGCCAGAATGGTATCAGGAATTAAATTTAACAACATTTGATATTGATTGGCAGCAAATGTCCGACAAAGAAACTAAGTGGATGGAATATTGGGATAACAATATTAAAGGACGCGGGAAATAAGCAATTCGGTAAAAATTCGGCTTTGTTAGCGAATTTTTACCTTTCTGTATCATCCCCTAATTCTTTGTTGGAGAGGAGCTTATGATTGAAAAGTGTCAATATCGACAATGTTTCTAAGCAATTTGGTCAGGTATATGGTGTAAAAAATTTAAATCTTGAGATAAAGGCAGGCGAGTTCTTTACATTTCTTGGTCCTAGCGGCTGTGGAAAAACAACGACCTTACGAATGATTGCTGGCTTTTACTACCCTACCAATGGAAAAATTCTTTTTGATACGCGCGATGTTACACGACTTCCGCCAAATAAACGCAATATCGGTATGGTATTTCAAAATTATGCCCTTTTCCCGCATATGACTGTTGATGAGAATATTGCATTTGGCTTACAAGTACGCAAACTTTCAAAGGCAGAGATTCAGCACAAGGTTGACCGTATTAGAGGACAAGTACATCTAGCCGATTACGGTAAGCGAAAAATTAATGAGCTTTCTGGTGGTCAACAGCAGCGAGTAGCCTTAGCAAGAGCTTTAGTGATTGAGCCAGATATTTTATTGCTTGATGAGCCTTTATCCAACTTAGATGCAAAGCTACGTGAGGAAACACGTGTTGAAATCAAACGTATCCAAGCTGAGCTAGGTATTACTACGATTTATGTTACTCATGACCAAATGGAGGCCATGTCAATGTCAGATCGTATTATGGTGATGGAAAATGGCGATATTAAGCAAATTGGCACACCTCAGGAAATTTATCATCGACCTATCAATCGCTTTGTTGCTAATTTCATTGGTGAAACAAATTTAATTGAAGGTACAATTAAGGCAATCGATGATGAGGATATACAAGTTACCACAGCAAACGGACTTGTTTTCACTGGGCGAAAACAACAAAGCTCTCCAGCTTTAACGCATATGATTGGAAACAAGGTATTTATTTCGATTCGTCCAGAATCCATCTATTTAGGAACTGGTGATAACACACTAACAGGGAAAATTACCTTTGTAGAGTTTACTGGGATAAGTGTTAATTATATTGTAGATTTTACGGCGTTCTCACTTAAAGTAATGATTATTCATTCTTATGACCAAATAAAAAATATCGGTGAAGATATAACTATCAATATTGCTTATGATTCACTGTATTTTTTAGGGGAATAGGAGGAAGCCAGTATGGAAAAACAGTCTGCCAATGCCTCTAGCGAAAGTAGATGGACACGGATTTTTTATTCCAATTGGTTTGTGTATATTTTAATAGCACCATTATTTTTAGTGCTGTTCGCCTATGTCGTTTATCCTTTCTATCAAACCTTTATCCAAAGCTTTGCTGGTGATGAGCCATTCTTTCATTATAAAAAGTTTTTTGATATTGCAAGTCCAGCAAATTTAGAGGCTTTATGGACCAGTGTTTATATATCTATTATTAGTGTTATAAGTTGTGCCATTGTTGGCGTAACGATGGCGTTTCTACTTGAACGCTATAATTTCCCGGGAAGGCGAATACTTTCTATTTTAGTATTAGTCCCTATGGCGCTCCCTCCCCTTGTAGGTGTACTGTCCTTTTCATTTTTATATGGAGATAGCGGTATTTTCCCACGTTTCTTTCAGCAGTTATTTGGTTTAGACCATGTACCATTTTCCTTAAAAGGGATTTGGGGCGTTATTGTTGTTCACACCTTTACAATGTATACCTATTTCTATTTAACCGCTTCTGCTGCAATTAAGGGGCTTGACCCTGCTTTAGAAGAAGCTGCAACAAGTTTAGGTGCGGGGCGTATTCGCGTATGGACAAAGGTTATTTTACCAATGCTGACCCCGTCCATTGTCGCATCTTCTCTATTAGTATTTATGATTTCAATGGCTTCGTATACCGCACCCTTAATGTTTGGTGTTGAGCGTACGATGACAATGCAAATTTATTTATCACGAACAAATGGAAATTTGGAAATGGCAGCAACACAGTCGATGATCCTATCCTTTGTATCCATTACATTTTTAATCATAATGCGCTGGTATCAAAATCGACGTAACTATCAAAACCTTAGTAAAGGAATTAGTGTCCATCGCTCAGAAGTTTCCTCTAAAGGAATGAAAATTTTTGCAACAATTTCCTCCTTTATTGGTACATTCATGTTACTATTACCAATATTAGTATTAATACTCATCTCCTTTTCTGTCGATGGTGCTTGGAAGACACAAATTCTTCCTACCGATTACACATTTGATCATTATATCGCACTCTTTACGGATGAGCGCACATGGCGTCCTATTTGGAACTCAATTCAGATGGGGGTTATCGCGACAATCGGTAATATACTTTTCGGTGTTGCGGCTGCCTATGCAATGGTGCGCTTAAACTTTAAAGGTAAAACAGTGCTTGATATTTTAATTATGGTGCCATGGGCATTACCAGGGACAGTTGTTGCAGTGAATTTAATTGCTGCCTTTAGCACAGAAAACATTTTTGCCTTTAACCAAGTACTAATTGGAACGTTTTGGATTTTGCCATTAGCTTATTTTATTAGACATTTACCACTTGTTTTTCGATCGACCGCCGCTTCGCTTGTCCAGCTCGATCAATCCATTGAGGAAGCATCCCGCGGCTTAGGTGCTACTTGGTGGTATACATTTAGACGTATTGTTGTGCCCTTAACATTTACTGGGATATTAGCAGGGACATTATTAGCACTTGTTCAAAGCTTTGGTGAGTTTGTTGCATCCATTTTAATTTATAGTACATCTACTATCCCATTATCTGTCGCAATATTTCAAAAACTATACGCATTCAAATTTGGAACCGCCTGTGCTTATGGTGTTTTACAAATTTGCTTAATTTTAGTTGTCCTTATTATTTCTGAAAAATTATCGAAAGGCAGTGCTGGCTCAGCCATATAACTGCTAATCTGTTAGGAGGCCATTACAATGTTTGAAGATTTTCGCAACAAAACACAGCAGGAGGATGGGATGATATTCCCGTCTAACATCTATCGTAAAATTGTTTTACAGCCAGCTTATGATGAAGCTAAGAAAAACTTTTTAACAATTATGCTACAAGTTAATATCGCTCATTTAAAAATGCTAGAAGAACAAGGACTTGTGACAGCAGATGAAGCAAAACAAATTGGGATTGCTCTAAAAAAATTAGACTTAAATTATTATCGTTTAGAGGATTACAACCCCCAATATGAAGATTTATTTTTCCGTATTGAAAATAAATTAATCGAGCTTGCTGGTGATGTTGCTGGAAATCTTCATATTGGAAGAAGCCGTAATGATATGGGCATCGCCATCTATCGCATGACACTGAGAAAAAAATTATTATTATTAATGCACGAATTGCTGAAATTACGTGATGATCTTATTGCTGCTGCAGAGGAGCATATTGATACGATTATGATTGGCTATACGCATACGCAGCAGGCTCAGCCAACAACCTTTGCTCATTATTTAAAGGCTGTTATCGACCAGCTTGAGCGTGATTTTGAACGGATGCAACATGCCTACAAAACAGTTAACCGCAGTAGTATGGGTGCTGCTGCTTTAACAACAACAGGCTTTAATATTAGCAGAGAGCGTATGCGTGATTTGCTAGCGTTCGATGATATTATTGAAAATGCATGGGATGCTGTAGCAGGTGCAGATTATATTGCAGAAACAGCTAGTATTGTACAGCTCGCTGCACTAAACCTCGGTCGTACATCTCAGGATTTCTTATTATGGGCTACTCAGGAATTTAATGCTTTTACACTAGCAAGTCCTTATGTACAAATAAGCTCGATTATGCCTCAAAAGCGTAATCCAGTGTCAATAGAGCATACACGTTCGCTGTTATCCGCCGTTGTGGGTGATGCAAATACTGTATTACAAATGGTGCATAATACACCGTTCGGGGATATTGTAGATACGGAGGATGATATGCAGCCTTATTTATGGCGTGCTATTGACCGTCTAATCGGTATTTATAAGCTATTTGGCTCTCTTGTTGTCACAATGGATGTAAATAAGAAAAAATTAAGGGATCGTGCAGAAAATAGCTTTGCCAATGTTACCGAGCTTGCTGATACATTAGTGCGCTCAGAGGGGATTTCATTCCGCCAAGCACATAGCATTGTTAGTAAATGTATTAAAGTTTTACTCGCTCATGGTGAGGAGTCGCTTGCAAGCCTTACATGGGGACTGGCAAATACACAATCTAAATTGATTACAGGCAAGGAATTGAAGCTTTCGGAAGAGGACTTTTATAAAATTTTAAAACCAGAATCTTTTGTCGGTGTTCGAACAGTATTAGGTGGCCCTGCCCCAGCCACAATGAAGGCAACCCTTGAGCGCTCGAAATTAAATACGCACCATCTTTATGAATGGATTCGTTTAAAGGAAAACGCCATTATCGAAGCTGAAAAGCAATTAACAACATTTATCGAGGAATGGAATCAATGACAAAATGGCTGTTGATAATTGATGGTGGTGCAACAAAAACAGCGTGTGCCGTTGTAGATGCTGATTCTGGTGCTATTCAATATACAACATCAACTAGGGGCTCTAATTATCAAGCAATTGGTGTTGAAGCAGCTACAGCAATATTACAAGAGCTTTTAGCAACCGTCGAAGCCTTTTTGCAAAAGCATTCCTCTAAGCATATTGCTGTGGCTACCTTTGCATTAGCGGGGATTGACTCCCCAAAAGATCATAAAATGGTAACAGCAATCGTTCAAAAGGCATTATCTGCTACACAGCTACATATTGATACCCTTATTATTGAAAACGATGCCGAAGCTACCCTATTAGGTGTCACAGCTGGACAAGCAGGAGCTTTACTAATTGCTGGGACAGGAGCCATTGCCTATGCCTACGATGGCAACCAAATTGTCCGTGCAGGAGGCTGGGGGCATCGAGCTGGTGATGAGGGTAGCGGGTATTGGTTAGGGCAGGAGGTCATACGAGCCATTTTTAAAATGGAGGATGGTCGTGGCAAGCCAACTATTTTAAAGGATGCTGTCTATCATGCCCTCGGTATTCAAGATGTAACAGAGCTTGCCGCATGGCTATTTCATCCTTCTTATACAAATGCACAGCTTGCTAAAATGGGTGCCTTTGTTGCAGAGGCAGTAGTACAAAATGATAGCTGTGCGATTGAAATATCACAGCAAGCAGCTTATGAATTGGCACTGCTAGCAAATGCCGTTTTGAAAAAAATTGATTATCAAAGTGGACCCTTCACACTTTATTGTAATGGTGGTGCTATCAAACATAACCCATTGATTTTCAAAACATTTACAGCCCAAATAACATCTATGTATCCGCATATTACTATCGCTTTATGCCAACATCAGCCGATCACTTATTTAATTGAACGTACAAAAAGGGCATATGGCTGTTAACCAGTCATGCCCTTTTCTGTTGCTTATAGTGCCATTTTCTTTAATTCATTTGTTGTAAAATAAAGATAGCCATCCTTTACAAATAAATCCTTTGTATCTTCCCTATTTAGTAGCTGCTCCCCACTTCCATCAGGACGAATCTTCGTTAAGTATGCCCCTTTAGAATAATTACTAAAATAGAGCCAACCATCCGAGTAAACAATATATTGCGCACGTGAATTTGTAACACGCTTTGTATCGCCTGTTTTCATATTAAGTACATATAATTTATTATCATCAGCAATATTACTAAAAAATAACTGATCGCCAACTTGTGCAGGGAAATCAATATCATGGTAATAGCTATAAAGGGTGCTTGTTGCTTTTGGGTAATCCTCAGCAATCCATGTATGGTCTTTTGCCATTGTACGATCATCCACTAAAAAGTATTGATAGCGAATTGCCCCTTTACGATCTGGCACTGGATCATTCCATGTTGTATCGAGATGATACCACTCACCATCTAGCTTTACTAAATTCCACGCATGTCCCTCCTGACCAACATAGCCGACAATATATTTTGTTTCAATGCCTAGCTTTTGCAGCATTGTATGTGCAAGTAAGGCGTAGCCCTGACATACACCGCCACGCTCCGCAAGAACTGTATAGGCACTATGTGGGCTAGCATTTGTTTGCTCTGTATAAACTGTATTTGCAACGATATAGTCGTTAACTGCTCGCACTTTTTCTACATCTGTTATTGCATTATTTGCGATTTTTTCGATAATCTCCTGAGCATTCATCTCCACATAGGCAGCCTGCTCTGGCGTCATTAAATAGCTTTGCTCTCCAAAAATGGTTGCCTGATTCCGCCCATACTCGAAACGAATAGCATGTTTACTAATATGACCGTATACATAATCATCACGTTTAATGGCATCGTTATAAGCCTCTTCCACTATTTGCTCGATTCGTTGCGTATTGCCCTTATACTGAATTTCAAATGTAGGTGAAAAGCTACTGTAGTATGCATACATTGCATCAGCCATTTCCTTGACATTTGTCACAACTAGCTTTGTTTCTGGTTTCTGAACTGGTGGAGCTGTAGGGGCTACCTCTGCTTGATGCACATCTTCTATTGGTGTAGCTGTTTCGATAGAGGCTTTATCTGATAGTTTAGCAGTAACATCTATAATTTTATCCTTTGTTGACACAAGCATTGTTTCGATCTCATCATTATTTACCCATGTCTTCACTTGTTGAACAACCGTCTTCCCAACTGTATAAATAGGGTCGATAAAAATAATGATCATCACGATAATCGCTAACTTCTTCCACAAACTCCTCACCTCCAGTTGTCTTTCTTTCATTATATACAAAAAAAGCATAAAGAACTCACTCTCAAGCCCTTTTATGCTTCTTATATATTATAGATTCAGTGTTGCCTTACTTCATTCAAGAAAATATTATCGACTTTTCACCACTAAATTAACAGCTTCCTGTATAGCTTCATTCATTTTTTCACCATCGCCTTCAGCATTTTGTACACACTCCAATAGGTTTGTGCTAACAATTACACCGACTGTACGATCTACAGCAGAGCGGACAGCTGATAGCTGGGTAATAACTGCCTTACAGTCCTTTCCCTCCTCCATCATCTTTAAAATACCACGTAGCTGCCCCTCCATCCGCTTCACACGATTTTTCACTTGGTCTGAGTATTCCATAAGCTTTGCTCCTTTTATTTATACTGCACTATATTCTTGGTTTTAAATAATTCATTAGCATTTTCGTAATAATGGTTCCTGCATTTGCAACTTCATCATATTGGATAATTGTATTTTTCTTTATACGTAGCTGTCCAATCTCTACCTCAAAGATAGGACACTTTCTTTTAAGTGCAGCAATAAGCATATTTGTATCATAATCATAGCGTTCACCTTTTACTTTTATCAACCAAGGCAACTCATTAATCGAAATATAACGTAAACCAGTTTGTGTATCCATTAATTTTCGATGGTACAGTAGTTCAAAAAGCAATGTTGTTGCACGGTTTCCCCAATAGGAAAAAAATGTACTATCAGTGGAGTGAAAATTACGAACACCTAGCACAATTCCTTCTGAAAATACCTTTGTCATTGTTAAGACAAGCTTAACATCTTGTAATGTATGCTGACCATGTGCTCCTACAGTAAGAACACCTTGAAACATCTTTCTATGTCCCTGTATATAAGCAAACGCTGTCTTCAGTGCACCACCCTTTCCAATATTGAAATCGTGATGAAGGACTTGGCAGCCATCTATTTGTTTTAACTCATCAAAAATACCTTTATATTTTGCATCACTGCCATCATCCACAATAATAATTTGTGTAATCGTTGTTGTTAATAACTGATGGACAAAAGTAATAAGTGACTGTTGTGGATTATATGCTGGAATAATAGCTGCAATATTTTTCATTTTTCTCCTCCACCTATAGGCTGACAGGTTGTATGCATTTTCCTTATATCAAATAGTATCATGTAATACTAACAATTCAACTGATGAATACCATGAAAACATATCAATAAAATGGCGATTTTTCCGATATATGAAGGAAGAACATTTGATGAAAGAGGTGATTGTTATCGTTATACATAATGAAGTGCTACAAAAGCAATATCAAAAGTTACAGCAACTATCCTTTACAACATTAGCTAAAAATTTTCGGGAGGCTAGTATGCTTGCTGCTACAAATCCAGCGCTATCCTTGCATAAATCTCTCCTTGTACTAGCGGACATTTTATATGAGGTCTATCGCTTGGAGATGCATACAAAGCCGAAATTAAAAAATGTTCGAACGCTGCTCAATAATCGAAGCTTTATTACACAAATTCATCCACGTCGTATTTATTTATTGATGAACCTTGTATATAAAATGACCAATAGTAATAGCAATGAGCTTGTAGAAGCAAAGGCTACAAAAATTGTGCTTGATTATAATAGTGATATTGTAGAATGGTTTATTAAGCGATATGACCGAAAATTTCAATCAACTCGCCAAACCGCTCTCGCTAAAGAGGCAGTTGCTCTTTTCAATGACACGCTACAGCAAGAGGAATCTATAGAGGCTTATCAACATGCAGCAAGCTGGTTTGAGGTTGCTGCACAAAATGGCGATGCTAGCGCTCAATATAATTTAGGTGTTTTATATAATCATGGGCGTGGTGTGCAAAAAGATTATGCACTCGCTAAAATGTGGTATGAACGAGCAGCAGCGCAAAATGATGCAAATGCTTATTATAGCCTTGGTGTGCTTTATCATCTAGGTCAAGGTATAACACAAGATTATCAGAAGGCAGCACACTATTATCAAATTGCTGCGGATTTAGGCAATGCAGATGCACAATACAACCTTGGTGTACTTTATAACCAAGGGCTTGGTATGGCGCAAAACTTTCAGGAAGCGGCAAAATGGTACTCATTAGCTGCCAATCAAGGGAATACAAGCGCTCAAAATAATCTTGGCTTTCTCTATCATAATGGGACAGGTGTTAAGCAAAGCTATGAAGAAGCGATTGCTTATTTTGAAATGGCTGCATTAGCAGGAGATGCTAGTGCCCAATACAATTTAGGCTATATGTACCTTAAGGGGCGTGGTATTTCGCAAAATTTTGAAGAGGCAGCAAAATGGTTTCATATAGCTGCATTGCAGGACCATACAAATGCAGAGTTTCAGCTAGCCATGCTCTATAATACGGGGCAAGGCATTGAGCAGGACGGGCAAGAAGCCATTAAGTGGTTTAAGCTTGCCGCACATAAAGGGCATCTAAATGCTCAATATTGCCTTGGGCTACTGTATCAAAAAGAGCAAAATTTTGCCACAGCAGAGAGATGGCTATTATTAGCTGCGGAGCAAGGGCATATTAGTGCAGGCTTTGAGCTTGGACGCCTCTATGCTTATCAGCTACAGCAGCCCAAAAAAGCACTATCATACTTAAAGGCTGCGGCTGAAAAGGGTTATGCAGATGCACAATATGAGCTTGGGCTATTACTAACAGCAGGAACGGATATTCCTGTAAATTATACGGAAGCGGCAAAATGGTGGAGAGCGGCAACCGATCAATCACATATTCAGGCGGAGTATCAATTAGGGCTATTGTATGAGCAAGGATTAGGGGTTGCTCTAGACCTTGAGGAGGCACGTAGATGCTATCGGTTAGCTGCGATTCAGGGACATGCAGGTGCACAATATCAGCTTGGTAATTTATTTGATAAAGGAAAGGGCGTTGAGCAGGATTACACGGAGGCAGCAAAATGGATTGAACAGGCTGCAGCAAAGGGGCATGCAAAGGCTCAATATCAATTAGCTCAAATGCACATTCATGGACAAGGTGTACCAAAGGATTTTGCAAGAGCTGCCCAGCTCTATCGACTTGCGGCCAATCAAGGGCATCAAAAGGCACAGTATCAGCTTGGTATGCTTTACAAAAAGGGACTTGGTGTCGCACAAGACTATCAAGAAGCAACAATGTGGTTAAAAAGATCACTCGAAAATATGGAATAAAGTAAACCCTCGATCAGTGGCATTTTCTTCACCTCTGCTAATCAAAACGCCCATATCACAAACTAGCCTATGATATGGGCGTTGTTATTATTTTCGAATCATAAATGTGACAACAATAAATAAAGCAAAGCTAATTAACAATGTAGTGCCACCTATAATAAAGAATACTAACGTAAAGGTGTCGTCTAAATGAAACGGGTTCATTGTATAAAACCACATTCCCACTGTTAAACCAAAAACACCGAGAATCGCTGTCCAGCCATGAATCATTATTAATTTTGGCGATTTTACTTGGAAAACACGATAAAAAATACCCCACGCAAACATAGTCAACCAGCCAACAAGTAAAATATGTGCATGGATTGGTCGATATTCATAGCTACCTGAGCCTGACATATGTGTTCCTAAGTATGTGCCAATGAACGCAAAAATCGCTGCTAACCGAATAAGACGTATACTCCATTTTTGTTCCATACGATAACTCCTTCTAAGCGTATTTAACTTAATAAGGAGTTTATCGTGTGAATATAAACTTTATATGAACTTCTTATAACAGTTTAGGCAAATGAATAGTAACCTTTGTGCCAGCATTTATAGCACTTTCCATTTGTATAGTGCCACCATGCAGCTCAATAATTTGCTTTACAATCGCTAATCCCAGCCCTGTGCCCTGCCTCGTTCTAGAAGTATCTGCACGGTAAAAACGTTCATATACTTTTGATAATTGCTCAGATGTCATTCCAATACCATTATCCTCGATAAAAATATCAATAGAGTTTGTCTTCTCCAGCAGGCGGATATCGATCTGCCCATGCTCTTTATTATATTTGATAGCATTTGTTAGCAAATTATCCCAAACATTTTGGAGCAGCTCTGCATCTCCCTTATATATTATTTGTTCCATTTTGTAACTAAGCTGGAGCTGTGCCTCTTCAATCTGCCAACGATATTTTCTTATCGTTTCTTTTAGCTGCTCATCCAAGCGATAGGGCTGTTGTGTCATTATTCTTGTGGATTGATCGAGTGATGTTAGTAATAATAATTGCTTTGTTAATGTAGATAGACGTTTTGTTTCAAGCTCAATAATTGTTGCATACTCCTGCCGTTCCTGCTCTAATAATTGTGGATTTTTCAGGAGATCAACATAGCCTTGAATATTTAGCAATGGCGACTGAAAATCATGTGATACATTGCTAATAAACTCCTTTCGTATACGATCATTTTCCTGTAATTTTTCAGTCATAATCGTAAAGCTCGTTGCTAATTGACCTATTTCATCTGCCCGCTCAATATCAAGTGCTGTATCAAACTTTTCATGTGCAAGCTGATGTGTTGCAGCCGTTAGCTTTGTAATTGGTCGAATCAATGCTCTTGCAAACAATAGCATCGCAAGTAGGCTCAATATTGTCATCACTAAAATTAACCCAGCAAGTATTGTATGCACTTCTGAAAATAATAGTCGAATATCTGGTCGAATAAATAATGCATAGGATTGATCATTATAACGAAAGGGTACACCAATTGTATTAATAAGCTCATTCGCAAAAAAGCCTGTTACAAAGGTTTCTTTTGGAAAGTCCCGCATACCATGATAGATTTCTCCACCTAATACATCCTCAATAACCGACTGTGGCAATGTTTTATCACGATATTGCCCACCAAAAAAGCGTGCTTCATCACCAGTTGTTACATAAATTTGATAGCCAATATCGCCAAGTGTTGCTAAATAATTATCTAAATCCTGTGGTTTAGCCGTTTCAATATAGTTGACAATATCCTGTGCGATTTTTACATTTTTCGCATCGTTTTTAGCTTTTACTACTTGATGATAATAAGTATTTGTCGCTAAAAAGCCAATACCCATACTACCAACCATTACAAGCATCGTTATAATAACAAATTTTCCATATAACGTTTTCATCTAGTTTCCTCTAACTTATAGCCAACGCCTCGCACTGTTGTAATGGTAACAGCTGTCTGATAGCGATTTAATCGTTCACGAATTCGTTTAATATGTGTAGTCAATGTTTGCTCATCTCCGTCATAGTCATAGCCCCATATTTGTTCCATAATATAGCTGCGTGTAAATACCTGATTCGGACGTGAAGCCAGTAATGCTAGTAATTCAAATTCCTTTAGAGGCAATAGAAGCGTATCTTCCCCAATCCCAACCTCAAAGCTTCGGCGATCAATGATAAGGTTCCCTACCTGAGTGGTTGCTTGATTGCTTTTATCCAACCTGCGTAGTATAGCCGCTATACGAAATAATAACTCTTTTGGTTCAAACGGCTTGACAACATAATCATCTGAGCCTGCCAAAAAGCCCCGCTCCTTATCGGCTAATGCACCCTTTGCTGTTAATAATAAAACGGAAATATCATATTGCTGTGTTAATATCTCTGTTAATGTAAAACCGTCCATTCCTGGCATCATCACATCAACTACAGCTAAATCAGGTACATTTTCCTCCAATAATGCCAATGCCTGCTGCCCATTTTTTGCACAAAGCACCTGATAGCCCTCTTTTGTTAAATAAATTGTTACAAGCTGTAAAATATGCACATCATCATCAACAACAAGTATTTTCATTAGCCTGCCCCCGTTCAATCAAAATAAAAAATCCGCTCACTTGGAACGAATTTTTATTAGTAGTTATGACTATTTTATAATGAAAAAATGGAAATCAACAGTAATAAGATAAATGGCAAGCCAATCACAATATAACCTCTAGGGTTAGCAAGGTTCATTGTCCAGCCGATACCAAAGCGTTTTTCCACAAAAACAGATGGGTCATGGCGATTCATATAAATTAAACCGCCCTTCCAATAGCGGTCTTCATCGACATCCATTACTTGTGAATCAATACTTTCCTTATAGTGTACTTTATGCTTATGTTTTTTCATTGCATACACTACTAGTGAGCCAAGCACAACAACTAAAAATAAAATAAACAGTGGTAAAAGTTTATAGCCCTCAATTATAGAAGGATAAATATTGCTTAACTGCAACACCGTCAATAAAATTGTTAAAGCATAGCTTACCAATAGAAGATTCCAACTTATATATTTACGTGTCTTTAGTTGATCCTCCAATGATTCCTCCTTGCGATTCACTGCTAGCTTAATGGCAGATCGTTTAATGGAATCTGCAATTCCCCACATCATGCATTGCATCAACAGCATAAGTATCGGCAATGACATAGCTGTGAAGTATGTTTTAGCTTTCCAAGCATCTGCTTCCCCATTTGGTCCCCAGTGCACCGCTATATTTGCTGGCATTTGATCATAATGCAGCACCGTATAAATCATTAAAAATATAGGGATGGCTAGAGGCACAGCAAAAAATGACCATGGTAGCATTTCATCGCGACTACGTGCTGTTAAGTCAACTGCTCGCACCTGCTTAATATGCAGCCCCCACTGTTCCTGCTTTTTCAGCGCAGATACCTTTTGATAATTCACCCAGTATAGCAGCATGCTTACGATTAACATACCAAATAAGCAGCCAAGGAGAACAAAGCTTTGCATGGATTCAGATGGAGCTAGCATTTTATAACTAATAACCATGATAATGAACAAGAAAAAACCTGCACTTCCTACAATTTGAGTATAACGCTTTTTCATCTTAGCTAAAGTAGAATGTTTAATATTTTGCTCTGGCACTGTTACGCCAAAAACAATCGTTTCCCGGACAATAAATGGCACAATGATTTGCAAAATTAACGTTATGATGTAGATTATACTAAAAACACCAAGTAACATTTTGCTACACTCCCTCTGCTGGTATTTGTAAATCAGCAAATACCTTTTTCATCATGTGCTCAATTTGTTCTGCTGTTGCGCCAAGCACCATACCTTCTGCCACAACAGGCTTTAAATTCTTTTCAATTTGTCGCAATTGTTCAGGCGTTAAAGCTCTTTCCTCTGTAGAGCGTACAATTGCTCCCGATTTGGCCCGTATGGTAATAATACCTTTTGCCTCCAATTCATGATAGCTCTTATTGACTGTATGCATATTCACCCCTAAATCAGCAGCTAAACTTCGCACAGAAGGTAAAGTATCACCTGGTTTCATTTCTCCCCTTGCAATTCCTTCAATAATTTGACGTGTCACCTGCTCATAGATCGGTACATCAGAATTTGGCTCTATTTGAATAAACATTGTTATCAACTCCATTTTTGTTATATAAATAGTATAACAAAAATAAATAGCATTGAAAAATAAAAAATCCGCATAGACATACAGTCATGCAGATTTCCATACAAAAAAATGCCTTACTAGCTCCCCATCTAAGCTAGCAAGACATCTTTCCCCCTTTAAATCTCTTACATTTTATAAATAGACCCCTTTTGATAACTCGTGCTCATTTCTTTAAATAAAGTGGAATAGGAAAGTTTGATTAAGATAGTAGATTTATTGTTTATGCTAATTTTTCATATCCTGGGAGCGTCAAGAATTCCGCAAATTCATCTTGTTCAATTAAAGATTTAAACAATTCAGCAGCTTCCTCATAGCGACCATTGTTATAGGCTTGTTCCCCAACAGCCTCTTTAATTTTCACAAGCTCCTCCTCCAAGATTTCTAATACAAATGCTAATGTAATACCACGACCATCCTCTAAAATACCTTTTGGATGTCGAATCCATTGCCATACTTGTGTACGAGAAATTTCTGCTGTCGCAGCATCCTCCATCAAATTATTAATTGGCGCAGCACCATTACCACGAAGCCATGAAGCAATATATTGGACACCAACACTACAGTTAATGCGAAGACCTTCAAGTGTAATTGTTCCCTCTGGCACAGCTACTAAATCTTCTGCTGTAACATGTACATCCTCACGCTTTTTATGAATTTGATTCGGTGTTGGCATAATAGCATCAAATTGCTCCATTGCTGTTGCAACCATACCTGGATGTGCTACCCATGTACCATCGTGCCCCTCTGTTGCCTCACGACGTTTGTCCTCTGCAACCTTTGCAAATGCTATAGCATTCGCCTCATCATCGTTTTTAACAGGAATTTGCGCAGCCATACCGCCCATTGCTGGCGCATTACGCTTATGACATGTTTGTATACATAATGATGTATATGCCTTCATAAATGGCACCGTCATCGTTACTTGCCCACGGTCTGGCAAAATAACATCAGGTTGATTGCGTAGACGCTTAATATAACTGAAAATATAATCCCAACGGCCACAATTTAGCCCTGCTGAATGCTCTCGAAGCTCATATAAAATCTCATCCATTTCAAATGCTGCTAAAATTGTTTCAATTAAGACTGTTGCCTTAATTGTGCCTTGTGGAATACCAATATAGTCTTGAGCAAATACAAAGACATCATTCCATAGACGTGCTTCTAAATGACTTTCAAGCTTTGGTAGGTAGAAATAAGGTCCTGTTCCTTGTGCCAATGCATTTTTAGCATTATGGAATAGATATAAGCCAAAATCAAAGAAGCTCCCAGAAATCGGCTCTCCATCAACAAGTACATGCTTCTCTAATAAATGTAACCCTCTAGGACGCACTAAAAGTACAGCCGTTTTATCATTTAACTTGTACGTTTTGCCATTGGATTGTTGTGTAAATTCAATCGTCTTATTAATAGCATCACGCATATTAATTTGACCACCAATCATATTTTCCCATGTTGGCGATGAAGCATCCTCAAAGCAAGCCATAAACATTTTAGCCCCAGAGTTTAATGCATTAATAACCATTTTGCGGTCAACTGGTCCTGTAATTTCAACACGACGATCTTGCAAGTCTGCTGGTAGTGGAGCAATTGTCCAATCACCCTCACGAATATGCTTTGTTTCAGGTAAGAAATCAAGCTTCTCTCCTGCATCAAGTCGCTTTTGTCGTTCTTGACGAGCCTCTAATAGCTCTTTGCGACGAGCATCAAATTTTTCATGCAAAGCAAGAATAAACTCAAGAGCTTCAGGTGTTAAAATTTCATTTGTTTGCTCATTTTGTTCTCCAATAATTTTAAGCTTACCTGTTGTTGCTTGTTCCATTAGCTGCTTACCCACCTTTGCGATTGTAATTTTGTCACCTCTGCTTTAGGAGGAGCAGAGGTGACTACTCTATGATTATGAATTTAGGAGTATACGTATTTTATAAAAGCTTAAACAAACTGTTCTGTTTCTGTAGAACCTGCCATTGCCGTTGTAGAAGAAGTACCGCCAGAGATTACTTGAGAGATTTCATCAAAGTATCCAGTACCTACTTCACGTTGGTGGCGTGTAGCTGTATAGCCTTTTGATTCAGAAGCAAATTCCGCTTGCTGTAGCTTAGAGTATGCAGCCATACCATTATCTTTATAGTCATATGCAAGCTCAAACATAGAATGGTTAAGTGCATGGAAGCCTGCTAATGTAACGAATTGGAATTTATACCCTAGTTTACCAAGCTCGCGTTGATACTCAGCAATTTCCTCCTCTGAAAGATTTGCTTTCCAGTTGAATGAAGGCGAGCAGTTATAGGCAAGCATTTTACCTGGGAACTCTGCATGAATAGCCTCAGCAAATTCACGAGCTTCCTCAAGTGATGGCTTAGAAGTTTCGCACCAAATTAAATCTGCATATGGCGCGTAAGCTAAACCACGAGCAATCGCTTGTTTGATACCTGCTTTTGTACGGAAGAAGCCTTCAGGAGTACGTTCGCCAGTAATGAACTCAGCATCACGTGGGTCAATATCTGATGTAACCATATCCGCAGCATCAGCATCTGTACGAGCGATTAAAATTGTATCTACACCCAGAACATCTGTTGCTAGTCGAGCAGCAATTAAGTTACGCACTGCATTTTGCGTTGGCAGTAAAACTTTACCTCCTAAGTGACCACATTTCTTCTCAGAAGCTAATTGGTCCTCTAGGTGAACGCCAGCTGCTCCAGCCTCAATCATACCTTTCACAAGCTCGAATACATTTAATGGACCACCAAAGCCCGCCTCCGCATCTGCTACAATTGGTGCGAACCAATCGAATTCATCTACTCGTCCTTCAGCGTAATCGATTTGATCTGCACGTTGAAGCGCTTGATTAATTCGTTTTACTACTGCTGGTACAGAGTTTGCTGGATATAACGATTGGTCAGGATACATTTGCCCTGAAAGGTTTGCATCTGCCGCTACTTGCCAACCTGATAGATAGATAGCTTTTAATCCCGCTTTGACCTGTTGCACTGCCTGATTACCTGTTAATGCCCCCAATGCATTAATAAATGGCTCCTCATGTAGTGAATTCCAAAGTCGAGTAGCACCTCTTTGTGCTAATGTCTGCTCAATAACAACAGAACCTTGTAGTTTAACAACTTCCTCTGCTGAATATGTGCGTTCAATACCAGCCCAACGTGGGTTTTCAGCCCATTCTTTTTCTAAAGCTTCGATTCTTTCTTGACGAGTTGACATATTAAAATTCCACCTTCCCCTTTGTGTACAATATACTCTGTTAAAAAACTTTTAATTTACTGTTCCATAACAGGTTTATTTGTTGTAAATTAATATATAACAGAATATTTAAATTTTCATTATTTTTTGATAAAAGACCAAATTTCAAAGATGAAACTGCCTTTTCTAACGATGAAATTTGGAAGACTGTTTACAAACAAGGGGGATATTCACAATGAATAATAAGTTAGATTCGTTCACAAAAGATATTTCACAACAATATATTACGATGTTGAGGGATTGGATTCCTGCAAATTCATCCGTAGCTATTGCTGTTAATAATATGTATGTTTATTTTCATTCAAGCCATCAAAATATCCACTTAGAAGTGGGGCAACCGGTATTACCAGGCAGTATTGCAGAGCAGGTGCTACAAACACGTCAAAAGACAGAAGCTATTTTAGATAATTCTTTATTTGATACACCCTATTATGGCATTGGTTATCCAATTAGCCTGCAAAATCAACCTGCAGCATTAGTAATTGTTTTACCTCCATCCTTTTCTATAAAAAAGACAGAGCCATTTCAATTTTTAACAGGGAAGCAAGAGGAAGAATGGAATCCTATAGCGATCAATAAAATATCTCATATAGAAAGCCTGCAGAAAAAAACGTGGTTTTATGTAGATAGTGAGCAATTTAAAACAAATATTACACTCAAGGAACTACAAACAAGGTTACCCTCCTATTTTATTCGTATTCATAGATCATATATTGTAAATATTCATTTTATCAAAAAGATGGCACGCGATCTCACATCCAATTTTATCGTTACATTAGTTGATGGAAGTGAACTACCAGTCAGCCAATCTTATCTTAATAACCTTAGAAATGCTCTGGAATTTTAAATAATAAAAAAATAAGGCTAGAACACGTAAAATCCACATATATAAATAGAAAACCCAAACTACGATGAAACATTAAAAATGAGCATTTCATCATATAGTTTGGGTTTGTCATTGTTTGAAATTTTAGTCGGTAATATAAAATGCTCTTATTAGTACATGCAAAAGCATTTGTTGAACTATGTACTTAGTTGATAAAATGCCCCTCGTTCAATTAGTTACCCTTGTACTTGTATGTAATAGTTGGATTTTGGCTACCGAATCATGTAAGTAGCATTAGTTGAATTTTAAAAAATGAAGGGAAATATGTATTTGTATAAGAAGAAGTTTATTATATAAGGTTGGTTAGTTAGTGAACATAAAGCAAAAAGGCATTTATTGCGATTTCGCATGGAATGTTCAAATAGCATATGCTGTATGAATGTAGAGAACATGCGAGCTGTCTATTCTATAATAAAAAAACAGCAGTCAGCTAAATGCTAACTGCTTTTCTATATAGGTTGCCTAGCGATGTCCTACTCTCACAGGGGGAAGCCCCCAACTACCATCGGCGCGAAAGAGCTTAACTTCCGTGTTCGGGATGGGAACGGGTGTGACCTCTTTGCCATTATCACTAGACTATATTTGACCTTCAATTTGTAGCTTGAAGCTCTCTTTTGGTTGAAAGAATTATTCTTTCAAAACTGGATAAACGGTGCATTGAATTGCGTCAAACTGGTTTTGGTTAAGTCCTCGATCGATTAGTATTCGTCAGCTCCATGTGTCGCCACACTTCCACCTCGAACCTATCTACCTCATCGTCTTTGAGGGATCTTACTTACTTGCGTAATGGGAAATCTCATCTTGAGGGGGGCTTCATGCTTAGATGCTTTCAGCACTTATCCCGTCCACACATAGCTACCCAGCGATGCCTTTGGCAAGACAACTGGTACACCAGCGGTGTGTCCATCCCGGTCCTCTCGTACTAAGGACAGCTCCTCTCAAATTTCCTACGCCCACGACGGATAGGGACCGAACTGTCTCACGACGTTCTGAACCCAGCTCGCGTACCGCTTTAATGGGCGAACAGCCCAACCCTTGGGACCGACTACAGCCCCAGGATGCGATGAGCCGACATCGAGGTGCCAAACCTCCCCGTCGATGTGGACTCTTGGGGGAGATAAGCCTGTTATCCCCGGGGTAGCTTTTATCCGTTGAGCGATGGCCCTTCCATGCGGAACCACCGGATCACTAAGCCCGTCTTTCGACCCTGCTCGACTTGTCGGTCTCGCAGTCAAGCTCCCTTGTGCCTTTACACTCTACGAATGATTTCCAACCATTCTGAGGGAACCTTTGGGCGCCTCCGTTACCTTTTAGGAGGCGACCGCCCCAGTCAAACTGTCCGCCTGACACTGTCTCCTGCCCCGCTAAGGGGCATGGGTTAGAATTTCAATACAACCAGGGTAGTATCCCACCGACGCCTCCTTCGAAGCTGGCGCTCCGAGATCTCTGGCTCCTACCTATCCTGTACAAGTTGTACCAAAATTCAATATCAGGCTACAGTAAAGCTCCACGGGGTCTTTCCGTCCTGTCGCGGGTAACCTGCATCTTCACAGGTACTATAATTTCACCGAGTCTCTCGTTGAGACAGTGCCCAGATCGTTACGCCTTTCGTGCGGGTCGGAACTTACCCGACAAGGAATTTCGCTACCTTAGGACCGTTATAGTTACGGCCGCCGTTTACTGGGGCTTCAATTCGTAGCTTCGCTTGCGCTAACCACTCCTCTTAACCTTCCAGCACCGGGCAGGCGTCAGCCCCTATACGTCACCTTACGGTTTTGCAGAGACCTGTGTTTTTGCTAAACAGTCGCCTGGGCCTATTCACTGCGGCTCTCTCGGGCTTTCACCCTAACAGAGCACCCCTTCTCCCGAAGTTACGGGGTCATTTTGCCGAGTTCCTTAACGAGAGTTCTCTCGCACACCTTAGGATTCTCTCCTCGACTACCTGTGTCGGTTTGCGGTACGGGCACCTCTCACCTCGATAGAGGCTTTTCTTGGCAGTGTGAAATCAGGAACTTCGTCCATACGGACTCGCCATCACAGCTTGGCGTTACAGTGTGCGGATTTGCCTACACACACGCCTTACTGCTTGGACGCGCATTTCCAACAGCGCGCTTACCCTATCCTCCTGCGTCCCCCCATTTCTCAAACGGTGAGGAGGTGGTACAGGAATATCAACCTGTTGTCCATCGCCTACGCCTATCGGCCTCGGCTTAGGTCCCGACTAACCCTGAGCGGACGAGCCTTCCTCAGGAAACCTTAGTCATACGGTGGACGGGATTCTCACCCGTCTTTCGCTACTCATACCGGCATTCTCACTTCTAAGCGCTCCACCAGTCCTTCCGGTCTGACTTCAACGCCCTTAGAACGCTCTCCTACCACTGACATCGTAGATGTCAATCCACAGCTTCGGTGAATCGTTTAGCCCCGATACATTTTCGGCGCAGCGTCACTCGACCAGTGAGCTATTACGCACTCTTTAAATGATGGCTGCTTCTAAGCCAACATCCTGGTTGTCTGTGCAACGCCACATCCTTTTCCACTTAACGATTACTTTGGGACCTTAGCTGGTGGTCTGGGCTGTTTCCCTTTTGACTACGGATCTTATCACTCGCAGTCTGACTCCCGTGTATAAATATCTGGCATTCGGAGTTTGTCTGAATTCGGTAAACCGGGATGGCCCCCTAGTCCAAACAGTGCTCTACCTCCAGTATTCTCATCACGAGGCTAGCCCTAAAGCTATTTCGGAGAGAACCAGCTATCTCCAAGTTCGATTGGAATTTCTCCGCTACCCACACCTCATCCCCGCACTTTTCAACGTGCGTGGGTTCGGGCCTCCAGTAAGTGTTACCTTACCTTCACCCTGGACATGGGTAGATCACCTGGTTTCGGGTCTACGACCACGTACTACTTCGCCCTATTCAGACTCGCTTTCGCTGCGGCTCCGCCTTCTACAGCTTAACCTTGCACGTAATCGTAACTCGCCGGTTCATTCTACAAAAGGCACGCTATCACCCATGAACGGGCTCTAACTACTTGTAGGCACACGGTTTCAGGTTCTCTTTCACTCCCCTCCCGGGGTGCTTTTCACCTTTCCCTCACGGTACTGGTTCACTATCGGTCACTAGGTAGTATTTAGCCTTGGGAGATGGTCCTCCCGGATTCCGACGGAATTTCACGTGTTCCGCCGTACTCAGGATCCACTCAGGAGAGAACGAACTTTCGACTACAGGGCTATTACCTGCTCTGGCGGACCTTTCCAAGTCGCTTCATCTAACTCGCTCTTTTGTAACTCCGTATAGAGTGTCCTACAACCCCAAGAGGCAAGCCTCTTGGTTTGGGCTCTTCCCGTTTCGCTCGCCGCTACTCAGGGAATCGATTTTTCTTTCTCTTCCTCCAGGTACTTAGATGTTTCAGTTCCCTGGGTCTGCCTTCAAGACGCTATGTATTCACGTCAAGATACTACGCCATTAAACGTAGTGGGTTCCCCCATTCGGAAATCTCCGGATCAAAGCTCACTTACAGCTCCCCGAAGCATATCGGTGTTAGTGCCGTCCTTCTTCGGCTCCTAGTGCCAAGGCATTCGCCGTGCGCCCTTAATAACTTAACCGTCAGCTTTCAATACACATCGCATTTCGTTGTCAGCTTCACTCGTTCAATCAGTCACGTACTTAAGTACGCTTCTTCATTCACTCGTTTGCTTCCTAGAACTGCTCGTGTCTTGAAACCTTTACAATGTTATTAAGCCTATAAAAAACTTAAAAAATAAATGTGTTTGTTACAATTTCAATGTCGTTTTATCCAGTTTTCAAAGAACAAAGAATTTGGTGGAGCCTAGCGGGATCGAACCGCTGACCTCCTGCGTGCAAGGCAGGCGCTCTCCCAGCTGAGCTAAGGCCCCAAGAGGAATATATGGTGGGCCTAAATGGACTCGAACCATCGACCTCACGCTTATCAGGCGTGCGCTCTAACCAGCTGAGCTATAGGCCCTCTTAGAAGTTTTATAAATTTGTGCATAAACCTTCAAAACTGAACAGCAAAACGTAATCATACAAACCCAAGGTTTGTATTCCGAAAATATCCTTAGAAAGGAGGTGATCCAGCCGCACCTTCCGATACGGCTACCTTGTTACGACTTCACCCCAATCATCTATCCCACCTTCGGCGGCTGGCTCCAAAAGGTTACCTCACCGACTTCGGGTGTTACAAACTCTCGTGGTGTGACGGGCGGTGTGTACAAGGCCCGGGAACGTATTCACCGCGGCATGCTGATCCGCGATTACTAGCGATTCCGGCTTCATGTAGGCGAGTTGCAGCCTACAATCCGAACTGAGAACGACTTTATCGGATTAGCTCCCTCTCGCGAGTTGGCAACCGTTTGTATCGTCCATTGTAGCACGTGTGTAGCCCAGGTCATAAGGGGCATGATGATTTGACGTCATCCCCACCTTCCTCCGGTTTGTCACCGGCAGTCACCTTAGAGTGCCCAACTAAATGATGGCAACTAAGATCAAGGGTTGCGCTCGTTGCGGGACTTAACCCAACATCTCACGACACGAGCTGACGACAACCATGCACCACCTGTCACCGTTGCCCCCGAAGGGGAAACTATATCTCTACAGTGGTCAACGGGATGTCAAGACCTGGTAAGGTTCTTCGCGTTGCTTCGAATTAAACCACATGCTCCACCGCTTGTGCGGGCCCCCGTCAATTCCTTTGAGTTTCAGTCTTGCGACCGTACTCCCCAGGCGGAGTGCTTAATGCGTTAGCTGCAGCACTAAGGGGCGGAAACCCCCTAACACTTAGCACTCATCGTTTACGGCGTGGACTACCAGGGTATCTAATCCTGTTTGCTCCCCACGCTTTCGCGCCTCAGCGTCAGTTACAGACCAGAAAGTCGCCTTCGCCACTGGTGTTCCTCCAAATCTCTACGCATTTCACCGCTACACTTGGAATTCCACTTTCCTCTTCTGCACTCAAGTCCCCCAGTTTCCAATGACCCTCCACGGTTGAGCCGTGGGCTTTCACATCAGACTTAAAGGACCGCCTGCGCGCGCTTTACGCCCAATAATTCCGGACAACGCTTGCCACCTACGTATTACCGCGGCTGCTGGCACGTAGTTAGCCGTGGCTTTCTAATAAGGTACCGTCAAGGTACAGCCAGTTACTACTGTACTTGTTCTTCCCTTACAACAGAGTTTTACGATCCGAAAACCTTCTTCACTCACGCGGCGTTGCTCCATCAGGCTTTCGCCCATTGTGGAAGATTCCCTACTGCTGCCTCCCGTAGGAGTCTGGGCCGTGTCTCAGTCCCAGTGTGGCCGATCACCCTCTCAGGTCGGCTACGCATCGTCGCCTTGGTGAGCCGTTACCTCACCAACTAGCTAATGCGCCGCGGGTCCATCCTGTAGCGATAGCAGAACCATCTTTCAACTCAAAAACATGTGTTTCCAAGTATCATTCGGTATTAGCCCCGGTTTCCCGGAGTTATCCCCAACTACAGGGTAGGTTACCCACGTGTTACTCACCCGTCCGCCGCTAACGTCAGAGGAGCAAGCTCCTCCTCTGTTCGCTCGACTTGCATGTATTAGGCACGCCGCCAGCGTTCGTCCTGAGCCAGGATCAAACTCTCCATAAAAAGAAATTTGATTTGCTCAAATTGTTTTGCTGGCATCTCATCTTCATTCGATGTCCAAAATTATTTCGTTCACTTACCAAAGTAAGCTACTAAATTTATTGATTACGTTTTGCTTGTTCAGTTTTCAAGGTTCATGTTAATAAATTTGTTTGGTGGAGCCTAGCGGGATCGAACCGCTGACCTCCTGCGTGCAAGGCAGGCGCTCTCCCAGCTGAGCTAAGGCCCCATGTTAGTTTTTAGGAAATGGTCGGGAAGACAGGATTCGAACCTGCGACCCCTTGGTCCCAAACCAAGTGCTCTACCAAGCTGAGCTACTTCCCGTGCATTTTATTGGCGCGCCCGACAGGAGTCGAACCCATAACCTTCTGATCCGTAGTCAGACGCTCTATCCAATTGAGCTACGGGCGCATATAAAAATGGTGCCGAGGACCGGAATCGAACCGGTACGGTAGTCACCTACCGCAGGATTTTAAGTCCTGTGCGTCTGCCAGTTCCGCCACCCCGGCACATTTGGAGCGGAAGACGAGGTTCGAACTCGCGACCCCCACCTTGGCAAGGTGGTGTTCTACCACTGAACTACTTCCGCATGTGCTTACGTTTTTTAAAATCTGGCATATATAAAGAATGGTGCGGGTGAAGGGAGTCGAACCCCCACGCCTTGCGGCGCTAGATCCTAAGTCTAGTGCGTCTGCCAATTCCGCCACACCCGCTTAATGGTTGGTATTAAAAGTGGTGAGCCATGAAGGACTCGAACCTTCGACCCTCTGATTAAAAGTCAGATGCTCTACCAACTGAGCTAATGGCTCAAAAAATGGTGCCGGCTATAGGAATCGAACCCACGACCTACTGATTACAAGTCAGTTGCTCTACCTGCTGAGCTAAACCGGCAAAATGGTGGAGGATGACGGGCTCGAACCGCCGACCCCCTGCTTGTAAGGCAGGTGCTCTCCCAGCTGAGCTAATCCTCCTGGGTAATATGCCTAGCGACGTCCTACTCTCACAGGGGGAAGCCCCCAACTACCATCGGCGCGAAAGAGCTTAACTTCCGTGTTCGGGATGGGAACGGGTGTGACCTCTTTGCCATTATCACTAGACTATTTAAAAGACAAGATTTATTATAACAGGTTTTGTTATCATTGCAAGCTTTTTTTAAAACTTTCTTGTTCTTTCAAAACTGGATAAACGGGCATTGAATTGCGTCAAACTGGTTTTGGTTAAGTCCTCGATCGATTAGTATTCGTCAGCTCCATGTGTCACCACACTTCCACCTCGAACCTATCTACCTCATCGTCTTTGAGGGATCTTACTTACTTGCGTAATGGGAAATCTCATCTTGAGGGGGGCTTCATGCTTAGATGCTTTCAGCACTTATCCCGTCCACACATAGCTACCCAGCGATGCCTTTGGCAAGACAACTGGTACACCAGCGGTGTGTCCATCCCGGTCCTCTCGTACTAAGGACAGCTCCTCTCAAATTTCCTACGCCCACGACGGATAGGGACCGAACTGTCTCACGACGTTCTGAACCCAGCTCGCGTACCGCTTTAATGGGCGAACAGCCCAACCCTTGGGACCGACTACAGCCCCAGGATGCGATGAGCCGACATCGAGGTGCCAAACCTCCCCGTCGATGTGGACTCTTGGGGGAGATAAGCCTGTTATCCCCGGGGTAGCTTTTATCCGTTGAGCGATGGCCCTTCCATGCGGAACCACCGGATCACTAAGCCCGTCTTTCGACCCTGCTCGACTTGTCGGTCTCGCAGTCAAGCTCCCTTGTGCCTTTACACTCTACGAATGATTTCCAACCATTCTGAGGGAACCTTTGGGCGCCTCCGTTACCTTTTAGGAGGCGACCGCCCCAGTCAAACTGTCCGCCTGACACTGTCTCCTGCCCCGCTAAGGGGCATGGGTTAGAATTTCAATACAACCAGGGTAGTATCCCACCGACGCCTCCTTCGAAGCTGGCGCTCCGAGATCTCTGGCTCCTACCTATCCTGTACAAGTTGTACCAAAATTCAATATCAGGCTACAGTAAAGCTCCACGGGGTCTTTCCGTCCTGTCGCGGGTAACCTGCATCTTCACAGGTACTATAATTTCACCGAGTCTCTCGTTGAGACAGTGCCCAGATCGTTACGCCTTTCGTGCGGGTCGGAACTTACCCGACAAGGAATTTCGCTACCTTAGGACCGTTATAGTTACGGCCGCCGTTTACTGGGGCTTCAATTCGTAGCTTCGCTTGCGCTAACCACTCCTCTTAACCTTCCAGCACCGGGCAGGCGTCAGCCCCTATACGTCACCTTACGGTTTTGCAGAGACCTGTGTTTTTGCTAAACAGTCGCCTGGGCCTATTCACTGCGGCTCTCTCGGGCTTTCACCCTAACAGAGCACCCCTTCTCCCGAAGTTACGGGGTCATTTTGCCGAGTTCCTTAACGAGAGTTCTCTCGCACACCTTAGGATTCTCTCCTCGACTACCTGTGTCGGTTTGCGGTACGGGCACCTCTCACCTCGATAGAGGCTTTTCTTGGCAGTGTGAAATCAGGAACTTCGTCCATACGGACTCGCCATCACAGCTTGGCGTTACAGTGTGCGGATTTGCCTACACACACGCCTTACTGCTTGGACGCGCATTTCCAACAGCGCGCTTACCCTATCCTCCTGCGTCCCCCCATTTCTCAAACGGTGAGGAGGTGGTACAGGAATATCAACCTGTTGTCCATCGCCTACGCCTATCGGCCTCGGCTTAGGTCCCGACTAACCCTGAGCGGACGAGCCTTCCTCAGGAAACCTTAGTCATACGGTGGACGGGATTCTCACCCGTCTTTCGCTACTCATACCGGCATTCTCACTTCTAAGCGCTCCACCAGTCCTTCCGGTCTGACTTCAACGCCCTTAGAACGCTCTCCTACCACTGACATCGTAGATGTCAATCCACAGCTTCGGTGAATCGTTTAGCCCCGATACATTTTCGGCGCAGCGTCACTCGACCAGTGAGCTATTACGCACTCTTTAAATGATGGCTGCTTCTAAGCCAACATCCTGGTTGTCTGTGCAACGCCACATCCTTTTCCACTTAACGATTACTTTGGGACCTTAGCTGGTGGTCTGGGCTGTTTCCCTTTTGACTACGGATCTTATCACTCGCAGTCTGACTCCCGTGTATAAATATCTGGCATTCGGAGTTTGTCTGAATTCGGTAAACCGGGATGGCCCCCTAGTCCAAACAGTGCTCTACCTCCAGTATTCTCATCACGAGGCTAGCCCTAAAGCTATTTCGGAGAGAACCAGCTATCTCCAAGTTCGATTGGAATTTCTCCGCTACCCACACCTCATCCCCGCACTTTTCAACGTGCGTGGGTTCGGGCCTCCAGTAAGTGTTACCTTACCTTCACCCTGGACATGGGTAGATCACCTGGTTTCGGGTCTACGACCACGTACTACTTCGCCCTATTCAGACTCGCTTTCGCTGCGGCTCCGCCTTCTACAGCTTAACCTTGCACGTAATCGTAACTCGCCGGTTCATTCTACAAAAGGCACGCTATCACCCATGAACGGGCTCTAACTACTTGTAGGCACACGGTTTCAGGTTCTCTTTCACTCCCCTCCCGGGGTGCTTTTCACCTTTCCCTCACGGTACTGGTTCACTATCGGTCACTAGGTAGTATTTAGCCTTGGGAGATGGTCCTCCCGGATTCCGACGGAATTTCACGTGTTCCGCCGTACTCAGGATCCACTCAGGAGAGAACGAACTTTCGACTACAGGGCTATTACCTGCTCTGGCGGACCTTTCCAAGTCGCTTCATCTAACTCGCTCTTTTGTAACTCCGTATAGAGTGTCCTACAACCCCAAGAGGCAAGCCTCTTGGTTTGGGCTCTTCCCGTTTCGCTCGCCGCTACTCAGGGAATCGATTTTTCTTTCTCTTCCTCCAGGTACTTAGATGTTTCAGTTCCCTGGGTCTGCCTTCAAGACGCTATGTATTCACGTCAAGATACTACGCCATTAAACGTAGTGGGTTCCCCCATTCGGAAATCTCCGGATCAAAGCTCACTTACAGCTCCCCGAAGCATATCGGTGTTAGTGCCGTCCTTCTTCGGCTCCTAGTGCCAAGGCATTCGCCGTGCGCCCTTAATAACTTAACCGTCGGCTTTCGATATACGTCGTTATCCAGCGTCAGCTTCATTCGCTCGCTCAGTCACGTACAGAGGTACGCTCCTTTACTCACTCAATCGCTTCCTTGTCTAACTCGTATCTCAAAACCCTTAAATTATTAAGCCTAAAAAACTTAAAAAATAAATGTGTTTGTTACAATTTCAATGTCGTTTTATCCAGTTTTCAAAGAACAAAGCTACTACCTGCTTCTATTGTTGAGAATAACAGGAGTACATGATTTTGAAGTATTTCATTCAGAAGAATGAACCTTCAAAACTGAACAGCAAAACGTAATCGTACAAACCCAAGGTTTGTATTCCGAAAATATCCTTAGAAAGGAGGTGATCCAGCCGCACCTTCCGATACGGCTACCTTGTTACGACTTCACCCCAATCATCTATCCCACCTTCGGCGGCTGGCTCCAAAAGGTTACCTCACCGACTTCGGGTGTTACAAACTCTCGTGGTGTGACGGGCGGTGTGTACAAGGCCCGGGAACGTATTCACCGCGGCATGCTGATCCGCGATTACTAGCGATTCCGGCTTCATGTAGGCGAGTTGCAGCCTACAATCCGAACTGAGAACGACTTTATCGGATTAGCTCCCTCTCGCGAGTTGGCAACCGTTTGTATCGTCCATTGTAGCACGTGTGTAGCCCAGGTCATAAGGGGCATGATGATTTGACGTCATCCCCACCTTCCTCCGGTTTGTCACCGGCAGTCACCTTAGAGTGCCCAACTAAATGATGGCAACTAAGATCAAGGGTTGCGCTCGTTGCGGGACTTAACCCAACATCTCACGACACGAGCTGACGACAACCATGCACCACCTGTCACCGTTGCCCCCGAAGGGGAAACTATATCTCTACAGTGGTCAACGGGATGTCAAGACCTGGTAAGGTTCTTCGCGTTGCTTCGAATTAAACCACATGCTCCACCGCTTGTGCGGGCCCCCGTCAATTCCTTTGAGTTTCAGTCTTGCGACCGTACTCCCCAGGCGGAGTGCTTAATGCGTTAGCTGCAGCACTAAGGGGCGGAAACCCCCTAACACTTAGCACTCATCGTTTACGGCGTGGACTACCAGGGTATCTAATCCTGTTTGCTCCCCACGCTTTCGCGCCTCAGCGTCAGTTACAGACCAGAAAGTCGCCTTCGCCACTGGTGTTCCTCCAAATCTCTACGCATTTCACCGCTACACTTGGAATTCCACTTTCCTCTTCTGCACTCAAGTCCCCCAGTTTCCAATGACCCTCCACGGTTGAGCCGTGGGCTTTCACATCAGACTTAAAGGACCGCCTGCGCGCGCTTTACGCCCAATAATTCCGGACAACGCTTGCCACCTACGTATTACCGCGGCTGCTGGCACGTAGTTAGCCGTGGCTTTCTAATAAGGTACCGTCAAGGTACAGCCAGTTACTACTGTACTTGTTCTTCCCTTACAACAGAGTTTTACGATCCGAAAACCTTCTTCACTCACGCGGCGTTGCTCCATCAGGCTTTCGCCCATTGTGGAAGATTCCCTACTGCTGCCTCCCGTAGGAGTCTGGGCCGTGTCTCAGTCCCAGTGTGGCCGATCACCCTCTCAGGTCGGCTACGCATCGTCGCCTTGGTGAGCCGTTACCTCACCAACTAGCTAATGCGCCGCGGGTCCATCCTGTAGCGATAGCAGAACCATCTTTCAACTCAAAAACATGTGTTTCCAAGTATCATTCGGTATTAGCCCCGGTTTCCCGGAGTTATCCCCAACTACAGGGTAGGTTACCCACGTGTTACTCACCCGTCCGCCGCTAACGTCAGAGGAGCAAGCTCCTCCTCTGTTCGCTCGACTTGCATGTATTAGGCACGCCGCCAGCGTTCGTCCTGAGCCAGGATCAAACTCTCCATAAAAAGAAATTTGATTTGCTCAAATTGTTTTGCTGGCATCTCATCTTCATTCGATGTCCAAAATTATTTCGTTCACTTACCAAAGTAAGCTACTAAATTTATTGATTACGTTTTGCTTGTTCAGTTTTCAAGGTTCATATAATACTCATCACTTTCGCGACAACTCTTAAACTATAACATCTTCACCGCTTGTTGTCAACATTTTTTTGAAATTTTTAATCTCAAATCAATAAAAGCAACTCTCAAATAATATCACAATTGTTTTATCAATGTCAATATCAAGTTAACTAAAATATTTTTTAGTTTTGATGTTATTTGCTGTGTCGTTTTAACGACAAATAATAATTTATCACTTCCCCAACAATTTAGCAAGTGTTTTTTATCATCAAAATTAAAAAATATATAAATATTGATTTAGTTAGTTATTTTTTGCATTTTCGAGTGTTATAAAAGGTAATTTTGTTTTACTACTATACATCGCTTTCTTTTAACTCGCAACCATATATTAAACCTCTGTTAAAATAAGCAGAAGCTGTGGAACGGCTTCTGCTTATTTTGTCTTTACACTCTATTTAATAGTTACTTTAATTCATCCTTTTGAGGATCAACTATATTTAAGCACCATAAAAAATTATCCCACGCAGAATACCAACCGCTGAAAACTTCAGAGGAATCATCCCAACGAACATCAAATTTTTTCTGACCATCAATTTCTACTAAATATAAAGAAAGTGTTTCATCTTTCTTAGCAACAACTAATTTCATGCCATTTTCACGTTCTTCTTCCGTCAATGGAACGTCTGAAACAGAGCGTACCTGTGCCTGTTCGAATACTTGTTTATTCATAATTTTATAATTCATTATAATCCCCCAATAATACTTCTTTTAATATCGTTTATGTTAGCTGTAAAATACAGAACTATAAAAGTATAACCTATATTTATTCAACACAAAAAGAGGAAATCCGCTTTTTTTGTGCGAATTCCCTCCCTTCTTTATACTGTTCAGTAACAATAAAGTTCTGCTTTTTCGCCCGCTATGAACCCGCATTGCACCGTTGGTAGTTAGAACAAAGTTGTGTCGCAAAATCACCGATTTTCCCAATTATTTTCCAACCTAAAAGCAGAACTTAATTCTCGTTAGAATAAAGTCCTGCTTTTCCCTTGCCTTTCTCCCGCAATCTCCCCGCCCTCACCACGCAAGCACCACAGGTGCATTCCATCATCTCTCCACGCACATTCTCTGACGCCTCCAGCGCCCGTATCACGCTTTTCTCGGCTCCTTTCCTTATTTAATAGTCGTTTCACCTTCCTCTCGCCTTCTCACGCCCTCTACACGCAAAAACAGGAGAATCCACGGCGGATTCTCCTGTTCTTCTCGCTCTCCTCTGATATGGGAGCAGTTCTTTGTTCTATTTTTGATACGGCTTTGTTGTATCAAGCAGTACTTTGTTCTACTTAGACATAGTAATGATTCTTTTAATAGTAGTTGCACCAACTAGGCTGATATTGATGTGTAGCTTTTTCAACTTCCGATATCCATGCAGCTACATCAGATAATTTAGATTGTAACTCTTCAACTTCCATTTCTTTAGAGTCCGCATCATTCCAAAGCATTTCCAAAGCATATTCTACACCATTTCTAGGATACTGAACTGAATCGTGATTTAAAAAATAATGTAGACCAGTATGTTCTGTAACATATTGTTTGCCTACTTCTTTTAAAACCTCACCATTTTTATCACACTTTGCATCTTTACCAAATGCACCTATTTTCCAACCATAGTGTTCCCTACTAAACGTGTAATTATCATAATGTCCCCATCGACTAGTATATACTTTAAAATTTAATTTATATCCAAGATTTAAATCTCCACCAGTACTTTTCCAACTTAGTGATTTATCTGTTTCAAAAATACAACGATATAAATCTTCAATAGAATGGAAGTGATAATAATAATCGCTCAAATCATCTTCTGGAAGAATATCAGAATTACAAATAAATCTTTCATCGTATATCGGTAAAATGTAATAATGTAAATTACTAGCTACAGTTGATAGGTTATCCAATTGCTGCTCTATAAACTCTTGATTACTTTCAAACGAATCATAGTGATTTTTAAGAGCTAAATAACCCACTTTTAACTTTTCACATTCTTCTCCATAATCCACTTCTTCACGTACTCTCATATTCATTTGCACAATTTCTTCAATGCTTCTTTTCACTTCATCTAAAATTTGTCCATCTTCATTGAATAAATTTGTTTTAAATTGTTCAATATCTCGTTGTTTGAAGTAAAATATCTTTACTAACTTTTCATTATTAAAACTTTCATCTAAAGAAACTCGAGAATCATTAACTAAAGCATTAACAATTTTAAATTTTAGATTCCTAATTCTTGCCTCATCATATGTAATTCCCATGTCCATCCTCCTAATAATGCTCTTTTAAATAACTAGCTAGCCCCTGAATATCAGGATATACCGTCCTACTATTAATACCCATATTTTCTAACTGTTTAATCAATACCTCTTTTAATTCCGGCTTAATAATAATCTGCAATTGATTTTCATGAGTTACTATGTCATCCATACAATGTTTTTTCTCAACAACTTTAGATAACATTTTCAACTTTTCTATAAGTTCCTCCGCTAACCGCTTTTCAATAGGATTCTGTAAATCTAACAAAGCATTTATAGCCTCCATAGCCTCACTAATATAGTATGAATCAAATTTCTTATTTTTTACAACTTCTGATATCTTATCAGATATCGAATTTAGAATTGTCCTTTCTATTTCTCCTTTATATAATTCGGCATTCAAATATTCACTTTTTATCTCCTCGAGAAGCAATTCTCGAACAATACCCGCTTCTTCTTCAGTCTGTTCAAAATAGACTGAAAAACAGCCCTGTTGACTCTTAATACGTTCGTTATAATATTTAGTTTTAAAGAACGTATATCTCTTAGAATTACTATACGCCATCTTTTTTAGGTGATTAATAACAGAAACTTTAACCTTTTCACAACTCAAATACTTATATCTTAAAAAGTGCTCTATAATCTCATTTTCTTTAGAATTTATATTAATAACTTCTGGAGATTTTATATAATATATTTTTCCAGGAACACCTATCCAATTTTCACTAACACATGCAAAATATAGGGCATGTAATGAATTTTCTGTCCAATCTAACAGTCTAGTAGGAATCCCGTAATGCTGCATATTACAGGCATTATTAATAAAATCGTCGTCAATAAACTCTTTATGGTTTGCTTGTTGTATTTCAAGATACATAGCAGCCTCTTTGTTAGGCATCTTCTTTCCCCTAATTATACTTGGCTCTAAATCCCATTCATCGTTTGACTGTCCTCTAAATAATTTCTTTTCTGAGTTGCTAGATAACGTAATGCTCATATAATCTAAAATATCTTCAATAAAAATTGGATAGGCTACACTTAGTTGGACAGAATTTTTAAGGTCAAGTAGACTACAAATAACACATTTGAGGAGAATCTACATGACTAAAAGAGAACGCCGAACATTTACTGAAGATTTCAAGCAACAGATCGTGCAGCTGTACCAAAATGGAAAACCAAGAAAAGAGATTATTCGTGAATATGATCTTACTCCTTCATCTTTAGACAAGTGGGTGAGTCAGAGTCAAAAATCAGGTTCTTTTAAGGAGAAAGACAATTTAACAGATGAACAAAAAGAATTGATGGAACTCCGAAAAAGAAACAAGCAACTAGAAATGGAAAATGACATTTTAAAGCAAGCCGCGCTGATACTAGGACGAAAGTAAATGTAATCAAGAATAATCAACACAAATACTCGATATCAGCAATGTGCAAAGTCCTGCAAATCCCTAGAAGTACTTATTATTATGAAGCAAAAGAAAGAGTATCGGAGGATCCCGTTACCTCTGATGTAATCGATATTTTTCACGCAAGCCGTCAGAACTATGGAACACGTAAAATCAAAGTAGAATTAAAAAAGCGCGGTCATATTGTTTCCAGGCGAAGAATTGGGCGCATCATGCAGGAGCAGGGTCTCGTTTCTTCATACACAATCGCTCAATTTAAACCACATACAAAATCCTGTAATGAATCAGAACAAACAAATGAACTAAATCGTGCATTCGCACAGGAACAAGAAATGACCACAATCGTTAGCGATTTAACGTACGTAAGAGTCAATCAAAAATGGAACTACGTATGTGTCTTTGTCGATCTCTTTAATCGGGAAATCGTCGGTTTTAGTACAGGGCCAAATAAAGATGCATTACTCGTTTATCGTGCGTTAGCTTCTATCAAAGTCGATCTTAATAAGATACAGCTTTTTCATACGGATCGTGGAAATGAGTTTAAAAATAATTTGATTGATGATGCTTTAAAGACTTTTAATATCCAACGATCCTTAAGTATGAAGGGCTGCCCGTATGATAATGCAGTAGCTGAAGCAACATTCAAAATCATCAAAACAGAGTTTGTGAAGGGCAGACATTTTAGTAGTTTAGAAGAATTAACAAGGGAGTTAAAGGACTATGTTCACTGGTTTAATAGCATAAGAATTCATGGAACCCTTGGATATGAAAGCCCAATTGAGTACAAACATAGACACCTTAAAAAAATTGTCTAGTTTAGTGTTGACATACCAAATCTCTAATTTACTAAGAGAAATTTCTTTATCTAATTCTTTAATCCCTTCATCTAATATGTTTATTTCATTCAAAATTACATCGTTAAGAGTTTCCGATAGAACTTTCATAATCGCCATATCTTCATATACATTGAATGAACACACAATCCCTTGACCTTTCCCATTAACACATAGAATTAATTCATTTTTAATTCGTTTTTCGAATCCTCTATTACTACATTTAAAGTTAGTAAAAAGACCTTTTTGCACTTCAAATTGGTCTTCATAATATATATATTTAATCATCCCATACTCCTTTAATTTAAATATCCAAACAATTATCTATTTCACTTTGTTAATTTTATATCCTTCAACCCATCCACTTAAATTTCCTTGAGCAGTTTCAACTTCTACCTTCAACCAGTTCCCTCTACGACCTACTACTTTTACTTTTTGAAAGGGTTCTATCTTGCTATGATATAAAACTGGCGCAGATTTCATTCTTCCTGCTCTCAATAAAAACTCTTGATTGGATTCGCCTACATACTCATTAAATTTCACTTTAACTTCATTCGTCACACTTATTTGTTCTTTTGAATACTGAACTTGTTCTGTAAAAGCCTCATCAAGTCCATCCATGAGATTTTCAACCGAATCATCTACAAAAGTACCAAGCACTAAAAGAATAGGCATAAAAATTTCGGTAATAATATATTTAACAGCGTCTATCCCTAGTTCAAATGAAACTGCCATTAAAAACCCTTTTAAAGTGCCTTTGTTCTTTGCAATTTCTTTTAACCGCTCCATCTCCTCAACAGAAAAAACTTGTGATGAAATTGGATTATTAACGGTCACTTCAATATCAGTTTCACTCGCACCTTGTAGCTTGAATTCCGCCCTTTGACTTTCACTCTCACTTTCAAATTCCTTTACTTGCTCTAATACGTCTTCTACTGAAAGTTTAGAGAATACAGGTAAAATGTTATTGATTAACTGTGATTGTTGACTTACAAAATCTAAATATGGTCTTGTTGCGAGATGTTGAATACTATCATACTGACTCAACAATTGATTTGTCGCATCCATCATTCTATCATCGAAAACTCGCTGAGCAATTTGTTGTTGCTGAACGATTTTAGATAAAATAGCCTCTTGCTGCTGAATCATTCTTACTGCCGGACTATCTAACATACTTTCCATCATTCTCTGTTGCCTTAAAATACTCTCCCATACTGAATTATTAAAAAAGTCCAATTTAACAGTCCCCCTCCAATCATTGCATAAAAAAACTCCCTATAACTATAATAGCAAGGGAGTTAAGTAATTCCAATTTAAACCATTTCAATACTTAAACCTCAATAAATATCTGGCATTTCGCATCATAAAAATCTATTGCCTTCGCTTCAGCACAATTCAAACAGTAGACCTTATATAAAGGTGTCGTCTGGCTTTTCACTTCATAAACAATTTCATTATCAAACATTTTTTCACAATGAAAACAACGCTGTGCATCTGTTACTTCAACAACTGTAGGTAGTAACCCTAAAGGATTTATGTTCCATAATAAATTGCGTTGCTCATGCGCTTCTTTAAATGTTAATTTAGGAGAAGCTACTTTGTGTTTTCCATCCTTGAAATAAACTAATACATATTCATGCTTATACTTAAATATGTTCATTATTGATTACACCCCTTTCTCCCTTTAGGCGTTACCTCATCAAACCACTCGCGCTCATGAATGCGCAGCCATGCAAATAATCCGTTATTTATTTTGCTTAGTTCTTTGCGATTTGCATTTGGATGTTTGCTAAGTAACATTAACCATTGTTCTTTTCGTTCTTCGCTTGAATAAATCGGTACGCGATTGCTTCTTTTTCTTACTCGCTTTCCGATGACCGGCTCTAGCTCGAATAATTTATCTAACGGTACATTCAAAAACTGAAGCACTAGCAAGTGTCGCAAAGGACTTCTATTTTTGGCGGTGTTCCTTATAAATAGTTTCAGCCAATTGTTTCTTTCTTCTAAGCTGACCGCGCTCTGCATCATTTCCAGATAACTAGCAGGATAATATGTTTGAAAAGCTTCAAGGAATTCGGTCATTTTTATATTGCCGGCGTAAGATGTTAATTCTGCATCTCTCAATCTATCTATATAGAAACTACTCATATAATTGTGTGGCAAACGAATTCGATTTTGCATAAGCCATTGCACATTTTGAACATATCTCTCATCGAACTCTTTATACGCTGCAACTTCATCACTGGATAAAGCCGCATTACATACATCATCATCTGCACATATATAATCTAAATTCTCTTTTGTTATATCTACCGCGCTTTCTTTATAAAGCACTTGATGCGTTGGACAATATAATACTCCGGGAACTTGTGGCAGCCTACGCCAATAGCTCTCTCCAAAATTGTTTAAGTCTTGTTCGTAGCAGCAAGGGCAGTATCTCAAAAACTGTGGCGTTTTAATTTTAGACATCGGGATGCCGACCATATTCTCTATGCTCATCCGGTTCCCGTATTTCATTGCATTGTATATTGCAGTCGTCTTCTCCTCGGTCATAAATGCTGTATAAAACGGAAACATTGTATGTTCCCAAATCAGCTCATCCGCTGATAAATTCGTGTAGAATGGTAGCCTTTCAATAAAAGGTCCAAGCCTCTGCGGAAAATATACAGACTTTCCTACTTTATGATGCCGCTCGATTCCATACACATCTCTTTCTAACCCTAGCTTGCTATCAATAGCATTCATCTGTTTGTATCTTGCAAGAGCGCTGTAAAATAGCTCGTCGGGGTAGAGCATCGGGAAGTTATTTAACATCCCCAACACCTCCAATCCAGCACTTCATATCATCTATATAGCCTTGTTTAACTAAAGCCTCGTATATAACATTTGCCTCTATATTTTTTTGATAGCTAAAACGAATATCGTTCTGTTCATATGCATATTCTTGAGGTGTATTTATAGGCTTCGGCTTTTTGACCGCAATCGATTGCTTCGCTACTTTCACAGAACTAACAGCTGGCTGCTTAATAGGGTGCATCTGCTGTTCCACTTCTAATTTCCTCAAATCCTCATACTGATGCATTTTATATGGATTTTTCGATTTAATAGCATCAATCATTGGCTGCATTAACTTAAATTGTTCTTTAGCCACCTTCCGTACCATGCTCGCAGTAAATGCTTCTTTCCCTGTAGAGATAGCCATTACTTGCACATTGGCAAATAGCTTAACAATTAAGTCAGATACACCTTGCGTATGTTCATAAAATACTGTCACCATTTCATCTGTTAATGGCGTAAAAACCTGCGTCCATTGATACCGCCATAAAGACTCTAAAAAGAAACGGAACTCCTTATCATGCTCCATGTTGTTCCAGCTAATCTCGCCGTTCCCACTCACACGACGCGCAATTCTAAACTCCTGTTGAAAAATTGCGTAAGCAGCGGGCGTACCGATAAATAAAATAGGCACACCAAATGAATTCATTAACGTTACAAAATAGTTCATCATTTGCTTGATGGCTCGGTTCTGCAAATGCTGAATCTCATCTATCACTAGCAGCCCTAATCCAATGTTATTTGCTACCTGCCCCATCTGTGGAAGCATCGCATCTACGGACGTATTTTTAGACACGTTTCGCTTATAGTTACTCGTCCCAAGAATTTCATCCACTTTCATAAAAAACTGTAATGTTAAAGCCTTCAAGCTAGATGAATGTGGCGTTTGCAACGTTAGATGTGTTAGCTGCAACTGATTAAATGGCTGCTCTTTATACTTGTTGTGTACAATCACTTGCGGAATATTATTTAAAACTCGCTGAACAGAGCTGGTCTTGCCCATTCCAGAGTAGCCAATTAATGTGGCACAGCTAGCAGTCGTTCTAAATGTAGATTGATTGTTTATATCAAAACTTTTATTAATAATCTCCTTGCCCATTTGATTACGTTGGCGAATATAGTCCTTATCAAATGGATTACGCGAAATATAGCCCTGATAAAGCAAAGAAAATGTTGTGTTCCAAACATCCAAATGACGAGGAAGCGGCTGAAACAATTTATATAACCGCTGGACCATATGAAGACGAAATGCACTGTCATAATCCCGTTCCGACTCATCAAATGAAATTGGCATCGCTAAGCTATCAATAATCGCTTGCTTAGTCATTAGTGGTGGCAACGCTTGAATAAACGGATTGCTGTTATATTCCTCTAGCAAAGATTCATGATAGCTTGCCTGTATTGCATCCATACCATTTTCCAGATAGATTTTATTCATTCATCTCACCTCTAAATATCGCAAACTCATCAAATTCATCTACCAACTCCTCTGGTTCTTTCACTTTTGACTCACGCAAGATTTCCCGTTGCAGCATTCGTTCCGCCTGCTGATTATCCTTAATGCCTCTAATCCTCTGCGCCTTTGACAAATTCGGGTCACGTTCTGCCGCACTTTCTTCTCTCGCTACATTCACGATTGCCTCAAGCTCTTCATACAGCTTCATTTTCGCTTGCAATTCTTTCTCTTGGCTCTTACGGTCTTTATTCTGCTCATACTCCTTGAGAGCCAATACTTCATCTAGCCCTTTACCTTTATAAGCTACTAAATGCTCCAATAACGTAAGCTTGTGAAGCTGCCCGTCTTCTCCATACATATAAATCTCTGATATATCCAAAGGGTTGTAGCATATTTTCACCTTCTTGCTCCCGTTCACACGAGCTTCAACAAAATTGCCAGCAGCTAATAACTCTGGCGAAGCATATAACATTTTTTTAAATGACACGCCACGAGCAGTCAAAGTCCCTGTATCCGTCGGCAAAAGGTTAATCCGAATTAATTCCTCCGGCAGTATTCGCACGCTCCCCTTGTAATGATTAACATAGTAATCCCAAAGCTTAATTGGTATCTTCTCCACACCTAGCTCAATCATTTCTTCTGTCAGCACATAGTCCTTCAATACATGATGGTTATTGTGGAACAACACCGTCTTAATCAATACTTTCGTGAATTCGTCAATTGTCATCGTAGCCTGCAAACGATAATCCTTTTGACCGCGCTCTTTTGCTTGATTACCTTTAATCACTACGCCATCAGCAAAAGGCTTTATTTTAACGTTAAGCTGCTCAAAGGCTTGCTCTATAATCCCTTTATAATCAGCGTGATACGGCGGGGTTTGCTGAATAGCGATACCTAGCCGCTCAATTGCATGCTCTATCCGCTTACCTTCTAAAGCTCCTTGGTCAGTCAGTATTTTGCTCGGTACGCCAAACGCCCATTCACTATCATCGATTTCGATGCCGTACCGCTTGCAAAATTGCTTTTTGGACGTCATTGCATTATATAGTGCTAACATTTCTCCACCATAACCATTTAATGATTCGAAAGAGATAGAGAATCCCATAATCATTCTTGTAAATGCACATACAGCCATATGTAATGTAGGGCGACCAACGATTACATTGCGGTTTGTTGAACTGACTAAATAGATGTCAAATTGTGTGGAATCAAATTGCCAGCCCTCACTTGTAGACGTGCCAATGATTGCTCGATTATTTTGCTGGTAGTTACGCATACCTTGACGTTGGATAATCTCCTTTTTCGTATCATTTAATTTTTTGAACCAATAAAGGAATTGATTATACGTTGGTACTGCTTTAGCCAAAATAGGTATCGACACACCATTCTCATTTACTGAATCAACTGTGTAATAATCCTTTAAAACCATTTCATAAACGAATTTCAAACTGTTATTACGTTCGTTGTAATAGTACTTATTTAAAGCAGCTTTAAATTGGCGTTTTACTTTTTCGTCTACATTGAGGCCGCGATCGCGGCCTCTCTTACTTGGTCTTCCTACTTTTTTATTTGAAAGATTTCGGTTCTTCCCGCTCGAACCGCACTTATAATAATTAGGCAACAAGCTATTTTTTGTACTACCACCGCGCCAATATTTCAGTAGTAACGCTTTAAATCCGTTGTAGCTTATCTTGTATTTACGTAGCACTCTATCAATTGCCTGCTTGCGGTAGCTCCCGATAAACGCGAACTCATCATTATCTAGTTCCTGCAAAAACGCTGTTACTATTTCCCACGCCTTATCCCGCTTTTCTCGTTCTTTCTCACTTAACTGCTCTTCAGAAACGGCACGAATATACGTATCGTGGACCTCAATCCATTCCTTTGACTGAATCGCTTCTATTAAATCCTTCGACTGCATTGGATAACACCAACGATTTCCTTCCATATTAATCACATATAAAACATTCGATAATGAATTAATGTATAAGACACGAATAACATTGCCATTACTATGCTTGAATAGCTGGTTTACAATTAAATTCATGATGACCTCCTACTTTAACTCCTCTAGTGTTGCAGCGAGATTAATTGCATTTTCAATGTTTACATCCAAACATTTTGTTGCCAATAAATAACGAAAGAGCCATAACGCTTTCCCCGGCTCTAGTCCTTCCTCATATTCAAATTCGTTTAATAGCAATTTAATTGGTATAAAGGTGTTATTTTGTATATAAGCTAATAATGCATTTGCTAATCCATCTTCCTGCATATCCTGTAATAGCGTTTCTCGACACCATTCAATATTTTCGCAGAGCTGTCGCGATAGCTGCTTCTCGGTTATTACTTTCCAATCTACTCCCCGCGCTTCCCAATATCGTCGCTCAATCTCTAATTTTTCGAGCGTGATTTTTTTCGATAGCTCACTCGTATTTTTTACAGACCGCGCGACCAACCTTTCTTCCCCGCCTTCTCCCCGCACTGTTAATACAAATGTCGTACATATAATTAACGGATAGCCATCTGCATCAGTAAATTTATCTAGCCGTAGCCCTTCCTTATCATCAATCACCTCCATTAAATCTAACAATGGGTAGCTTTCACGAATGTCTATAATGGCATCACTGTATTCAAATATTAAGAATGCCCGTAGCTGATTATCAGAATGTAAATGATGAATCCGCTGCGTCTTTATGCCTTGAATACGAGTAGCTCTCCCCTTGCTCGAATAATCGGAAGTTTTCACCCACGGGATATAATCTTTCCCCGTTCCCTGTCCTCTACCTTCCTTAACAAATCGTTTTACCTTCGCGTTCTGCATTTTAACCTCCTAAAACGTCAAAAAAAGCACCCATGACATATATGTAACAAAGACCGTTTTTTTAAAACAGAATGTTACATACAAGCATGGATGCTTATAAGCAGACTTTATTTATGATTTAGGCAGCACATAATTATCTCTGTGCGCAAATTTATTATAACAAATTTTAAAAGTTAAGTTAAAAAAAGATTACACTTTTTTGATGATTTTTTGATTACTAAAATATTTACACTCTAAAACATACGACTAATCAAAAGCTTGATTTAACAGTCTAAAAAGGATGCGTTTTTATTTTTTGTTTACTATATTATTCACTCTACAAGCACTTATTTTATATGAAACATAAAAAAGCAAATTGTTATCAACACTAGTCCATTTGCCATGATTGATTGTTAATACTAATAGATTTACACTGGCTTTAATTTGGCTAACGAAAGGAAATTAAAACTATGAATCTTAAACATAAAAAATTGCGAGCTTCTTTATTACCTGATGAGTGGGAACGATTTACCTTAGAAGAATTCGCTGCCATCATTAACTTCTGTAAAGTTGATGCTAATGGCGAACCGATAGAAATAAACTATACAGGGGACCGTTTATTCATCTACTATTGCGGAACTACCTTTATGTTGCGTACACAAATCGATATAAAAACTCTTGTTATCGCTGGTTTTGCACCTTTAAATCAAAATCCCTTATTTATTGAAGAATTCGTAAGTGCAATATATTTTTATGGAAAGAAAAACAATTACACAAACCTTTTAATTGAAAACTGCTTTGATGATTTTAAATTCCTAATGACAAACTTAGGTTTCCAACCAATGAACAGCGAGTTTAGTCATTTCCAAAAAAGAATGATTAACTATTAAAAAGGCTCCCCGCATATGCTCTAGGAACATTGCGGGGAGCTATTTTGCTTTTATAGTTTCATCCAATTAAAAGAACGAAATCTTCTTTAAACTATTTTCGATGCTTTCTGCTGTAAGCCCCAAATACCTCATAGTCGTTTTTTGCGATGAATGATTAAATATCTCCATTAAAGTCGCTACATCCTTAGTTGCTTGATAGTATATGTAGCCAAACGTTTTACGCATCGTATGGGTCCCCACTGATACATTACCAATCATTTCTCCAGCCTTAGTGATTATCCGATAAGCTTGCGTTGTTGTTATATGTCCATTACCTTTACGGCTTGGGAATAAATACTCTACATCTGAAGGAAGCGTTTCAATATAATCTGCAATATCCGCCATTAAACTATTTAAATACACTGTACGTTCTTTTTGAGTTTTACCTTCACGAATTTTAAATGAACTTCTTCCTTTTACTTGCTCTACTTTTAAGGACACTAAATCACCGCAGCGTAAGCCTGTGGAAATTCCTAATTTAAATAGCAGCTGGTTCCGCAAGCCAAACTCTTTTGACATTCCAAGTGCTTCCAACATATTATGAATTTCAACTTTCGTTTTTAACGGCTGTACGTCAATCAACATACCTTTTTTTGCTTTTAAATTCGCCATCCAATCACCTCAATAAATATGTATGGTTTTCACTTTAAAACTCGAAAAGGATACATTGATACCCACATAAAATTAAAGATGTTATTATCTCAACATTTTATAGGTATCCTTTTGCTCAAAAGCATACATTAAATAATTCTAGAAAACCCGAACCATAAAATATGGTCGGGCTTTCTAGGAACGTTATTCAAAAATCCAACGTCTTGGATATTCTGCATCAAGGAACATCTCTTCTAATTCTAGGACACTTTTTTTAGCATTATCACTTAGTGACACGCCTTCAAAATGAATTGACTTTGCTCCAAGTAATTCCTGATTTATTTCACTATATATATCAAGAATTGCTTTTTCAAAAGATGCTTTTAGCATTTTGTGAATTGATTCATGATGCATGATGTCCTTAAGTAGATTAGGATATTTAAGGACTAGATTTCTAATATCTGTATCTTGGCAAGTTGCTGAAACTAAAAGTTCTTCTTCATTTCTAGTAATGCCAAACTGAAAGATATATGAAACACCTTCTATATCTAATCGTGTATCAATAGCAATTGCATCGTATGGTCCGCACAACTCCTCCGGTAAATAAGTGACTACTTCATTGCTAGTCAGTTCAATGTTTGTTTTCACCATTTCTACTTGCTTGTTCTCGATTTTATTTTTCATTTCCATTCCTCCAAGTTCTGTTTGATTTTTTCTTCAAGCACATCAAATTTTTCAGCAATATATTTCTGAAACTCTGTATGTGCCTGCGTAATTTTTTGTTTGTAGTACTCTTTGGCGTCTTCCTGTAGCGATGTTAATTGCTGGTCAACAAAAAGCTTAAACTTTTTATCTAGCAATAATTCACCTAGCATTTCTATCTCTGCGTGCTTCGATTTTTTAGTGTTTGTGATTCCTAGTTGTTCATTTAACCACGCCACACAATCAATCTCTTTCGTGCCACAGAAAACTCTATACTTCATTTCTACTAGCCCGATATCACCAAAGAATAACTCGCTGTAATGCTCGTTTGATAATGTGTCAAAACCTCTGTTTTCCAATAGTTAACCTCACCTTCCTTAAATCGATTGATGATTATAGTCAACATTAAAACATACGTTCTATTTTTATGCAAGTATTTTATGCATATTTTTATGCAAAAAATTAACGGAACAAAAATACAAAAACCTTTAAAATCAAATGTTTTCAAGTGAACATTCAAAACAAGAAATGAATTTTATGTATTTTTATTCATTTCAATGTTACCTTCCAAACATTCATTTTTGTTCATAGCGTTCGCAAAACTCTAGTAATGCCTGCGAAACGATGTCTTGCATCTTGTAATGTTGATATTGCCGTTGGAAGAGTTCCGAGAATCGTTTGTAGACATCCTCTTGTATTCTCAAACTAATTGGTTTGTATGTTCGATTGGCTAAAAGCAAAGGGTCAATAACAAATCGACATTCCTCTTTGGATTGCGCTGTTCGTAAAATCAAGTCCTTTAAGACTTCTAGATTATCTTCCAAAAACTGCAACGCATCTTGTCGAATCCCATCCCGTTCTTGCTCTTGCAAAACATATCTTCTCCGGTTGCTATCATATTTGTATCCGGCAGATTTGATTGGCTTTTCCAAAACATAAGCTCCAACGCCCATTTCCTGTGCGATTACCTTAAGCTGCTTCGTAGCTCGCTGCTTGTTTAACCACTTAACTTGTTCTTCAATTTCCAAGTTTAAATAGTCTACAATCGACAAAAAACTCACCTCCTCACTTTTGATTTTTCATTTTATACAAAAACACTACAAACTATTCCAAAAAACATGTTCTACCTTTTTCTAACGCACTTTTTCATTGCATTTAATTATGGCTCCATATCTTTTGGTTTTTTATCTTATACAAACTCATTGCAAATTATTACTTTATACGACAAAAAATATGTTCTACCTATTCTTTATGCACTTATATCATGCATTTCACTTAATACCAGATAGCTCTTAAATAAAGCACTGCAATTTTTACATAGTGTTATATTTACACCTACTTTTCCGTACAATAGCTTGTTATTACTCATTCGGGAGCGTAGGTGCGAGAACACGGATAAGTAATGTCAAATCTATATTCGGAGGTGCATTCTCAATAGCAAATTGCATTAAATATCTCAAACCACATGACAAGCACTTACTTCATGCATTCAAGTCATGCGGTGTGTTAACACAAGAACACATTGAACATTACATCAGCAAAACTAGGCTCAAATGCTTCATTCAAGATGGCTATATTAAAGAGTCACTAGCCTTTTGCTCCAACAACCGTACAGAGCGTATTTACTTTTTAACGGACAAAGGGAAAAAGTTTGCTTCTAAACATTGTGTTTTAGGTCACTTCTATCGCTCAACGTCAGCAACACATGACATAGCAATCGCTAATTACTATATGGCGTTACCACTGGAGCAACGTCTGACTTGGATAACAGAGAGAGAACTTTTAAATGTTCGGAACCAAACATCTAAAAATTCGGAATCAGAGAGATTATTTGAAGAAATTGTTGAACGAAATATCAGTCCAACAGACGGCGGATACATACGCGACGGGCAATTACAGCTGGTAGAAGTCTTAACGAGGAACTATCAGTGGGAACACGTCTTAGCAAAATGCTCATTTGCAGCAGCTCTTAACTGTCGCATGGAAATTATAAAAATTTAATTTTAAGGGGGTTTTTCGTCGTGATTAAAAAATCATACAAGCAAGAGGTAGCGGAAAAGCATAAGGCTATACTTTACGCTATCTATCATTTAGGCAAAGGTATTATGTGGCGCTCGCAGCTCTCTAAATATATGGCTCACTTTCAGCGTATGTCAGAGCCACAATTATCAAAAGCACTTACGGAGCTAACAGCAGCGGATATTATTCACATTCACAATTACTTAAATCGACGTATTATTCGCTTAAAAAAATTCGGCGTCTACTTTTTAACCGGAGCTGCCCGTGAAGAAACGCCAAGCATTAGTTTTTCTTCTAGCAAAGCTATTCACAGCGCATATGTAAACAGTATCTTGCTACACACGTTGCAGGAACAAGAAGACCCTACTACGTTAGAGGCGTTTGTAAAAGCAACACAAAAAAACAGCACATTATTGAGCAAACAGAAAAACACTCATCATATACTGTTAAATTTAATGCAGAAAGCGCCATATAAATATAATTGGCATCTACTTAATAGCCATTACAATATGCTAGAAGCAGTCAAAAATATTGCTTCTGCAAAGCTGCACGGGCTTGAACTTAGTACAGTCCCTCAAGTAGATAACGAGTTTGACCTTAACTCCATGCAAGCTCGCAATGTCTATATCGGGAAGTGGCATTTTTGCGAAAGAGAAGACGACCTGCATAACAAAATACTCTTGCATGGTCCTACTGTCTATATACTAGATATCAATCGGAAATACAGGTATGTCAAAAAGTTAGATAATTTAATGACAGAGATACGCAATTATTTACAGCAGATTCTCGGTTATCCTGCTGGGTTGCTAATCCGATACAAATTAATCGTGGAGGATGCACACACGGAAGCCTATTATCATACAAGCGAGAAGTTTGAGAAATTGCTAGAGCATCACTACTTAGATGAAATAGAAATTTTAAATCTAAACATTGTTGATGAGGTTTTTGGTGGGGCTATAATTTTAAAGTAAACCTTTAAAATAGCGTTATACCTTTCTCTATTTTTGCATACAATAAGCAAATTTATGAGAAAGGTGTTGTTATATCAACATGGAATTAAAGGAAGAAAAAAAGAGGCTTATGCAAGAAGCGCATTTAGCTCGCTTGAAAGCAATCAAGCAGCAATTACTGAAATCCTTAGAAGGTACAGACGAAGCAGCAGCTCAATATGTAGAAGGCATGTCATTTGAACATCTAACTTCCATTTGTTTAAACGAATGTTTAGCAAATGAGTCGGTTCTGGAAGGTCTACAAAAAAAGATATCATTATTCGTTTTGTTTGACCGCATTTTGCACAGGCAGCAATAAATCGTATTGTAGATATCATTAAATGTTTAGTAGATAACATTGAAAAGCTAACTAGCATATCAATAAATGTTATTAACATTCTATTTATATCTACATCAGGATTACATTACATCATATTGATAGGAGTGGGAACATGGCAATTAAAGAAACAAATATCGCTATGCTTATTAAAACGTTGCGATTAGACAGAAATTTATCATTGAGAGAATTAGCGGATAAAGCTGGCGTTACAGCTTCGTACATTTCAAAAATCGAAAATGGACTTAAGCCTAACATTACTTTAAACGTATTATTAGCACTTTGCGAGGCGCTGCAAGCGGACCCAAAGCTGTTTTTAAACGATAAATTGCAAAAGGCTTATGAAGAACCATTGGATTGGAAAGACTTTTTCTTAATGAGTGAGGTACATCATCATGGAGAACCATTAACATTGGAGCAGAAGCAGAAAATGATTGAAGCAGCTGCAAAAACAATTTCATAATTTAATGGGGACAGGTAGAGAAATCTACTTGTCCCTTTTGTGTATGGCATCAAAAAAGAAAAAAGCCATTTAATTTTGATACCATAGCTTCCCATTCAAACGCTTCTAATCTATCTTCATATATAGCAAGACAGCGTTCCTTTAGCTCTGTTACCGTAATTGTAATATCTTCTGGATAAAACGCGTGTTTTTCAAGCACATTTACCACGTTATCATCGTGATAAACCTTCCAAGTATTCGGACCCTCAAATACATCTGTCCAAACCTCCAGCGTTTCTTTGTCCATTACAATAATAGCGTGTGCAGCCAAATTATAGTCCTTTACAGCGCTTTCTAATCCTGTAAATTCCATCATATTACCACCTTTCTTTTTTGATACCCACACTATACTAAGAAAAATACGAGTTGCGGATAAAAAGTGGTCGAACGATTCATTATTCATGTCGAACCCTTTAATAAATAGGTAAAAATTGGTACGACATGTTTTTGAATTTTAAATCGTTTTTTTATTGTATTCTTCTTCGTAAATAAAAAACATTCGGAGGAAATACTATGAAAAAGGAATACGTATCACAAGAAAAACTACATAACGGTAAAATTACAGCACAACTAGCGAAAGAGTGGTTGCAACGCGAGCAGAGCCTACTTATTAATGCTCAAACAGGTACTGGTAAAACAACTAGCCTAATGAATGCTGCGCTACAATTAGCTACTCAAAATGAGTTGAGTGAATATTATATCTTTACGGCTCCTACCGTAAATTTGTGTGAACAAATCGCTCAAAATCATCCAAACGGTACTCTTTTACTAACGGGTAGTGTCAAAAGGAAAGAAGAACTAATCAACCAACATATAGGAGAAGGTAATCGTGTGTTCATAACTACTTATGACCAAGCCGAAATGTTAGTTTCACATTTAAAGTTGCTAAACAACACTTCGAAATACAACCTGATAATCGATGAGTACCATCGGCTAATTGCTGACTATAACAAAAACTTCCGAAAGAAAACAATGGCAAGCTTATACAAGTTACAACAGAAAGCTAAAAGTGTCATTGCGCTTTCGGGTACACCGCAACTAATTTTATTAGATAGCTTTGATTGCTTAATTACAGTTGAGCGTAGCGCTAAACCGCTATTTAACGAGTTTAGCATCGTTTCGTTCCCGAAAAAAATGGCATTAGCTAAATGTTTACTTCCATACATTTATCGTCGGGTAAATGATGGTCATAAAGTGATTGTATTTTTACAATCTGTCAAAAGAAACAAAGCTTTAGCAGACAAATTAAACGAGAACAGTATTTCAGCAATCAATATCGACTCATCAATCGGAAAAGACAATGAAGCTTATCGTAGCATTGTTCAGTTAGGGCGATTCCCTGAAAACATCGATGTTATTTTCACCACTTCTTTATTAGCGGAAGGAATTAGCATCAACATTGAAGAACATGAAAAAATAGAAGTTATCGTTGTAGCTCATAAATTTTCAAATTTCTTCAGTCCTTTAACAATCGAGCAAATTAGCAATCGAATTCGTCAACCTTACGCTAGATTCTCAATTTTCACTGAAAATCCATCCGATTTTGAAAATTGTAATTCGATGCTTTATAACTATGAGCAAAAATTCCGAAGCTTGAAAATCGAAGCGCAAAATTCAAAACAAAATTTAATCAAAATGACTAATGGAGTTACCGAACTAACTGTTCAATCTATCTCATCTTGCGAAAGAAATGCTTATCTAGCTTTAGATGGAAAATCAATTGTAATTGATGAACTAGCAATTTTAAACGACATTTCAAAGGATTTCGAACTGTACTATAAATCGAATCGTCATGCGTTTATTGCAGCCCTTAAAAAGCAATTTCCGCACTATACAATTTCTTGTGTAGACTATGACTTAGATTCACAACTTGAAGAAGGTGCTACTAAAGAGGATATTAGTATTAGCGATATACCTCTTTCACAGCGCTTCACTGACCAAGATTTCGAACTGTTGCAAAAGCGACAAAAGCAATTCGATTTCTATTTAAAAAATCACGCCCTTGAGCCTGTTGAAAAACGAACTTTGAAGGCTTTGTTACCTTATACGTCATGCTATAACTTGTTAATAAAAATTGCGGAAAACTTCTCATCTACTCAAGTGAATTTGCTAATTGATACTTTAAACGGTTATATAGAGCTACAAACCTTAAAACGTACCAATAATACAAACTTCACGTTAGAATATGTTCAATTGATAGCAGGTGAAGTCGGCGATAATTACTTTACTGTAAAAGAATTAAAAATTCTTTTACACGAAGCTCATAAACTAGCTATTTGTTCAATTGACGGAAATTTACTTCCTGCTGAAAAAATGCAAAAAATATATTTTTTCAAAAGAGAAAAGAGAACAAATTCGAAACGCTTATATTCGTTAGAATTACACACTCCAGCTACAATAGCAGCACAATTCAATTTAACAAACGAAGAGGTTGCTAACTTACTGAAATGTACAATTAAAAAGAATGAAGTCATCGCTAACGTAGACTTAATCTATCTTTTGCTGGCTTCATAAAATGAATAATACATTTGGCGATAGTGCTTTCATGCGCTATCGTTTTTTTGTACTCTAACGCACACGTTGCTTCGTACTAATTAAAAGCGTAGTTCTCTCAAGAATCACAGGTAAAACAACGTGCGTCCTTTTTAGTGACAAATATTGCATCCAAATACTACTTTACGTGTTGCCATTGCCATCTTTTTTACGAAGCTTAGACGGACTTCGTTACAGTGTTCCTACGACTAAGTGAAACGTAATACAAATAAAAGCATTATGTGCTACTACATCTGGATTCATTAACACATTGCACAAGCTGTTAAATTATTAACATTAGAAAAGGTGACAAAAAAATCTGTTGTTTCTTAAAGAACTAATTTAAATTTTTGTCACCTTTTTCATTTTCGGAAACACTTAATACTTTAAGTAGTACAAACCAACGTGTGTCCTATTTGAAAACGAGTTTTGCGCCTTAATATGACTTTACACGTTGCTATTGAAATGTTTTATATATTTATCGCAGCAAAACTGTATTTGTGTATCCACACTGCAATCCATAAACGTGACAAAAAAATCTGTTGTTTCTTAAAGAATTAATTTAAATTTTTGTCACGCTTTTCATTATTCAGAAGCAATTAACGCCTTAAGTGGTACGAAACAACGTGTGTCGTGTTCGGAAACAAACGCTGCGCCGAAATAAAACATTACACGTTGCCATTATATTTGTTTTCTGTTTTCTATCGCAGCTTACAAGTTAATGTGTATCCACCATGAAAACAATTAAACACAATCAATGTAAATGTTAAAGGTGACAAAATTTTCGTTTATTGTTTTAGAGAATACACTAAAACAATGTCACCGTTCCACTCTATCAGCAACATACAATGCAATAAGTGGCACAAAAACAACGTGTGTCCTATTCAGTAACAAATGCTGCACTGGAACAGAACATTTACACGTTGCCATTGAAATCCTTTTTCAGTTTAATCGCAGCTTAAGCGAATAAGTGTATCCACAACAAAACATGACGCTTTTCGGAAACAAAAAGCACATATAGGTATTTGTTGCACAAAGTAGTCACATTTTAGACACATTTCAAAATACGTTAAGGGTGACAAAAAATCCGTTAATTTCTTAAAGAATTAATTTAAATTTTTGTCAACCTTTTCATTTTCGGAAGCAAGCAATGTCTTAAGTGGAACAAAACAACGTGTGTTGCGTTCGGAAGCAAATGCTGCGCTAGAATATAACATTTACACGTTGCCATTGAAATCTTTTATATTTATCGCAGCAAAATTGTATTTGTGTATCCACAACAAATTACGCAAACGTGACAAAAAAATCAGTAGTTTCTTAAAGAATTAATTTAAATTTTTGTCACGTTTTTCTTTTAAGCATCTAAACGTTAGAAGTCTACACATAATATGTTCTATCATCTACAACAATACCGTTGAGGTCGAGCACAGCTTTTTTTGTCACTGTTCGGGCTTTATACTATTTTCAGTAGCATGATAAAATGTAAGAGATATTTTGTAGGAGGGATTTTTTATGTATAGTATTCAATTTGGGCAAGATACCATCCCTTATACAATCAAATGGAGTGAACGACGTAAAACCGTTTCAATTAGTGTTGATGCGAATGGTGTAATGATTACTGCACCAGCACAAACAACAGCAGAGAAAATCGAAGAGCTTGTTTATCAAAAGGCGACTTGGATTCGCGCTCAGCTGTTTCATTTCAATGAGATGATTGATGAGAGCCATATCCGTTCCTTTTTATCAGGCGAAAAGCTGCCGTACTTAGGCAGGCAGTATCGATTGAAAGTGTTTAAAAATGACGATGTTCGGGAGGCAACATTCAAATTCCAACAAGGTACATTTATTGCGCTGTTGCCTGTACAAATTACTGAAGAGCAGCATCGTGAAGTTTTATTACCTCTTTACGAGCAATGGATTAAGGAAAAAGGTGAGGCTTTCGTTCAGAACCGCATTCACCGTTTCACGATAAAATTGCAGCAAGAACCAACTGCTGTAAAAATAAAGGACCAGCAGCAACGATGGGGAAGTTGTACAGCAAACGGGCAGGTACTTATCAATTGGCGCATCTTACTTGCACCTGTTTCAATTATTGACTACGTACTTGCACATGAACTAGCACACTTAAAATATATGGACCATTCGAAGGCGTTCTGGGATACATTGGGGATGCTTGTAGATGATTATGAGGAACGGAAAGAGTGGTTACGAATCAACGGGCAATTACTATTTATTTAAAAATTGAATAATTAGCTAAAAACAACGCCATCTAAAACATCAAATGGCGTTGTTCAGCTATACAATATTTAATTATTATCAACGAACAATCTTTTAAGCAAGTCTTTATCATAATAAGTTTCACGAATATGTTCTACAACTTCTATTGTAGACGTGCTAGTGTGCGCACTTCCATTTCTCCATACTAAAATTTGATTAATTTCTGATAAATAATCGAAGAAATGTGGCACTTTATTTTCTCTAATATAATATACAAGTTGCCCTAATGTACATTTAGATTTTAATTTTAAATGCTTATTTAATTCATTCTCTAATACTTTGCTATATTCAACTACGATTGGTGCGAAATCCATCATTGCATATTGATTCGAACTATATAAATACTCGGCTGTGACCAAAAAGACTTTGCTTTTTTGGTCTAAATACGGAAAATTTTTCTCAATATTAGATTTTATATGTTTAACTTTCTTATCTGAAAAACCTGACTCACTTTTTAATATTTCGATAATTGTTTCCATATCTTTTTCTAAGGTTTCTTCGTTAAAAACTTTATTCTGTAACTCAAATAATTTTTCAGCCCATGTATGATAAGTATTCATGATTTTTTCATAATTAGCTCGAACCTCAAAGTACTGACGTTTTTGGCAATTTAATTCTTCTTGGTATGTTTTCAATACTTCCTCTTGGGAAAATACATTATCTAAAATACTCTCCCATGATTTAATATTTCTGTTATTAGGATAATCCTGTAATGCTTCTTCTAAAATAATTTTAGCTTTTATATACTCTTTTTCTTGATATAAGCTACTAATAAAAGATAAGTATAATCGCTCATAAACAGGTTCATCATCTTCCTCTGCTAGATTAGAGAACATAGGGTCACCATTCTCTTCAATCGTTTGAATAAATGCCTCTGCATTTTTCCTAAAGTGGAGTTCTCTCTCGAAATATTTAATTGCTTCTTTATGGTTGGCTTGTTCATGAAATATACATGCTAATAAGTGTAAAGTGGTCTCATCCTCTACTGTATAAAGAGCCCGTTTCGCATATTTTGCTGCTAATTCATAATTTTGTGTATTATAATATGCATTGGCAAGATTGTGCAAATCCACGTTTTTAGACTTTTTATTTGCTCTTGGTTCTAAAATTTCAATAGCATCGTCATATCGCTTCAGACCTACATATGCTTGCCCTAAATGAGTAAAAGTTGAATCCCTTATTTCTTCTGATATTTCAGCATCAGTTTTTTCTATCAATCTCTTCTTTTTTAATGCATATTCCAATAATTTTTCTGGGAATTGATAAATACCCACACTGTAAATATTGCAGGCAGCATGAACAATATTTAAACTCTCCGGAAGTTTAGCTTCAGCTATTTTTAAGATATCTAAGGCAAATAGGGCATTTATACGTGTACCATCTAAAAAACATTCAATTATTTTACAAAATGCCGTATCATTAACCGTTTTTTTATTCTGGTTCAGAAATGCTAAATAAAACTCTTTTGCATCCTCCCCTAAATAAACCTCTTTTGACAACTTACCTTTTTTTACTTGTTGGCTAATTAATTCAAGATGTAGACATAAATTGTGTTCCAATGAAATAATCCCATGTTCTGTAGGTATTTTATTCAATTGTTCTAAAGCATTTTCAAACTCCCCTACAAGCATATAGAATTCCGCCATCAATCCATGAGCTGCTGTATTAGTAGGCTTCACTTCTAGAGAATTTTCAATTAGGGAAATTAATTCAGCCTCTATGGTTTTATTTCTATGACCTTTTAAAACATTTGAAATATGACTATTTAATAACATTCGTGCCAAACTTATATAACATCCTGAATGAACAGCACTAACATCTTTATATCTTAATATTCTATGAAATATCCTTCTAGCCTCTTGCGGATTCGAATAGAAAATTGAAGTCGCATAGTTATACATCCCTTGCATCTGAAATGGATTTGAAAAATCAATTTCAGAAAAACTTAGCTTTTTATTCATCTATGTCCCCCATCAGTAAGTTTGTCATCAAATTAATTTAAAGTAATTTCTTCCCATACTGATTCTCAGCCAACGCAACGAAATACCCCGTCAACATCGAAGCATCACTCATCGACATTTTCTCTTTCAACAGCTTCACCTTTAAATCCGCCGTTAATTTACGCTTAAAATCTGTCTTTGACGACCAATCACTTATCGGCGCTACTGTATCCTCAATAAACTGATGCACGTCCACCGCAATTTGCTTCAAATTATATTCAGCACTTTCTTCATGCACTTCCAACAACTTGTTATAATAAGGCTCTTGCAGGCTCGTTAAGCCGCTTTGGGTTTTCCCGCTAACTTTGGTCACAATCGCTTCCTTCGCTTCTTCTAGCTTCTCTAACAGCTCAAAAATGGTCATCTGACGCTCTTTATACTTTTCGATGAGCTGCTCGACTTTTTCCCGTAAAGATGTATAAAAAACTTTATCCTCATCTAAGCGAATGGTGATTTCCTTTTTGATGGCGTGTTCCATTTGAGCTGCCTTCGTTTCGGGCTTTACGTTCTTTTCGAGTTCTTCCTTAAACGATACGTCCAAAATGGAAACAGGGTCACGGGCGTCGATACCTTCTGTAAACAAATAGTTCTGCACAAGACGGCGCACCTTTTCACCACATTCTGAAATGTCCATCCCATCATCCACAGAGAAGCGTGACTTTGCCAACTGACGAATCGCGCCTAAACGCTTTAAATCGCCCGTAAAACGCTCTGCTTTTGGACTTGGTAATACTTTATCCATACTTTGTGCAAAGCGCTTATACGCCATGTCAAAGTCTGCTCGAACGTCCTCATCTACTAAGCGTAAAATCGCTTCCTCTAAATCTTTTGGCTTCACACCGTCAAAATAACGAAGCGCTTTTTTGTGACGCTGCTCTAGACGTGGCAATTCATCATCAATCGACTTCAACGCCCCTTGCACATCATTTGCGCTGAAAATCTCAAGCGCTTGGTCAAGGAACCGCGATACGCCAAAGTAATCGACAATTAACCCGTATGTCTTGTTATCATCATACTTACGATTCGTGCGGGCAATCGCTTGTAGTAGGTTATGTTCCTTCAATGGCTTATCTAAATACATCACCTGTTCAATCGGTGCGTCAAAGCCTGTTAGCAGCTTGTCACACACGATAAGCATTGCGAGCTTATCCTCATCCATCGGCTTTTTAAAACGCGCAATAAGGCTCTTTTCCTGCTCTTTTGAAATGTGGTACTGACGCATTTCCTCCGAATCATTTTGACCAGCAGAGAAAATAACGGCTGTTTCAAATTGACCTGCGGCGAACTCATCAATGAGCTTTTTATATTCCACCGCTGCATGACGCGAAATCGCAACGACCTGTGCCTTATAGCCATTCACTAATATTTTGCTTTCATAATGGCGCACAATATCGAGTGCGATTTCACGCATTCGGTCGGGCGAAGTGAGTAATAGCTCATCATTCACAAACTTTTGCTTTATCTTTTCGCGTGTATCGTCGTCATACTCATGAAATGAACGTGAAAATAGCTCGTCTAGCGATTCACCTTTGACGTGTAAATTTGGTAGGCGTGATTCGTAAAAAATCGCTACCGTTGCCTCGTCCTCCACCGCTTGCTCAATCGTATATTTATCGATATACGCCCCGAACTTGCCAGTTGTCGAACGCTTTTCTTTTTCGATAGGCGTACCCGTAAAGCCGATGAACGTTGCATTCGGAAGGGCTTTACGCATGTTCATCGCTAAGCCTTTGTATTGTGAACGGTGTGATTCATCCGTCATCACGATGATATTTTCTGATTCCGAAATGATAGGGAACTGCTTGTCGTCATCGCCTTGGAACTTTTGAATGAGCGTCATAACCGTACTACCCGCACCTTTTGCAAGCTGTTGCTTTAAATCCGCTACGGAACTCGCTTGTGTTGGGTTCGGGAAGCCTGATTGCTGGAAAGTACCCGTTATTTGTTCATCAAGGTCTTGTCGGTCGGTCACAATGACGAGCATCGGATTTTGTAGCTTCGTTTGACGACGCAGCTTCATCGCTAAGTACACCATCGTTAACGATTTTCCAGAGCCTTGCGTATGCCAAACAACACCGCCTCGTAAAGCTGGCTTATCTGCCGTTAAAATACGGTCAATCGCTTTGTTGACGGCGCGATATTGCTGATAGCGTGCCAGTTTTTTTACTTTGCCATCGAATACAATAAAATTACGCATTAAATCAAGCAGCGCATCTTTACGCAGCATACCCGCAATTAAAACGTCCTGTGCGCGTGTCGAGCCAACGTCGTCCATCGTTAAAGGATATGGGTCTTTCCATAAACCGTAGTGCTGTGCTTTGGCAAATACCGTTCCTGCACGCGCTCGGTCACGACTTGTGACGATTAAAATTTGGTTGTACCAAAACAGTCGCGCATTCGTTTGCATATAGCGCTCAAACTGACGCACACCTTCTGGCAACTGCTTGTCCACCTGTACTTTCGGGCTTTTACATTCCACTAATACAAGCGGTAAACCGTTTATGTACAGCACAATATCCGGTCGAATCGTGCCGTTCGCATTTTCAATCGACAACTGATTGACGACCATAAATTCGTTATTTTCTGGCACATCAAAATCAAATAGCACGACCGTCTGATTTTTCTTGCCGTTACCTACATCTTGCATGACCGAAATACCTTGTCCAAACAGCCATTCAAATATCGTTTTGTTGGCGTGCCACGTATCCTCCGCTTGCAATGATACAAACTGCTTCACGACTTTTTCTACGTTACTGTCGTCTATCCAAGGGTTGAGCTGACGAATCGCCTGTGCAAAGCGCTTCTCTAATACGATTGCCGCCTTTGACGAGCGTTCATCATCAAGTTCTGGTCCTGTTTTATGCACGTAACCATAACCTTTCAACTGCTCAATAAAAGGCAGTTCTACCTCGGTATATTCTAATTTATTCATCCACATTCACCTGCCACTTACCCGTCACAGCACACGAACCGTTTGAAGTTCCTCATCATATTCCATTATTTCTACATCACTCGGAATGAGATGCCCGTATGTACGGATATAATATTCACCTAATGTTTCATTACGTTTGTTGCTATAATCGCGCAAAATGAAAAAGATTTTACGGTACTCTGGTGGTGCTAAATGAAAGTAATACATCGCCTCGTTCCAGACGGTTAGCTTGGCACTCGGTACATTATCCCCCGAAGTCCAACGGTGCGATTTACATTCAATGATGATTTTATCTTCTGCACCAGCAGGCGCACCTAAATCAAAGCGATGATTTTTCTTACGTTCAAGCCCAATTGGCAACGCCACATCCTTGATGATTGAATAGCCCTGCGCCGTAAAATAGACGTATGCTGCTTCCTCAAAATCACGACCGATATGTGCGTTACTGATGGAACCAACTCTTTGAAAATTATTCATACAAATCCCCTTTGTGTTTGAATTAGATTTTCACGCGAATTTGACCTGTAAGAAGCTGCTGCATTAAACCTTTTTTCAGCTCCTCGTATTTAACCTTTTCCTGTTCGTAGATATCGATTTGTTCGTCTACTGTTGAAAGGATTTGGGCGATTTTTTGTTGTTCTTCTAATGACGGTAAAACTACGCTAAAGTTTTCTAAAGAGCTTGAATATAAATGATATACTGATGAACCTTGAGCTAATTTAGCTAATTCTGATTTTCTAGTTGAATTAATTTGAAGACTTAAGAAATTTGAATCTACCTCAATAAATGGTGTGAATAAATTAATATCACCACCAATATAAATGTTATCCACGTTTAATGCACTAGCTGTAGCAATATCAATAGCTGTTTCTCCCGAAGAAGGAATCAATAAATCATTTTTCATTCCGATGACAGGATTTTTCACTTCAATTTCTGTATAACTAGTCACCTTATCAATACGCTCTTTATACTTTGTGTACAATTGACCATATAAAATACATGGCATACCCTTGTCAGACAAATCTTTTTTAGCAATACCCTTACCTTTTGAAAAGGTTCCTATGTCGATTAAATCCTTAATTTCCCACTCATTCGGTATCTCCCCAAGCTCTGTCTGCTTAAACTCCGTATGCCCAATCCCTTTTGTTAGCAATTGCTGCATTAAACCTTTTTTCAATTCCTTTGTTTTAACAATCAACTGCTCGGTTTCATCAACTTGCTCGTCTACGGTTGAAAGGATTGAGGCGATTTTTTGTTGTTCTCCTATATTTGGGATTGGTAATTGCAATGACTTTAACTGCTCTACTCTAATTCCTTTTACTGTTGAACCCGACCCCAACCCTTTAATAAACTCAGCATTTTGTAAATACCAATATAAAAAATACTCATTTTTTACTTTAGTATCATTTAAATAAATTGCTTTTAAATCTTGATTTATAGCTACCTCTTTTGTATTAATAAATCCTCTACCTAAAGCAATACGTGTTGCAACAATTATATTATTAGGTTCAATTAAATTAGATGCTGAGTTTTTTAAGGCAGCTTCAGTAATAAATTCTTGAGCATCTTCTTGATAAAAAGAACCCTTCATGTCTTTAACTGTTACCCATGGAATATCTCCATTATAAAAACTCTCATTTTCACGTGAAGGAGTTCCTCCACCAACTATTTTATTCGCAATATCATCGACAGTGAGTACTTCCCACTCACTCGGCACTACCCCAAGCTCCGTCATCTTATACCCTTCACGCACTTCGCCCATCAAATCTCACCTACCCCAAGTTCACGTAAGTAACCATTTAACTTCGCTTTCGTGTCGTTACGTTTAGCTTCGATTGCTTGGAGGTCTTGCAGAACTGCTGCAATATCCACTTGTTCTTCTTCCTCTGACTTATCAATGTAGCGTGTGATGTTTAAGTTGTAGTCATTATTTTTGATTTCCTCTAACGGCACAACACGTGCGTATTTTTCAATATCTTCATATGCATCATACGTTGCAACGATTTTCGCAACATCCTCATCACGTAACGTATTTTGATTTTTACCTTCTTGGAATTCACCCTCTGCTGCGATAAATAGCACATTGCCTTTACGCTTTTCGTCTTTATCACGATTGAAAATAAGCACGCTCGCTGGAATGCCTGTGCCGTAAAATAGGTTCGATGGTAAACCAATAACTGCCTCGAATAAATCCGATTCTAGTAAGCCTTGACGAATTTTGCCCTCTGCACCACCGCGGAATAGCACACCATGCGGCATAACAACACCAGCTTTACCGTTACCTTTAAGTGACGCAATCATATGCTGAATAAACGCAAAGTCACCTGCATTTTTCGGTGGTAAGCCGTATTGGAAGCGTCCGTATGCATCATGCTCAGCTTCCTCACGTCCCCATTCTTTTAATGAAAACGGTGGATTGGCAATTACGCGGTCAAATAGCATAATTTCACCATCTTCTACAAGCTTCGGTGAACGAATTGTATCGCCTTTGACAATTTTATGGTCAGGTAAGTCATGCAGTAATAAATTCATTTTCGCAATCGACCATGTATTAAGGTTCTTCTCTTGACCGAATAACGATAATGATTGTGGATTGCCACCTGTAGCCTTTACGTAATCGACCGCTTGAATGAGCATCCCGCCCGAACCACACGTTGGGTCGTACACGCGCATACCTTCCTCTGGCTTAATTAATTTGACGATAAGCTCAACCACTTTTGACGGTGTATAGAATTCGCCACCTTTCTTACCAGCATCATCGGCAAACATTTTAATTAAATACTCGTAAGCACGTCCTAGCATATCTGGTTCTGATAAACTTTCATTACGTAAGTCTAATAATTCAAAGTGCTGTAATAAGCGTTGTAGCACGTCGTCTGTCAGCACTTCTTTACGGTTGAAGTCAATCGGTGTTAAAACCCCTTCAAGCGTCTTATTTTCGTTCTCAAGCGCCTCAAATGCCACGTTAATCGCTGAACCGATATTCTCTGCCTTCGAGCGAATGACAGTCCAACGCGCAGCTTCTGGTACGTAAAATTGATATTGGTCTTGGTCGTCTACTAATAACGCCCCAATCTCCTCACCATGCTCTGCCATTATCGCTGCACGATGCTCCTCAAACACGTCATTTAAACGCTTTAAAAACAGTAAACCGAATATGTAATTTTTAAAATCCCCAGAATCCACCGAGCCACGTAAAATATCCGCTGACTTCCATAGGTGTGATTCTAGTTCCTGTAATGTTAATTGAGTCATTTTAACTTCCTCCATTGGAAAAACTATCCCATTTTATAATTCCACAGTACCATAAATTCCGCATTAATAAATACGCGATATCAAAATCACTGTATAAATCCATTTTATTAAAGTTAAATGTTTACTTCCAAACATTTATATATGTATTTTTGATTCGTAATGAAATTTCAGATGCAAGGACCCCCTATCTTTGCCATTTCACATCACAAAAACGTCTATCTTTGCCAATTTACATCACAAATTCATAGGATGTTTGATTCCGTTAAACTGTTTTATCCTTGCCCGATTACACCACAAATCGCGTAGCTGCGCCTTTTACACGACAAAACCATCTATCTTTGCCATTTTACATCACAAATTAGAGTCAAAATGAAATCAACAATATCCTCGTCTTATCCGACCTAATCATTACAATTAATATTTAAAAACAAAAAAGAGGGAACGCTATCGAACACGTTCCCTCAAGTATATTTAAACTGCATGTAATTCTTTCTCAAGAAAAAAATCTATCTCATCCGATGTCACTTGATAAAAATCAACTAGCTTTTTGAATGCATTTCGGTCATTAAAATTACCATTTTCAATCTGTATAATCGTTTCAGCAGCGATGTTTAACTCAGTTGCTACTTCCTCAATTGATTTAGACACTTTAAGTCTTTCAGCAACTAACTTAGTGGCTACCACATTTTCTTTCGACAAAAAGAATTTAGCCATTTCAGGATTGTTTTGAAGGAATGCTTGGTCTGAAGCATTTAAAATATTCATTTAATACACTTCCCTTCTCCTAATTATCGTAAGTATACATCAAATAATTCCCTTTTTCCACGGAAACGTTTTTGAACAATTATGCCATTGTTAATTTTCATTGTAGTCTCCGTATTCCCTTTATTTGCTCGATTAAAATCATCTAAATCCGTAGCATCTTTCTCTAAGAAATCATAAAGACAAATTTTCGTCGCTAATCCTTGGTCTTCATCTGGGAAAAAGAATAACCTAAAATATTTTACCCCTCTTTTTACATTTCCATGCATTATTCTATCATCTATTCGGATTTCAAAAATAGGCGTAAATGGAGGAGAAGTCTTAAGTTTTTTTATCAAATTAAAATTATATATCTTACCATCCCAATCAATAACAACTGGTACATCATCTTTGTTTAAAGGTAAACTTCTAAGTTCTTCGTATGTAAAATTACTTAAAATCATCTTCCCCTGTAAAAAAACCAAATAAACTAATGGATATTCCATTTGAAGATTTTCTAAAAAAATTGTCATCGCCAATTCATGTGGTTCCGGTAAAACTTGTACTTCTATATTATTTGGAAATGAATATAACTGAACCATTTTATTCTCCCTTTATGTAATTATGTATTCATCCTAATTTTACATTCTAACATCTACAAGCTCCATTAGTTTAAAATGCATTTACCTACTTAACCCCTTAGCCGAACTTATTTCTAATTATGTAAGTACTTTATTCTAACTCCCGCCATCACCTATCAAAACTCCAAAAAAATAAATTTCTAACTATGTTCAGCAACAATAAAGTTCTGCTTTTTCGCCCGCTATGAACCCGCATTGCACCGTTGTGAGTTAGAACAAAGTCGTGTCGCAAAACCAGCGATTTTTCCAAATATTTTCCAACCTAAAAGCAGAACTTAATTCTCGTTAGAATAAAGTGCTGCTTTTCCCTTGCCTTTCTCCCGCAATCTCCCCGCCCTCACCAAGCAAGCACCACAGGTGCATTCCATCATCTCTCCACGCACCTTCTCTGACGCCGCCAGCGCCCTTCTCACGCTTTTCTCGGGTCCTTTCCTTATTAATAGTCGTTTCACATTCTTCTCGCCTTCTCTCGCCCTCTTCACGCAAAAACAGGAGAATCCGCGGGGGATTCTCCTGTTCTTCTCGCTCTCCTCTGATATGGGAGCAGTTCTTTGTTCTATTTTTGATAAGGCTTTGTTGTCTCAAGCAGTACTTTATTCTGTTGATACAAATACTTTAGCTTGTACTTATTGTTTTGTAATGTGACGCATTGTTGGGAATAATAGTACATCACGAATTGATGGTGAGTTTGTTAATAGCATGATTAAACGGTCAATTCCAATACCTAAACCACCTGTTGGCGGCATCCCGTACTCCAACGCCTCAATGAAATCATTATCCATTTCATGCGCTTCATCATTACCAGCTTCTTTTTCTGCTAGTTGTGCTTCAAAGCGTTGACGTTGGTCGATTGGGTCATTTAATTCTGTAAAGGCATTAGCGTGCTCACGACGTACGATAAATAGCTCAAAACGATCTGTAAAACGCTCGTCCTCTGGGTTTTTCTTTGCAAGAGGCGAGATTTCTACTGGGTGGCCATAGACAAACGTAGGCTGTACAAGTGTTTCTTCAACCTTTTGTTCAAAGAATTCATTAATAATGTGGCCTACTTCATGAACATCTTTAATCTCTACACCATGCTCCTTCGCAAGTGCTTGAGCTTGTTCTTTTGTCATTGGCTGCCAGAAGTCTACACCCGTTGCTTCCTTAACAGCGTCTACCATATGCACACGTTTCCAGCCTACAGTAAGGTTGATTTCATCTTCTCCATATTGAACAACAGTTGTACCAAGAACTTCTTGGGCAACATATGCAATAAGGTTTTCTGTTAATGACATAATATCTTGGTAATCAGCATAAGCTTCATATAGCTCAATCATTGTAAATTCAGGATTGTGACGTGTTGATATCCCTTCGTTACGGAAAACACGACCGATTTCATATACTTTTTCTAAGCCGCCCACAATTAAACGTTTTAAATGCAGTTCAATGGCAATACGCATATAAAGCTCCATATCAAGTGCATTATGATGTGTGATAAACGGGCGAGCCGCAGCACCACCAGCAATTGTATGAAGCATTGGTGTTTCTACTTCTAAATAGCCAGCGTTATCTAAATAGTTACGAATAGCGCGAATAATTTTAGAACGTGCAATAAATGTTTTTTTGCTATCTTCATTTGTCATTAAATCTAAGTAGCGCTGACGATAGCGTTGTTCAACATCCTGTAATCCATGGAATTTCTCTGGCATAGGACGAAGCGCTTTTGTAAGGAAAGTGAATTCTTCAGCCTTTACCGAAAGCTCCCCAACTTGCGTACGGAATACATTGCCACGTACCCCTACAATATCTCCTAAATCAGCTTGTTTAAATAATTCATATGCTTGCTCGCCAACATGGTCTTGACGTACGTAAATTTGAATTTGACCGCCTAAATCTTGAATATGTGCAAAGCCTGCTTTTCCTTTACCACGCTTTGTCATAATGCGACCTGCAATAGTAACCTCTTGAAGATTTTCTTCTAGCTGTTCTTTTGTTTGATCAGCAAATTGCTCAAGCACCTCTGTTGATAAATGTGTGCGTTCAAAACGGCTACCGAATGGGTCTTGTCCGTTTTCTAATATATTCATCATTTTTTGACGTCTTACCAAAAGCTGATCATTTAATTCTTCTATGTTTGACACTTGTTTCACTCCTTAACAGTTACGTCCATAATATTTCTATTGTACACAATTTTAAAGCTGTAATCATTAGTTTCAACCTAAGTTAAAATAATTAATAATTCTAAAAACTACTACCCTACAACGAAAAAGCGCCCATCTTAGGACGCCAACTAGATACATTATATAATTAATTGCGTTGCTTCTGGCAAGTCAAGCTCTTCATAGTCCTGCACAAGTCCATTTAATAGGGCACGAAGCTCTACCGCCGTTTCTGTTTGGTTAATCGCTTTACGTGCTTTACCATTACCGCGAATCCCTTTTAAATACCACGATGCATGTTTGCGCATTTCACGTACTGCGATGCCCTCTCCCTTTAGTTGGATAAGGCGTTCAAAATGCAATAAACACACGTCAATTTTTTCACGTACGCTCGGTTCTTCTTTTAGCTCTCCTGTTGCTAAATATTGCACCGTACGATAAATCATCCATGGATTACCTAATGCAGCACGACCAATCATAACCGCATCTACACCAGTTGTATCAAGCATGCGTTTAGCATCCTGTGGTGTTTCTACATCACCATTGCCGAGCACTGGGATATTTACATTTTCCTTAACCTGACGAATAATATCCCAATTTGCTTTGCCTTCATACATTTGTACACGTGTACGACCATGGACAGCTACTGCTGATGCACCCGCACGTTCAACAGCTTGGGCATTCTCAATAGCAAAAATATGCTCGTCATCCCAGCCAATGCGCATTTTGACACTAACAGGCTTTTTAACAGCGTCCACAACAGCCGCTACCATTTCATAAACTTTATTTGGATCAAGCAGCAGGCGCGCACCTGCTTCACATTTAATAATTTTATTAACAGGGCATCCCATATTAATATCAATAATATTAGCGGTTGTATTTTCGTCTACATACTTTGCCGCTTCTACTAATGTTTCTTTATCCCCACCAAAAATTTGTAGTGATAAAGGATTTTCACGCTCATCAATATACAGCATACCTAGTGTTTTTTCATTTTTTTGAACAATACCCTTGTCACTTATCATTTCAGCATATACAAGCCCTGCTCCAAACTCTTTTACCGTTAAACGGAAAGCAGAGTTACAAATGCCAGCCATTGGCGCTAATACTACACGGTTGTCCATCACAATATCGCCAATTTGAAACGGCTTCTCAGTTGTTTGACTCAACGTTGATTTCCTCCTCTATAGGATCACTCTATCTATTTGCACGCTTATAACTTAATTTACTGTTAGAGGCTTATTGCAATCCTTCCACAAAGCCACACCTTCACGCTCACAATCCAGTTGCTGTAACTCATGATGCGCCTGTTGGAGCTGTTTGCCAAGTGGTGTCGGCGTGATTTCGACTAGTGGCACTAAAACAAATGCTCGCTCATACATTCTTGGATGTGGAACAATTAAGCTCTCAGTTTCAATATTCTCGTGATTGTAAAGCAAAATGTCAAGGTCAATGATTCGTGGCCCCCAGCGAAACTCCCGTACACGTCCTAGCTCTTGCTCAATAGACTGACATAGCTGGAGCATTTCAGCAGAGGATTTATTTGTTTTTAAATGGACAGCAATATTTAAAAAATCCGCTTGGTCTGTATAACCAACAGCAGCCGTTTCATAAACCGAAGAAATACGCACAAGCTCTATAGCTTTTTCTTGTTTTAAAAGTGCTATCGCTTGTTGGAGGTTATCGTACCTATCCCCCATATTTGTGCCAATCGATAAATAAACATCCTTCATGAGAATTCACCTCTCGTTACCTCAACGGACACCTCTTTATAGTAACCATGTATTGGCGGGTCTGGCTTAATAAGCTCTACTCGTACACCCTTTACTTTGTCAGTATAGGTTGTAAGTATCGTATTGGCTACTTTTACTGCAAGAGCCTCAATTAGCTTGAAAGGTTCACCCTCTACAATATCTCGGCATAACGCATAAACCTCTGCATAATTTACCGTATAATTGAGATCATCTGTTTCACCAGCCTTTGTCATGTCTACTGCCAATGAAACATTAGCTCGAAAACGCTGACCAAGAGTGGTTTCTGCTGCTAATACACCATGATAGCCATAAAATTGCATATCCTTTAAATGAATATAATCCATCACGCTTCCTCCTTAAACAAACGTTTCCCTACTAATATGTCAGCCATATGTGCTGCTCGTGCCATTTCCTTGACATCATGAACTCGTATCATATGACAGCCCTTATCAATTCCATAAACCACTGTTGCAGTAGTGCCTTCAAGACGCTCTTCAACAGGTAAGTTTAAAACATTGCCAATCATGGATTTACGTGATGTTGCTAATAACACTGGATAGCCCATTGCTGCTAAATCAGCTAAGTGCTGCATCATCGTTATATTGTGTATGGTATTTTTAGCAAAGCCAATACCAGGGTCTAAAATAATATGTGCATCAGGGACGCCTGCCTGATGTGCAATCGCAATACTTTTTTCTAAATCAGCCTTCGCTGTTGCCCAAAAATCAGTTCCATACTCCATATTGTCACGATTATGCATTAAAATAATCGGAACTTGTAAATCAGCAGCGACCTGAGCAATTTCAGGCTCAGCCTTTGCTCCCCAAATATCATTAATTATATGTGCTCCCGCTTTAATAGCAGCACGTGCCACATTCGCCTTATACGTATCAATGGAAATAATCGCAGGTACTTCCTTCACTAATGCTTGAATAACAGGCTCAACGCGTGCAATTTCATCCTCATCTGAAATTCGTTCGTAGCCTGGGCGTGTAGATTCACCACCGACATCAATAACTTTAGCCCCCTCAGCCACCATTTTTTTTGCTTGGGTAACCGCCGCTTCTACACTGTTGTACTTTCCTCCATCTGAGAACGAGTCTGGTGTAACATTTAAAATTCCCATCACAAATGTTTCTTTTGTGTAATCTAATGTAATACCATTAATTGTTAATGGTGTTGTATATTTTTCAAGCATGTAAACACTCCACTTCTTTTACAAATGCCTCATGTAAACATGAATAAACAAGCCCTTTATTGCCTAGAAATTGCTGTTGTTCTAAGCTACTAATAGGCACAAGCTCTTGTATAGAATTCGTAATAAAGCATTCTGTACTTTGCCTTATATCTTGCTTCGGAAAGAAGCCTTCTCTCACTTCAAGACCTAACATTTTAGCTTTTTGTATAACCCACGCTCGAATAATACCCGGTAAAATGCCTGTCTTCAAGGAAGGCGTATATAGTATATCATTTTTCACCCAAAATATATTTGATGTTACACCTTCTGCTATATAACCTTCTTGCGTTACAAAAAAGCCCTCATGCTGAGCAAGTGATGGGACTTCAAAACGCCCAAGTACGTTATTTCCATAATGATGTGATTTAAACCGTAATGCTTGCTCGGGTGTATTACGTGGTGTTGTTAGCCACTGAGCCGTCTTTTCAGTGCCACGAGGTGGGTTTTGTAATTCTTTACGAAAAATAATGACATTTGGCTGTTGATAGGCTATTGGCTGTAATCCAATAGCATGTTCTCCAGCCGATACATTTAGACGGAAGTAGCCATCCTGACCATCCGCCTGTTGATTTAATTGCTGTACAACGTCCAATAAAGCCTGCTCTGTATATGGTAAATGAATGCGATATTGCGATAACGCCTCTTGAAGTCTTGTCATATGCGCTTCCCAGTCAAATACCTGACCACCATATGTGCGAAACGTTTCAAAAAAACCTAACCCATATAAAAACCCATGGTCAAAGGGAGAAATTCGTAAATCCTGTGCAGCCATATAATTACCATTCATCCAGCATTGCATTTATTTCACTTCCCCTACATATAAGTCTATAAATTGACGTAGTAGCTTTTTACCTTGCTCTGTCATAATAGACTCTGGATGATATTGTACACCCTCTATTGGGTATTCCTTATGACGTAGCCCCATAATTTCACCCTGTTCTGTCCATGCTGTCACTTCAAGACATGCCGGCAATGTTTCCTTTTCTACAATAAGCGAATGGTAGCGAGTTGCTTGAAATGGATTTGGCATTCCCTTATGCAAACCTACTTCAGCATGTAGTACAGGAGATGTCTTGCCATGCATTAGATGCTCCGCACGGATGACATTGCCACCAAACACCTGCGCAAGTGCTTGATGACCAAGACAAACGCCTAAAATCGGAATATTTCCTGCGAAATATTTAATAATGTTCAGACTTTCGCCCGCCTCATTTGGACTGCATGGTCCCGGAGAAATCACAATCATATCTGGTGCCAGCTTCTCAATTTCTTCTAGTGTTACTGTATCATTGCGTTTCACAACGATTTCATGACCAAATTCGCCCAGATATTGTACAATGTTATAAATAAATGAATCATAGTTATCAATCATTAAAATCATTTTGCTCGCTCCTCCGCCATTGCCTTTGCCTGCCACATTGCCTTCGCCTTATTTAAGGATTCCTGATACTCTCTTGCTGGAATAGAATCAATGACAATTCCCGCGCCAGCTTGAATATGTGCTACCCCATCCTTAATAAACGCTGTACGAATCACAATATTAAACTCCATATCTCCTGTAAAGCCCAGCCAGCCAATTGAACCTGTATATAAGCCACGTCTTACAGGCTCCAGTTCTTCAATAATTTCCATTGTGCGTATCTTTGGTGCACCTGTAATTGTGCCACCTGGAAACATTGCACGAATCACATCTGCATTTGTTTTCCCTTCTGCTATTTCCCCTCGTACATTTGAAACAATATGCATAACATGTGAATAACGCTCAATGACCATAAACTCATCCACCTCGACAGTTCCATAGGTTGATACTCGTCCTAAATCATTGCGCTCTAAATCTACCAGCATCACATGCTCAGCACGCTCTTTGTCATTATCAATTAATTCTTGTGCCAAGGCTAAATCTTCCGCTTCAAATTTCCCTCTTGGTCGAGTACCTGCGATTGGTCTTGTTGATAGCTCATTGCCATGACGCTTGACCAATAACTCTGGCGATCCAGAAACAACCGCAAAATCAGGCGCTTCAATATAAGCCATATATGGTGATGGGTTAAAGGCTCGTAATGCCTCGTAGACATCCATTGCTGTTGCTTGTAATTGCTTTGATTGACGAACAGATAAATTTACTTGGAATACATCCCCCTGTGCAATGTACTCTTGAATTTTTGTGACAGCCTCTTCAAAATCAGTTCCTACAAATGAAACATGTAGCTCATTTTCATCGTTCACCACTTCAACAGCATTTGTTTTTTCAAATTTACGTGTAGTGAGCCCTGCTTGTGCAGCAGCCTGCCAGCTATTCGCCCACTCCTCTAGGTCAACATGGCAACCGTCTAGCTTCATCAGCGTGACAGTATTGGATTTCACATCATGTACTGCCCAGCAATCAAATAAATAAAAATAAATATCTGGTACTTGTAAATCATCCTTTGCAGTATTTGGAAGTCGCTCGATTTTGCGAGCATAGTCATAGGAAACAAATCCAATGGCTCCTCCCTGAAAAACAGGAAGCTCTGCATGATAAGAAATTTGATATTCTGCCACAAGCTGCTCTAATAATGCAAGGGGCTCACCTGCTAAAACCTCACTTTTGCCATCTCTCCATTTAACACAAAGCCCTTCTTCCATTGATTGTGCAGTAGCTAATGGATTCCAAGCAGCGATCGTCAAATGTCCACCACGGCCGCTTTCTAAAAATATATGTCGTTGCTCATTCTTCGTTTGTTGCTGATAACTATAAAAAAATGATTCCGCATCCATTGTTATTGTTTTCGTCAATAATGTACTCAAGTTCCTTTTCCCCTTTGAATCATATGATGTGATTCCATCTTAACGTGAATAGCCTATGGAAGTGAATATTTTTATCAAAAAATAGACATCCACAGCGAAAACAGTGGATGTCTATTTATTTTAAACCTTTTATAAGTCGAGCAGAAGCAAAGCAAGTTTCACCATTTTTGAAATATACCACTCGTTCTTTATGATCAACAAATTCAACATTTTGGCGATTCACAATAAAAGCCTTATGACATTGATACATCGATGTATGCGCCTCCTTAAAATCCTTTAAGCGACCATAAAATTCAATATGTTCATTTTCTAAATGTAAAATAATTTTATGTAATTTTGGGGATGCCTCAAAAAAGTAAATATCTTGAATAGCAATATTTCTGGTGTAACCGTTTGCTCTAATTTGAATCTGTGAAGGTGTTTGCTGTTGACCAATTTGAAGATACTTTTCATGTGCGATCTTTAATGTTGCTAATATTTTTTGCTGTAACGTTTCTGTATGGTCCTTAATAATAAAATCCAATGCAGCAATTTTATACATAAACGTTAAATAGGTCATTTCGGCATGAGTTGTGACAAATATAATATTACACAATGGATCACGTTTTCGAATGATATCACCTAACATCAGCCCTGTCATTTCATGCTTTAAATCGATATCTAAAAAATAACAATCTGCTTTTTCATACGCAATAACCTCGTTAGGATTTGTAGTTGCGAGTACAACCTCAATACCATTCCCTTCCACCAAGGCATAGTTTTCAATTGTTTTCTTGATATACTCTAATTGAACAACATTATCCTCACAAATAATTACTTTCATATTTGCACCTTCACCTCATCAATAAACAACTCTTGTATAAATAAATTGCCATTAATTTTTGTATTCAATCGAAGTTTTGGCGAAGCATCCACCATTTGGCGTAAAATAGATAAACCTAAGCCTCGTCCTGTCCCTTTTGTCGAGAAGCCTTCTTTAAAAACCTCATGTACTTTTAGTTCATTACTCGGATTAGGTAAAAATGTATTCATGCATACAATTAACAGGGCATTATCCATTCTAATAAAGGCTAAGCGAATCCAAGGCTCTATAGAATTCTTACTAGCTTCGAGTGCATTATCCAATAATATGCCACACATACAATTTAATTGAATCTCGTCCAATCCGATGCTGTCAATATCTTCAACAATCTCAACGTGCATTGGTACATGAAATGTCTGCGCTTGAATAAGCTTTGTTGTTAATAGTCCTTTTAAACTGGCTATATGTAAACCATTAAGCATTGAGAAAGCTGTTTCATGTGCTTGCTCATTCTTTTCAGTTTGTAAAATATGTCGGTAAAAATAGGTTTCTAGTTCCGAGTAATTTTTAGAATCTATAAAATGACGCATTGATGTTAAAATATTCATATAATCATGTTTAAATTTACGCATATCATCATTAATTTCCTCAAGTGATGCCACATATGACTTAAATTCTTCTAATTCCATTTCCTTTTGTTTAATATGTATGTTCTTAATGGCTATGTAAACAAAGAAACTAACAATGATGATAAAGAGCACTAAATAAATCGCAAAAAAGAATAAATTATGTTGGACACTTTTGATGAATGATAGACCATCCATCAACAAAATATCGGTATACATAAAGACAATCGTCATAAGCAACAAAGGAATCATGGCAGGTATAATGTATTGCTCAAACATATATCGTCCTGCAAAATAACGAAATAACCTTTTGTAAATAAGAACCAAAATAAATAAGATACTCATAGAAACCACGAGTTGTACTAATGGAGAATTGGTGATAGCCTCCATGCCATTCGCAAAATGATACACGATAAGCGAAGAAATATGATCTGCCAGAACAGCTAAAACTATCGTAAACAGCACATGTATGATGTTCCACCCTTGCTTTGTTTGTTGATAAACAAGGAAACTTGTGGTCAATATGATATATCCTATAGCATAAATACCTATAAAAGAAAATAACACATTTGCTGGTACTACAATAAACAAGAAAGTTTTAAAAAACAATTGTTTGGTTATCTTTAACTTACTAAAATACAATGGTAAAAAGCTGAACACCGAACACTGACAAATGGACAAAATTAAAGATTGTATGTTCCACATAAAATTACATAACCCTCTTAATTAATATATAATTAAATTCCATTATATATTAATTATGGTATTTCTTCAAAATTTATTTGACTTTAATTCTTGTGGTAGCTCTTCCTCGCCTGAAAAATTCCAACACATATAAACAGAGCCAAAGTCAGCTAATTTAATAAGTAAGTTACACAAGCTTTCAATCACTTTGTCAATAATAAATTTCATCAATGATATCCTCCTAATTTTGCAATAATCACTAAAAAAACCGCCTTCAAAGCGCCTGCTACAAAAAATACGCTTATAGATGTCGGGAAAATAAGGAGCAGTATGCCCAACAAAATAAGTCTTCTATATAATTTTTTAAACAAGAATGTTCGATGAGCTTCTCCTCGTACTTTTGTTTTTTTAGAACTCACTGGACCAATTAACAATAAAATAACAGCCCCTAACAAAAATGCTCCCCAAACAGCGAATGAAGTAATGGGTAATGCTATAGCTAGCCATGTGATAAACGGAAATAAGATACTACTAACAACAAGACATGTTCTAAATGATGGACAATGTGCTCCATACGCTACTTGGCGTACGAGTAAAAAACCAATTTGCACCAATAACATTTCCCAAAACAAACCAAACACAATAGCTATACTATAAATAACCAAAAATTTTTTTAACTCGCTTGTAACAATACGAAATCCATACACTAATTTAATTTTATCTAACTGTGTTAACGATCTTCTATGTTCGAAATAATCTACCAACATTTTCTCTTTTGCCGTAAACTCCACGTCATTACCTCCTTGATAATCAGTATAAGACACAAAACAACAAAATAGTTAAAAATTCCTTAAAAAGAATATTTATATAGATAAACGCTTATTTTTTATTTCCCTCCTTACATAAACGTTCAAAAAAAGAACGTAAGCGTAAAATACCACTTAACGTTCTCTTAAATAAGTTTTTCTATATATGCCTTATACACTGCTTCTAAATAATAAGTTGTTCCAAAATACGCATTAATATGCTGAATGGCTTGCTCTACCTCTATATTTGTGAATTTTTGTGAGCTGCAGAGATAGTCAATGGAATGCCCCTTTGCCAATTCCTTGAGCACATTCAAATCCAACATACTCAATGCTCCGACTCGTTTTGTGTTAACTACTTCTATTAAGTTTCCTTCAATGATATGAACTAATTGTTTTATCGTCATATCTTTATTTATGACCTTACAATTTGAAATAGTACTTGTGTACCAATAAAGCTCTCTAATATTTTCATCTGTCATAAAAATAATTTGACACTTCATTGTTTCAAAAATTTTCAAATACGGTATATAGTGAACAAAATGCTTATACGATGTGTCAATTAACATAACATCATATTTTTCTTTATTCGCATTTATTTTTATGGCAAGTTCACTTGGCAAGTGAATGCCATCAATTATCCAAGATGGTCTATACATAGCGAACATGTTTTTTAAAAGCTCTTGAATAAGCATGTAATGCGAATGTACCAAGATATACATCGTTCTGCTCTCTGACACGGCCATATCTAAATAACACTCCGCTTTACAAATCGAGCAATATATAGACGACAACATACTAAAATACTCATCCATATTCCTATACTTGAACTAAATATAAACAGGAAATCCCATTCTATTGACCCGCCTGAGTCTATTTGCATAATTAAATTTGTTAAGAGCATACCAAATGTTACGCCAAGCAATACGCCAATCGTGACAATAAAGAGAACTTCAAACCAAATAAGCTGTTTTAATTCCTTTGGTGAAAGCCCGATTAAACGTTGTATCTGATATTGTTCTTTCCTTTTAATAATAATATGAATTATCGTTTGCACTAAACCTATACAGCTCGCTACAACTAAAGCAGCCAAAACGACGATAAACATTGCCCATCGTTGATAAAACCATTCCGAGGCTTGCTCTAAAAGAACAGCTCGTTCCACAATTTTTAATGTTGGCCAATCGCGAATCGCATACTGCAGATCGTCTAATGTTGCGTCAGGAGCTAAAGTTAAATGGATTTTATCAATAGGAATAACATCTTTAATCAAAGGAGAACTCCAGTCAACATAAAGGTGTGTATATTTGTCTTCCACCGGAATAATTCCAGTAATTGTTAAATAAATTGTTTGTTCATTCGAATTTTCGTCAAAGAAATAGCCTTCTAAAACATCTCCTATTTTTAAGTCATATTTATCCGCTGCATCTTCTGTAATTTCAACTCTATTCTCTCCACCAAAATCTTTCGCATCATAATTCAGATTAAAGTTAGAAGCTATAAAAGAACTACCCTTACTACTTAATTGTATTTTTTCTATTGAAACATTTTTTTTCAATAACGCTATATCCTCATAAAAGATATTCTCAAAATAAGGATTCGTAATTGCTACTTCATATGGATATGTTTCTTCAATTATTAGTTCTTGACCTTTTACAAGAGATTTCAAAAACGTACCATTAAATACAATAATCATAATCAAAATTGCCAATATAAAAACAACAGGAATATAGCTTCTTAAATTAGGCATGAACTGTATTTTTATATAGTGTGCTTTATTTCCTAAATAATGATGAATCCAAGAGGATCCTTTATTCAACGTATACACTATCACATATGGGAATAAAAAGAATAATAAACCAATGATTAGTACACTTCCAATAAAGATTAAAATAACCGACTCCAGTGTACTAGGCTTTGCAATACCTTGTAAAAAAATGAGTAATGAGATTACACCTACTATAAAAGTAAGCACGCTCTTCCATTTTACCCATCGATACGATTTAAGCTCATCATTTCTTTTCATCACTATAGGTGTTGCTTTCGCTACTTTCGCTACTTTAACAAACACAAACATATAAAGTAAGAAATAAATTGCAAGTAAAATTGCTAAAAAATAAACAACAGGAATGCTAAAGTCGGCTTGCGGTAGGCCAATCATCTCAACAAAAGACGGGACAATGAATTTTAGCAACAAAAGACTCCCCATTGCGCCTATCCCTACACCCATTAGTAAAATAATCGTCGATTGAGTGTTGACAATCTTTTTTAGTTGCTTTGTCGTTGCGCCCATCGTTCTTAACACGAAAAACTGAGCTTGCAAACGGCTAAATAATAATGAAAAAGTAGACTTCAATAATAGTCCACTAACTACGATAATACTTATTACTAACATAAGTATAAACACGAGCAAGGTAATCAAATTTGCTTGTACCCAGTCCATTTCATTCGTTATTTCAACACGAATATTTTTGAAAAGTTGGTTCAATACAGTGGCTGTTTGCTCCACATCCTTTGTTTTAAGCATAACAAACAAGCCTTCTATTTCTGTTGGTGCATGACTTACACTTTTTAATAGAGCCATGTCCATATAAAGAATAGGTGCATCTTCTCCATAAGTATTCGGAGCGAGCACTTCTTTTATCACAAATGACTTATCATTTATCACTATTGAATCTTTAGCAAATTTATTTAACGTTTCTGATAAAGAATATGTAATTACGACCTCATTATCTTTCGGTGTGTCGTTTAAATGGTAAAACCCTTTTGTTAACGTCCCACTTGTCACACCTAATGTATAAACACCTTCAAGCTGATCGACAGATGTAAATTGCAATAAGATTGGTTCTACTTGCTCAACTTCTTCTAAATTTTCAATTGTATTAAAAATATCTGTTGTAATCCACTGACCCGTATCAAAATAGGTTGAAAAATCATAACCTGCTGAAATATCTACATCCCCATACATACTGTGAATATTTTCTTCCATCTCCGTTTGTGCATTATCCACATAAATTAACATCGTTGCAATTAAACAAACCGCGAGCGCTACTACCTGTATGGCAATGATTACTTGTGTTTTAGCCGCTTTACAAAGTTTCCAAGCAATATTTTTTAAATCATACATTGAGATAGCTCCTCTGTATATTTTTAAATTTATCAAAAATTATTGTTAAATTATCACTATTCGCTTGATTGATATAATTATCTACTAATTTCCCTTTATGAAAAAATAGTACACGATCAGCATAAGTCGATACATGTGGATCATGTGTTACTAATATAATGGTTTGATTCGTTAAATTTTTTAATTGGACAAGTGTTGTTAAAATATCATCTGTCGTATTCACATCTAATGCCCCTGTTGGCTCATCTGCCAACAATAGTTGCGGATTAGCAATAATGGCTCTCGCTATAGCCACTCGTTGCTTTTGCCCACCAGATAATTCAGTTGGTTTCTTTCTAGCTAAATCATTGATTGCTAATTTTGCTAGCACATCATTTACCTTGTGAGCAATTTTTTTAGAGTCCTCATCTAGTAAAATTAACGGCATTGCCACATTATCCGATACCGTTAATTCATCTAATAAGTTGAAGTTTTGAAATATAAATCCTATATTTCGCTTTCTAAATTCGGATGATGTTGGCTCTTGAAATTGCTCAATCATCGGTACACCTTGAAAAATTAATTCCCCATGTGTTGGTTTATCTAAAGCAGCTAAAATATTAAGCAATGTACTTTTCCCTGAGCCACTTGTACCCATGATGGCTACGATTTCATTTTGATAAATTTCACAATTGATGCTATCTAATGCTTGTGTTGTAAAATCCTTCGACTGAAATTCTTTTGATACATTTTTCATGACTACTAATGGGGATTCCTTCTCATTTTGTATCTCATGTAGTTTTAACTGCTTCATGGAAACACTCCTTTTGCTCATACCATTTGTATTGTGCTTGATGCATACGATAAAATAATCCTTTATTATTTATCAATTCATCAAAAGTACCGATTTCTTCAATTTTCCCTTTATCCATTACGATAATCTTATCCGATAATTTCGTGGGTCCGATTCTATGTGTAATCGTAATCGTTGTTTTATCGTCTGTCATGCTATCGAATAATTCAAGTATTTTTAATTCTGAATGAGGATCTAATGACGCTGTAGGTTCATCCAACAAAATTAAGCTAACATCCTTCATTAACGCTCGTCCTAAAGCTATTTTTTGCCATTCCCCCCCAGACAAATCAATTCCGCCATCCATTTCTTTAGATAAATAAGTATCTAAGTCAACATTATGGACTGAAAATTTTTCTCCCAATCCTACCTGTCTTATTACATCCCATATTTTCTGTTCATTATCCATGTCATCAACATTGCCAAACCCAATATTTTCTCTTAATGAATACATATATTTAGGGAATGTTTGAAAAACTACAGCAACTTGTTTATAAAAACTAGATTTATCAATGTCATTCATATTTTCTCCATTTACTAAAATCTTTCCTTCCGTCAAATTAAACAAGCCTACTAAACAATGAGCGAGTGTTGTTTTCCCTGAACCATTACCACCTACAATCGAAATTTTTTCTCCTCTTCGTATTGAAAAGTTTAATTTCGAAAAAATTGAAATATCAGAATAAGGGTAGTTGAAAGTTCCATTTTTAATATCAATTGCTTCAATAGACTTAATTTCTTCTCTCTTTTCATCATCAAAATATTCTATTTTTAATAAGTTGATTAAAGCATTATTATAAATAGCTGCTTCAAATATAGAAGCTAAATGTGCACCAATTTGACCAAAAATGCCCTGCAAAGTAATTATTGCCGCAGTTAACGCCACATAACTCCCTATTGTTAAAGCGTTCTCTACTAGTTGATAAACAAAGAATACAGATACACCTGTATTGATAACCCCCACAAGTAGTATCATCACTGCACTATTTTTCAGTTCCCACTTTGCCACTTCAATTCTTTTGTTCATCGTATAAAAATAAAGGTTTTTCCATTTCCCTAACAAATAATCACTCAAACTATACATTTTAATTTCCTTTAAATAGTTTTTGTCAAAAAAAAGAGATTCTGTATAAGAAAACTCTCTTTCTTTAAATGCAACATTTTTTTCAACTTTATAGTTTTTAAATTTGCTAAAAAAAACAATAACAACCCCTGGAATTGTTGATAAAAACACAGTTAAAGGTAATGTCCAATGAATAGCCGATAGAATCATAAAAATTGAAAATAGCGAAAATACACTTGTAATGATCTGTAGAAAAGAATATGTAGTACCTAGTCCATTTCCTTCCAACGCTTTACCTGCCAAATTCACTTGATTGTAAAAAAAACCAGACTCAAAGTTTTCTAATGAAACGCTAGTTACTTTTTTGTTTAACATTGCTTTAAATAAATAATTCACTTTTAAAGAAATTTTTCGAAAGAGGTACCCTTGAATTTTTCCAGATAGTTGTCCAAATAGACTAAAAAACGTTATTGCTACAAGTAGAACTAACACATATCCTAATTCATTAGGGACTTTCTGCACCACTGTTAGTTGATCTATCAACCTTTTCTGTAGCAAAATTTCTAAAGGTAACATAATGGAAGTCGTTAAGCTTAAAAGAATTAAAATAAGAAATATACCCCTTTGTTCTCTCCAAATATTTTTCAAATAAAAATACTGGGAATAAAAAAAATCTCTAACAGGTCGGTCTTTCTCAAGAAATTTTAATTCATTGAAATTCATAGTCATTCACATCCAAAAGATTTTCTAAACTTGCAATTCCTTTTTTCTCTACTACAAAATGATCAGTATTCAAAACGAGATACATTGGAAATGTATCTATTTTTAATTGATTAGATAAAATTTCTTCTTCAATAAAGTAAATATATTGATCTTCTAAATAGCTCAGGTAATCTCGATTTTCTATCGTATCCATTGCTATAAAAATATACTCTTCTTTTTTAACAGATATTAAAAATTGGAATTTTGATAATGTTGCTTTGCAAGCAGAACACTGACTATCAATAAAAACTAAAGTCTGCATATTAACCTCATTCACAATATCCTGAACTTTAACAGTTTCAAATTGTTTGGTCTTCAATGAAATCATTGGGAAAACGGACTTTTCCAATGGCCCTCGTTTTTCTAAAGTTAGCACTCTTCTAGTTCTTAATGAAAACAAAATACTAAGCATTAATACACAAGAAATGATGATGAAAGCATAATAAATTTCCATGCTCATCGTTACACCACCTCTACGTTTCTTCTAATAATTATTAAAGTGGTGAACCATAAAAGAACAGGTACGAGATAAAATACATTGCCAAAGTCAAGTATATTCATATTACCTTTATCAAAATATAGTAGTGGCACTATACTGAGAAACATGCATACACTTTGTATTAAGCCACCTAGTCCTGTCTTAGTTGGAATTAAATTACCGAAACATTTACAGTCCTCTTCCGCCTTATTAATAAACGCATACGAATTAATAATGATAAAGAGTAAGATTAAAGATAAGGCACTAATATAAAGTATAGGGTGATCATAAATAAATAAACCGACACCTATTACGATTTCAAATAATGGGAATAACAATGCCATAAACGTCATCGAAATATCATTAATAGCAATATACTTCAAAAAAAAGTGCTTTGTATTTGAATGCGAGATTAATTTAGAAAACCCTGAAAGTATCAATACTAAAGCAGCACCATAACAAAAAATATCAATCATAGTATCTCTCCTAAAAAAATCAAGAACACTAATGTGAATTTTGTATAATTGTATCCTAAATTTTTTATATTTATATTGATGGGTATGTTTTCAAAACAACCGCAGTTACGTGTCATTCTTTCTTTAGAAGGTTTAAACAGTAAAAACAGACTGAACAATTGCAACATTACGGCGGTCATACATATGTATACATTTACAAACTGAATTAAAAAGAAAATACCTACAGTCACTTCTACACTCACTAAAATGCTTACGAATGTTGGCGTTATTTTTATTTTCTCATTTATCGCCGCATAATAATGATAAATTTTAAAAACTTTATTGAATCCGTTTTTCAGAAAAATCATTGCTACAATCAGATAAACGATAATGATGTTTAGTCAACTCCTTTTCTTTCAACTCATTAAAAGCCTTTAATGTACAAGGCTTTTATAGCAAACTACACACAAAATGTTATATTGTTTCAAAGAAACTTATCTTCTGAAGAACAATTCATTATATCTTCCCAATAATATTTTTCTCCCATATATAGTAATACTGGAATTTCTCCAATTTGTAGTTGATTTAATTTCATCAAATGTTCGACTTTTATTTCGTCATCGTTTTTATATACTACTTTTATTAAATTAACTTCTTTCTTTTTTGAAATTCTACGATAAATAGCATTCAAAACATATAAATTATCAAAAATGTTTTTTTCATCCAAAATTAGATATAATTTTTCTATATCCAATACTTCTATTTGCTCAATCTGTATAAATCTTCGTTGAAAATTAATGTAGTTTCTCAGTCTAGTCAAATTGTAAAAAAGGCAACTCAAACATACAATCACGAAAATAAGTAACATATTATAATAATAAGTTAGAAAAATATGGATTCTCAACATATTTTATAGGAGTATTGTGCTATTTCTATAGGGCAAATTTAGTTTTGATATTTATTTCCTGCTATAGAATCTTAACAATTCATCATACTTGACTCTTCATCAAACCTGTTCTTGACTATACATTCCTGTTACAGCTTTTGTGTAATAAGTTAACATAGAAATAAACTAGTTTTGATATTAACCTATTTATAGGTTAGCATTCATTTTCTTCTGTTGAACATGAAACAGTTATAGATCTACAAATATGGCATACCGTTACTACTCCAGGGCCTGGACATGACTGAGCAACATATTTTCTCACTCTACGAGAAACTTTTTTAGAACCTCTAGCATCAAAAAACGGCAATTCTCCACCCCAGCCACATTCACCTTTAATAATTTCCGAACTATTTCCACTATCTATAAGCATTGGTTTACTATATGTCATTAACATGATTATTTCCCCCTTTAGCCCTTAAAAATAGCACAATATACCTACACTAACCTGCCTCCTTCTTAATATTTATTCACTACTTTCTTGCATAAGCCATACTTCAATGGATAACAGTAATAAAAAAGTCACTTCTATTAACAAACCATTTCTCCATTTATATAAATTTTCTTCCCAAAACTCTTCTGAACAAAGACCTAATCTTGAAACAACTAAAGGTGACTTTAAATTCGAATAAATTGAATCCCAATTTTTTCTTATACTCTTTAATGTATGAGCAACGTGTGATGTTTTATTTATACGCAGTCTAATACTGTCAGGTAATTTATTTTTCTGAGAGTCTCTTAAGATCTTTTTCGTATAGAAAGGATCAAAGAGAATATGACTAGGGATTTTAATCATAAAAGAAATTAACTCCCTATCTAAAAAAGGATGTTTTAAATCCACACCATAAAAGCCACCTATTGCCCTATCCATATAGTGATTGGCTTTTGCATTTAACATTTCATACAATAAATTTCTAGCATGATTCCGTTTATTTTTAGTGATTCTACTAAACGGAGGTGGTTGAATGATGTACTCATGTAATCCTTTAAAAGCAGATATATTTGTATACATACAATATTTAGTTAAATCACTAAACATACTCTTTATTTTTCCTTCTCTAACGTAATCTCTTAATAAATATGGTGAATTCGTTAAAAGTTGATCCCCACCATAACCTGTTAGGATATTATTGGTATTATTGTTCACACATGACTCTATTAAACGAGAAGTAAATTCACATGTAGGGGCAGTGACATGTGGTTCGTCAAAATGTAATATATTATTTCGGAGGTCTTCATACATCAATACTGAATCATAATTTAGGAAAGTACCTTTAGAATTATATTGTTCTAATAATTCTGTGATATATACACTTTCATCACATTCCTTTAATTCATCAAAAACAACGCTTACCGAATCAATATCTCCGTATTTTTCTCCCAATCGTTTTGACACATTAAAAATAGTAGATGAATCTAAGCCACCACTTAATAACACCGTATTTCGCTCGCTTTTATGTAATCTCCTCAAAATTGCTTTATTCAAAATATTTTCGAATTCTTCAATTAGTTCTTCCTGATTAATAGATTTCTCCTTCATCATCCATTTGTCAGAAGTTAATTCATCATAATTCACATACTCTATCAAGTTAATTTCCTTATCTTTAAAAATAAACATATTCCCACTCGGTAAACGCAAGATATCTTTATATGGCGTTAAATATGAGTCAACAATTCCATTGGCATTTAGATATTCTTGAAAGTAAATACTATTCAACCTAGGTGTATTTAAATAACCTTTCAATAGAAAAATATCGCTCGCAACTACTAATTTTGTATCGGTTTTTAAATAAAAGAGCCGTTTTACCCCCAAGGTATCTCTACAAACCATTACTGTAAAATTCTTTTTGTCAAATAAAACAAATGAAAATTCACCATCTAAACACTTAACAAAATCTGAACCAAAAGTGTTATAAAGGGCAATTAAATTAGTGAGCAATTCCTGTTCATTCCAATCAACATTTTCATACACACCATGATTTAAAATATTGTATATTACAATATCCCCCACTATTAATACATCATTATTTTCAAAAAACACATATGAGGTCGTATTTTGAGCATATGCTGCTTTCACAACAAAGTTCTCTGAAGACGTGTTGAAATAATTTACTTTTGATTTACTATTGACATTAAGATGTCTATTATTATCTGTTTTATATTCCGAATTATATCCGAATTCAAATACATACCAGTTCAACTAAGCTCAACTTCCTTCATATATGAGTTAGAATCTATAATTATTTTCAATAAATCAAGATTTTCCATTTCTTCAAATAGATTTTGTCCTTGATATTGAATCCAAGCATGTGCCTCTAAAGGGAATTTTTTTATTCCTATTACCATGTTTACTGGTAAACCATACTTAGATTGAAGTATCTTATAACCAATTAATGTTTTATGTATACAATCTGCTTTCCTAGGATACCAACAGCAAACTTGATCTAAAAGATTAAACCAATCCAAAATCTCTTCAATTCTCTCCTCAGTCAAAGTTTCTTTAGAATCATTTATAGTATATTTGCTTATATAGCTTCTAAGGACTTTATCAAAGCCTTTTCTCCAAATTTGGAAATCTAAAGATACTAATTCCTTGTATAAATATAAAATATTATACAAATTTAATTAACCCTCCTTTTGACAATGAATTTATAAATTCATCTAAATCTTTTTGAATAATTTGCGAATCCTCATTTGTTCGCTTAGCTATTACTCTAGCGATATCAGAAATCACTGATGTTTTGTCTAGCTCTTCCCAAATAAACGAACTAAATTTATCGAGTGCGTAAATTTGATTCGTATAAATATTAATAATTAGATATTCATCCTCTTCTTTATAGGAAATAAGATTCTTTGATTTTTTTACACGCACCTCTTTTACCATTTTCTCCTCCCTTGCTGTATGAACAATCTCTAACACTATTCATGACTACTATACATAGTTGTACGCGATAATAGTTTCTTTACTCTTAACATATTCTTTTTTTTACATAACCGTATTTTTTCTACCCGATAAATTACGTTTATGACTACATGAACGGCCAAATATAAAATGCACTCACTCATTGTCAGTTAACAATGAGTGGACGCATTTTGTTAAAAAGTTATTTTATCAGCATGGAAAATTCCCTTAGAAAGCAAATAAAAGACCCCTTATGGAAAGGAGCCTTTTCGCAAAAATTTTATATTAGTCTTCAAATTGATATAAAGGTGTTGATAGGTAGCGCTCACCATTTGATGGTACCACTGCAAGAACATTTGAACCTTTGCCCAAGCGTTTTGCTGTTTCGATAGCTGCATGAATTGCTGCACCTGATGAAATACCGCATAAAATACCTTCTTCACGAGCTACTTTGCGAGCTACATCAAAAGCAACCTCATTTTCCACAGGGAATACAGAAGAATATACCTCTGTATCTAAAACTGCTGGGATAAAGCCTGCACCAATACCTTGGATTTTATGTGGACCTGGTTGACCACCAGAAAGAACTGGCGAATCCTTCGGCTCAACAGCGATAATTTCAATGTTTGGATATTTTTCTTTTAAAACGACACCTGCACCTGTAATTGTACCACCCGTACCAATACCAGCTACAAATGCATCCAATGTTAAACCGTCAAATGCTTCAACAATTTCAGGACCTGTTGTTAGGCGATGGATTTCTGCATTTGCTGGGTTTGTAAATTGTTGTGGCAAGAAATAGCCATGCTCTTTAGCTAGTTCTTCTGCTTTTGCAATAGCTCCCTTCATTCCTGCTGGACCAGGTGTTAACACAAGCTCTGCACCATATGCGCGTAATAGGTTGCGGCGCTCTAAGCTCATTGTTTCTGGCATTGCTAAAATTGCTTTATATCCTTTAGCTGCAGCAATCATCGCAAGACCAATGCCTGTATTGCCAGATGTCGGCTCGATAATTGTACCACCAGGCTTTAATGTGCCATCCTTTTCAGCTGCTTCAATCATCGCTAAAGCTAAACGGTCTTTTACTGAGCTACCAGGGTTAAAATATTCTAATTTTACATATACAGTACCTTCATTTTCACTTGTTGCATGATTTAATTTCACAATAGGTGTATTGCCCACTAATTCTGCTACTGAGTTTGCTAATTTACTCATTTCATCATCCACTCCCAATCCCTACTATTTTTATAGGTTTTACTTATTTTGTATTTTATCAATTTTTCCATTCGATTGTCAATAAAGAAAACAGATATTTTCTGAATATTTATTTGCCACATGCTAAAAAGAATCTGCAGCATTTATTTGGGTAAGTCACTATGACATTCACAAGCTAACTTAGGCTTATTTTACCCGCAAAAATCCGCAGATTCTTTCTGTTATTATTTTTCTTTTTTAGACTCCCCATAATACCATGTTGCATTAAATTCCGACCAAAAAGCTTCGGGTGTTACAGATTGCGGTAATTGCTCTAAAGCTAGCTCACGCTCAATATGCTCTTTCACATCATTATATGTAAAGGTTTGTCCTTCTAATACCTCTTGTACCTGAACAATTCCATAATGCCCATTATCTAGCTTAAAGGCTTTACTAATTTCATTTGCCTTTAACGATTTTGCAGCATTAATAATAGCAGGGTCAATATTTTCCTGATTTTCTGTCAGGAAGCCAATATCGCCTCCTAAGCTTGCTGAAGCACTATCCACTGAAATTTCGCGTGCCAGCACAGAAAAATCAGAGCCATTTTTTAACTCACTTAATGCCTCGTCAGCAGCCTTTTTAGATTCTACTTCAATAAAATTTGTACGATAGCTTGTTTTTGTATTATACAGCCCTTGATTCTCTTCGTAGTATTGCTCAACATCTTCTCCACTGATCACTACATCTTTTGTTAGCACCTTATCTAGTATAAGCTGTGAGCGAATTTTTTGACGTAGCTGCTCTGCTGAAAGATTTTGCATAACTGTATCAAACTTATCTTGTGCAGAACGCATTAATGCTAGTTCAAGGTCAATTTCTTGATCTGTTACTTTAATTTTATATGCTTTTGCTGCCTTTTCCATTACTGTTTCATTCACTAAATTTTGTAGTGTTTCTTTACCGTAGCGTTCTTCCATAGCAATCATCCACTCTTGACGTGTAATGACATCCCCACCAATGGCAGCGACTTGTTCGTCGCTACCAATTTCTTGATCTTTATTTGGGATTAACCAAGCAATGAACCATGAAATATTCCCCAGTAACAAAATCACCATAACAGCTAAGGCAGGTTTTGTCTTTAAACGGCGTTGTAATAGAGGTGTTTGGTTTGGTGTTACAGCGGGTGCAGGTCGTCGATTACGCGTTGAGCTCATCAATAAATCCTTCTAGCTCTTCTTTCGAAAATTCGTATGTTTCCAAGCAGAAATGACATTGTGCCTCTGCTTTGCCATCTTCTTCAATCATTTCTCGAATTTCCGCTGTTCCTAAACCTAAAATTGCTGCACCAAAACGCTCTTTTGAACACTGACATTTAAATTCAACAGGCATGGAATCTAAAAGTTGTAGATGCCCATTTCCCAATACAGCCTCTAAAATTTGCTCAGGTGTAAAGCCTTTTTCAATCATTTTCGAAACAGGCTCTATCGTAGCAAGATGTTGCTCAATTTCATTAATTGTTGCATCATCACAGCCTGGCATTAATTGAAGAATAAATCCCCCAGACGCAAGAATTGTATTATCTGGATTCACTAAAACTCCTAAGCCAACAGATGAAGGCACTTGCTCAGACGTCGCGAAATAATACGTAAAATCTTCGGCAACCTCACCTGAAACAATGGGTGTTTGTCCAGAGAACATATCTCTTAAGCCAAGGTCTTTGACAACTGTTAACGCTCCCTCTGAGCCAACACCTGCTCGAACATCTAGCTTACCATGCTCGTTTAAATCAAAATGAACATGTGGATTTGTCACAAAGCCACGCACCTCACCATGTGCATTGCTATCAATGACCATAGGACCAATTGGGCCATTCCCCTCAATTTTAATTGTAATTTTCTCTTCACCTTTTAACATTGCCCCCATCATAACAGCGGCAGTCATGGAGCGGCCTAGAGCTGCTGACACAACAGGCCATGTATCATGGCGACGTTGCATTTCTCCTACTGTTGCTGTTGTGCGAGCCGCAAAGACGCGAACTTGCCCATTAAATCCTAAACCTCTTACTAAATAGTCATTCATAAATGAAATGTCCCTCATTTCTTATTGATTACGTTTATATAGCTTATATAAGCCTTTGAGCGTTAAAAATGGCTCCACAACGTCAATAATTTGTGTTTCTGCTGCAATTAGATTCGCTAGACCACCTGTAGCAATTACTAATGGCTCCTCTTTACTTTGTGCCTTCATACGATTCACAATACCCTCTACTTGTCCAACAAAGCCATAAAAAATACCTGCCTGCATCGCAGAAACCGTTGTTTTGCCAACAATATGTGTAGGTCGCAATATTTCAATACGTGGTAGCCGCGCAGCCTGTGTATAGAGTGCCTCTGTAGAAATGGTGATGCCCGGTGCAATAGCACCACCCATATAATCACCCTTCTCATTCAAATAGCAATAGGTTGTTGCTGTGCCAAAATCAACGATAATTAAAGGCGGTTTATATAAATCTAAAGCTGCTATAGCATTAACAATACGGTCAGAGCCAACCTCGCGTGGATTTTCATATTTAATATTTAAGCCTGTTTTCACACCAGGACCTACAACTAACGGTTTTTTTCGAAAATATTTCTGGCACATTGCCTCTAACGAAAACATAATTGGCGGTACAACTGAGGATATAATAATACCTGTAATTTGTTCAAATGAAATACCTGCATGATGAAAAAACGATAATACTTGCATGGCATATTCATCCTCTGTTTTATGAAGGTCTGTTACCATACGCCAATGGAAGGCTAATTGCTCGCTGTCATCATAGACACCTAACACAATATTAGAATTCCCTGCATCTAACACTAAAATCAAGGCTAATACCTCCCATATCGTCAATGTAGCTTTTATAAACTTAATGCTATAGCCAACAAACTAATTACACTTGAGAAAATGATACCATACTTTTTATAGCAAGCAGTAGCCCTTTGAAAAGGAGCTCCCTATATTAGGCAGCTCCTTTCTCATTATTTAAAATTAAATTTTTCTGGGTCTGGACCACAGCGTAAGCCATCATTTAGTGCATCTAATTGCTTCATCTCTTCTTCTGTTAAGGCAAAATCAAAAATATCAAGGTTTTCAGCCATACGTGTAGGTGTCATTGTTTTTGGAATCGTTACAACATTATGTTGAACATCATAACGCAATACAATCTGTGCAGGTGTTTTGCCATATTTCGCAGCAAGCTCCTGAATTAATGCTTCCTCCAGCAATTTACCGTTCATTAAAGGTGACCATGCCTCCACCTGAATGCCCTTGTCTTGGCAATACGCACGTACTTCCTCCTGCGTTAAATGTGGATGGAACTCAATTTGATTAATAACAGGAACGACTGTTGTTTCCTTTAAAAGCTTTTCTAAATGATGTACATGGAAATTACTTACGCCAATAGAGCGTACTCGACCATCTTGATAAATTTTTTCTAATGCTTTATATACTTCAAGATAATTTTCGTCAATACCAGGCCAGTGTACTAAATATAAATCTAAATAATCTAAGCCAATTTTTTCTAAGCTACTGTCATAAGCAGCAAGTGTTTCTTCATAGGAAAGACCATCGTTCCACACTTTAGAAGTAATAAATAGCTCCTCACGAGTTACCAGTCCTTCTTCAATTGCTGCACGTATACCGCGTCCAACACTTTCCTCATTACCGTATACTTGTGCTGTATCAATGCTACGATAGCCTTTTGCAATAGCTGTTTTTACAGCTTCTGCTAGGTCATCTCCTTCAGGCACTCGAAAAACACCATAACCCACTAAAGGCATTTCCAGTCCATTATTCAGTGTTACATTTCCCATGCTTCAACACTCCTATCTTGTTTTCGCTAACATTTACATCTTCTCTCTACAGAGTTGTATGTAGCTGTCCTTCACTTATCTATCGTAATGCTTCACCATACGAAAAGGCAAAGAAAAAGGATTGAAAGCAAGCTTCAAAATCAATTATGCTCCAGCGTAATTGATTTCGCGCAGATAAACAATGCGTTCGGATTTTTTCGAGTGAACTCGAAAAAATCCTCTCAAAATCCACAGCAATATTTTCTGTACCGAAAGCGCCTTTTTTCTTGGTTCAATAGGCGTTTGGATACCCTCTAACAGAGGTAAAGGGCATTCATCCTCTCCCTTCTTCTGTATCTGCTACTGACGCCTTGCTTTCATGTAAAAAAGAAAAGAATTTGCTGAACCAAGATAACGCAAAGAAATTGATTTTCATCCTGATTACAGAGCTTCAAGCAATTTAGTGTAAAATCACCATATAAAAAGACTGCTCACTAAGTTAGTAAGCAGTCTTGTTTGGATTAATCACGTTTTTCGTTAATGCCTTTTGGGGCATCATCGTTTGGTTCTGTGCTTTCTTTTTTTAAATCCAAAGCTGTTGGATTTGGGTCTTTGCTCAGCAATTCTTTTTCCACAACTGGTTCACCAATTGTATCTAATGTTGGCTTCGCTTCAATTTTCGGCTTGTTATCCTCAATTTTTTCAACAGCTTCTGGCTCTGGTAATACACCATAATCGCGTAAATGCTCGATTTCTTGTGCATTTAATGTTTCTTTTTCCATTAAAGTATTCGCAATTAAATCAAGTAGCTCACGTTTCTCTGTTAGGATACGTTTTGTACGCTCATATTGTGTATCAATGATTTTTTGCATTTCTTTATCAATTTCATAAGCGATTGAATCAGAATAGTTTTGATCCGAATTAAAGTCACGACCAAGGAATACATTACCACCCTGGCTTGATCCGAATTGCATCGCACCAAGATTTTCACTCATACCATATTCAGTCACCATTGCACGTGCAATGCTTGTAACCTTTTGGAAATCGTTATGTGCACCTGTAGATACTTCACCAAGAACAATTTCTTCTGCTACACGGCCACCAAGAAGCCCTGCAATGCGGTCTAAAAGCTCTTGTTTTGTTGTAAAGAAGCGCTCCTCCTTCGGTAACATAATCGCATAACCACCCGCTTGACCACGTGGCACAATTGTAACTTTGTGTACTGTATCAGCCTCATCTAACTCAAGACCAACAACTACGTGACCAGCCTCATGGAATGATACAAGTTTTTTCTCTTTTGCTGAATATACACGGCTCGCTTTAGCTGGACCAGCAATTACGCGGTCAGATGCCTCATCGATATCTGCCATATTAATTGTACGCTTACCTTTACGAGCTGCTACAAGTGCCGCTTCGTTCAGTAAGTTTTCTAAATCTGCACCTGAGAACCCTGGTGTACGTTGTGCAACAGCAGCTAAATCCACTGAATCTGCTAAAGGCTTGTTGCGTGCATGTACCTTTAAGACTGCCTCACGCCCTTTTACATCAGGATGTCCTACTGTAATTTGACGGTCAAAACGACCTGGACGTAATAATGCCTTATCTAAAATATCTGGTCGGTTCGTTGCAGCGATAATGATAATACCTTCATTTGCGCCAAAACCATCCATTTCAACAAGTAACTGATTCAATGTTTGCTCACGCTCATCATGGCCACCGCCAAGACCAGCGCCACGTTGACGACCAACCGCATCAATCTCATCAATAAAGATAATACATGGTGCGTTTTTCTTAGCATTTTCAAACAAGTCACGAACACGTGATGCACCGACACCAACAAACATCTCTACAAAGTCAGAACCTGAGATGGAGAAGAATGGAACGCCTGCTTCACCTGCTACTGCTCGTGCTAGTAATGTTTTACCTGTACCTGGAGGACCTACAAGTAAGATACCCTTTGGAATACGTGCACCGATTTCAGTAAATTTGCGATGGTCTTTTAAAAATTCTACGACCTCCACAAGCTCTGCCTTTTCTTCATCAGCACCTGCTACATCTGTAAAACGTACTTTTTTCTTTTGGTCATCATAAAGTTTTGCTTTACTTTTACCGAAGCCCATCACTTTATTACCGCCACCCTGAGATTGGCTCATTAGGAAGAAGAATAAGAAAATGATGATAATGAAAGGAATAATCCCTGTAAAGAATTGAATCCATCCACTTGTTTCTGGTGCTGCTAAAAAACTAATATTACTATCTTTATCCCTAGCAGCCTCATCGATGCGGTCCATTAAAGATTGGTTTTCACGAGGAATGTTTGTAGTAAAGCTCTCCCCTTTTTCATACCCCTTCAGTGTTCCTTCAACGACGTAAACTGATTTATCAGGTTGAATTGTAGCACTTGTTATTTCTTTCTTATCTAGAGCTTCTTGAAACTCATAATACGTTAACTCTTTCGTTGGTGAATTACCGCCATTGAAAGTACCAAAAATACCGATAATCACTAGGAAAATCAGTAGGTAGAATATGGTATATCGAAATATTCGATTCATCTCCAGCCTCCTCATTACAAACAGAAAAATTATAAGTAAAATCTTAACATACCCTGATTTCAGGATACAACGAAAAGCCCTACTTAAAAAATGTTTCGTTTATTTCTTACTGCTATTGCAACGGCTTTTAGACCATCTTTATACGTCCCAGCGTAATTGTACCTGTTCCTTAAGCTCGATATAACGGAATATTGTGTCAAGATTTTGAATTATATTCATAATGAGCAAATTGTAGAGCAATTTTTTCCATATACATTGCTACATATAAAATCTTCAGCTCATTAATGGAAATAATATACATCCAAAAACCCTTGATAGCCCACGCTGGAGGTCCTTACTTTCTTATAGCTGGCAGTTTATCTTTTAGAATGAATAAACTTCAGGTTTTAAAATACCAATATAAGGTAAGTTACGATATTTTTCTGCGTAATCTAAGCCATATCCCACAACAAAGCCATCTGGCACTTCAAAACCAACATAGTCAGCAGCTAAGTTCACTTTGCGACCTGATGGTTTATCAAGCAATGTCACAATTTTAATGGATTTTGCTTTGCGATACTTAAATAAATCTACTAAGTAGCTTAATGTTAAACCGCTATCAATAATATCCTCGATAATTAATACATCGCGCCCCTCAACGCTTGTATTCAAATCCTTTAAAATCTTTACTTCCCCAGATGAAACTGTAGCATTGCCATAGCTAGATACATCCATAAAATCTAGCTCGATAAAAGAATCAAAACGCTTCATTAAATCTGTCATAAAGGGCATTGCTCCTTTAAGAACACCAACAGCCAATGGGAATGAATCTTTGTACTCCTCTGTTAATTGTGTGCCTAGCTCTGCAATTCTCTCCTGCAATTGTTCCTCTGTAATCATAACTTTTTCGATGTCATTTTGTAACATATCGATTCCTCCTCGTGATGTATCAAAAAACCTTCAACTTATTGTGTTGAAATATTTTACAAAGACCTTAGTCTACGATGAGCACTGTATCATCGTTTGGTTGCGGGATGGTTGAAAAAAATATGCCCATACGCACACCAATTACCGCTACTACCTCATCAGACTGAGAAATCAGTAACGGCCAGCTATTTCGCTCATTTAAAGGAATCTTTTCATCTATAAAAAGGCGAGATAAGCGTTTTGGCTGATCCATTCCTTTTAACAGCATTCTATCTCCATCCCTGCGAGTTCTTACATAGAGCGGCAGATGGAGTTTGCTAGCGTTAAAATAAAAAAGTTGTGCAGTATCCGTCAGCAGCTCAGACGATAAATCATGCAACTTGACTACGCATAAGCGTTCACCAGTTGTTAGTGTTGTCCACCCATTAGCAGCCGAAATCATCATTTTCTCAGAAGAAAACAGCCCTTCCAATGACCTATTCTTCTGAATCGTTAATTGTCCGTAACGGCGAACTGCTAGAAAATCTTCAGGCAAGTGAATTTCAGCATATCCTGCTGTCGTTTCACAAAGCTTTAAAATTGAAGTCAATAAAGCATAACTTTGTATCGTATTTGAATCTTTGTAAAGATAGTTTAATAGTATTAAAATGAGCCTCCTTTGTAAAGCAAGTGGTACCAATTGAAAGGCATCAATTTCCATGCTATATGTATTTTCGTTACTTCTTTTGATGGTTTGGGAAAATACATCTTGGGCTAATGTCATTAAAAAGGCATCATCTTCCTGCAATTGCTTTGTAAAATGAGTGACCTGCTCACTCACTCGCGGGTTTTCTGCCTCTAGTAAAGGCACCACATGATGTCTAAAACGATTGCGTGCATAAGTATCCTTCGCATTGCTAGCATCTTCTCGATAATCCAAACCTTTTCTAAGTAAATATTCCCTTATTTCATGCTTTGTAACCGTTAAAAATGGACGAATTAATGTTTTCCCCTCAAAAAATCGCTTAGGACGTATTCCTTGCATACTATTGATGGTCGCATTTTTCGTTAATGCCATTAATATCGACTCTAGTTGGTCGTCTGCATGATGTGCAGTAACAAGCTTATTCGCATTTGTTTGCTGTAAGACCTCTTTAAAGTATCGGTATCTTTCCCTACGACAAATAAGCTGTGTATTACCTTTTTCCTGTGCCATTATTGCAGGTATAGGAATCGCCTTTGCATGTAAAGAAACACCATTTTTATCGCAATAACTTTGAACAAATGCTCTATCCTCAGCGGAGGCGTCCCCTCTTAACATATGATCGACATGTACTGCCTCTATCTGAATGCCCCATTGCTCTTTTGCTTGCACAAAATAATGTAATAATGCCATAGAATCAACTCCACCCGAAACGGCGATGAGAAGATGGTCGTCTTGCTGTAATAATCGCTCTTTTTCAATAAATGATTTAACCTTTAATTCAAATGACAAACGCTTCTCCTCCCCTTTTCGATAATGATTTAAGATGATTTACTCATTGAAGGTTGAGCTGGTCTAAACACAGCCCATGTCGGTACAACATGCGTCACCTCCAGCATTAATACAGTACAGTCATCTTCAATAGCATAGTAGCCCTGGAACGACTGCATCATCATTGTTAGCTTTTCTTGAATAGTTTTATTTGTACTTGCAACCTGCTGTGCATAAGCTAAAAACATCTCCTCCTGCTCATCCCAATCAGCCACACTCGAAAACAAACCATCTGAATGCATTAAAATAACATCGCCTGCCTTTAGTTTTCTTTTTTCAGCCTCGACTGCTGAAATGGATAAAAAGCCTACAGGTGCGGCATTACTTTCAACTTTTAATACCTCTTTTCCACGTAAAATATAGGTCGACATTCCACCAGCCTTCCATGACCATAAATCACCATGCTGTAAATCAACAAGCGCAAAATCAAGTGTCGCATACATATCATTTTGCTGCTTTAAAGACATAACATAATGCAATGTATGCATCGCCGTTTCTGGATTCATATTGTAATTAAGGCATTCCCTCATTAAATGTATTAACTTTCTACTTTCATGCTGTGCTTCTTTACTTTGACCCATACCATCTGATAGCAAAATGGCAAAGAGGCCTGGATGTAATTGAAAGAGTGCATGTGAATCACCAGAGTACAATGTTGCCTCTTTTGATATGCTATATATATCATACTCTACTTCAAAGCTAATAGCTGACTGAAAACATACTTGAACATGACGAAATGGTATATCACATGCTACTACTTTTTCAATTTCAAATGGTTCATCGAAAATCTCATAAAGAATCGGCAAAATCATACGCTCAGCTAACGTCGTATCCTCCTCCCAATTCACTCGTGCTGGCGCTAAAGCACAAACAATCTTGCGTGCTCCAGGCTTATTGCTCAATACATCAAGCTGAAAACATTCAATATGTGCTTCCTTTAAGCGTTCAATAATATCCTTTTCTACACTTACAAAGGAAATCGTATCCTCCTTCATCTCAGCTATTAGCTGGTTTAAATGATTGCTCATATCACGAAGCTGAAGTGCAATCATCTTTTTTCCATGAAAATATTGACCATTGATATGTTCACGATATAGCTCTGTATCCAGCTCCTCAAAAATTTTCGAAGACTTCACGCATTTATAGCGTATTTGCTCCTCAACACGATGCAGTGTCGATTCCTTTCCCATTCCCTTCATATGAAACCAATCCGTCATTAGCTTGTCCATTCCATTATTTTGCGCTCCCCAGCAATGGTCGTAGCGAAAGCAGCTTAAGCAAGTATTCATCGGTGACACTTCTTTTGCTGCCTCAACAGGTGTTGTCATAAAACGATCAAACACAAGCTCCTTCATAAATTGCACAAAATGTTGAAAATGCTCTAATTTATAGGTTACATGTTCGGTTAGCCAATTTTGCCTTGCAAGTAAAATCTCCTCTCGCTGCGGAAACAGCTTGTCCTTCACCATATCTGAATATTTCCTTGGAATGGTGAGAAAAACAACGCTGCCAATAACAATGGAAGTAAAGTAAACACTATCTAACGGCAATGTAGCATCATAAAATAAAAAAAAGACACTTGGCAAAATGCTGCCGATTGCAACACCAAACCTCCCCATTTTAGCCCCCATACCTGCACATAACCCTGTTAAAGTTGCTACAGATAGCATTCCTGTAAATGATAGCTTTGCAACGCCTATAAGTGTGCCTAAAACGGCTCCTATAACCGTTGCCAATGGAACACTGCCCACTAACCCTCCAAAGCAAATAAAGAGCTGTAATAAGAAGATAGACAATGAAAAATAGCTAAAGACAGCCGCCTGCATCCCTGTCAGCAGCGCAGCAAATACAACTAATCCAGAGCCTAACTTTTCATATGTCCAATGGCTCGTAAACCACTCGTAGGAATTAACAAATAATACTTGCATAAATAACGTCATAATAAGAGCTAAAGCCGCTTCACACCCTACATAAAACTGTACAAGCACTGGCGGTAACCCTTGATATATCAGCCCTTGCCATACTATTTGAACCAGTAACACGGCTAATGAAACGGCAATGCTCTGCGGTAGCTGCCAATAACGGAAGCGCCTAATACATTCATACATCAAAATTTGCAAAACTAAAATAAGGACTTGTCCAAGACCAAGGAACAAGCATCCTGTCAAACTCCCAAATAACACAAACTTGGCATACTCTTTATACTTTGTTCGAATAATAGCCCAAAAAGGAACCGAGAACGGCACAGCCGCTTCAAATACAACAGACTGTGCCAAAAAAAAGGATGTTAAAAAAAAGAGAGAGCCTATAAGTATTTGTCTTTTTTTCGTTCCTAATTTTTGGGCATCTACATTCGTTATAGCATACCATTCAATACTTGCCATTTAACTATCCCCTTTCCGCACTTTTGGCTATTATAAAAAATTATGTATGGAAAGATTGTCTGACGGTGACAGAAGAAAATATAAATCGTTCGACGAATAGCTATTCATAAATACGAGAAGTGGCAGTAAATACGACAGGAAGAATTACAAGTACAGTAAAAATTGCTATAATATCCTTCACTAAAAGCATTACCCTTGCGATTTGACAATACTAGCGATACATTTCTACGCAAGGACAAAAAATCCGTCAAAATTTCCACTTGGATGGAAGTAGAATGACAGCACTTCTACACACTTATTCCATATAGTGAACCTAAATAACTTTTTTTAAAAAGCTACTTGACACTAGCATCAATGGCTTGTATTATTTAACTTGTTGCTTAGACAACAGGCGGAAGTAGTTCAGTGGTAGAACACCACCTTGCCAAGGTGGGGGTCGCGAGTTCGAACCTCGTCTTCCGCTCCATATTTATATTGGCGGCCTAGCTCAGCTGGCTAGAGCGTACGGTTCATACCCGTAAGGTCGGGGGTTCGATCCCCTCGGCCGCCACCATATTAGGCCCGTTGGTCAAGTGGTTAAGACACCGCCCTTTCACGGCGGTAACACGGGTTCGAATCCCGTACGGGTCATCCAAAGTGTAGCAGATGAATATTCATCTGTTGCACTTTTTTTAGTTCTATCATGTTGAAGTGTTCACGCAATTACATGCATAATAATGAATATAGGTATGTCTACAAACCTTGAAAATACAAGGATATTGGTTTGTAAATAGCTCTATATTGTCAGATGTTATATCAAGTTGAATCGTCTGGAAATGTATAAAGTTAAAAAGCTAAGATAAACTAATTATTGTTTATACAAGAATCTTCCTAGAAAGAGGCTTTTATAGATTAACCTTTTACGAAGTTTTATTTATTCTTATAGTTATGTGTCTTTAAAGTGGGGGGACTAGTTGATAATTTTCTTATGGTAGGAGATTCTACAGCCCCTTTTTAGCAATAGGATGTAGCTTCACTTTTGCCATCCATTTCCTCCATTATTTTATCAAAAAAAGAATTTTACATACTTTTCATTTAAATTAACCGTTACATAGGGATTTATTCTTTATTGTCACTATCTTTTTCAGTTGTTATGTAAAGTTTAAATGTATATGGATGAATAAAAATTTAAGTTGTTAAAGTTTCCATTGCATTACTTTACTATTTAACAAATTAAGAAATAAGGAGTGAAGCCTTATGAAAATCTATTTGATTACTGTATTTTTAGGCTCTATTGTGGTGTTAGCTACCCGAATAATTAATGAGCCTCTTGCTACTCTCCTTTATTTTATAATTATTTTTTGGATGATGATGTTCTCAGTAGTTTATTTCAAAAAATATAAGAGAAATTAAAATGCTCCAGACTGTCAATAAGAGGTTTTGAGAAATTCAACCCCAATGCCGTTTATCATTTTCTTATCTTTTTATATGTTTCTTTCGTAATATTTTAAAGCATACGTCCGTGCCAGTTAACTAAAAATATGGCATACTTATATAGACAATTCACGCTACTTTAGGAGGTTTATCACTTGTGGGCCAATTAACAAAAGCCGCTCTCATTTGCGGAAGCGGCTCAATGATTATTCTTATTTCGATTCTTATTCGTCTGCCTTTTTTTGTACAAATTCTATTACTCCTTGGTGGGCTTGCTGTAAGTATATATGGGGTCTTTGTACTGGTGAAAATGGTGCTTCATCCAGCAGAGAACAAAGTGATCGCTGCTCCTGAACAAGTAGAAACTGCCCCTTCGAAAAAGAAGAAAAGACCTTCGTCTACTTTATAATGCATCAAAAAGGGATTAGCCTTTTAGAAAGCTAATCCCTACTCTATTTCATACACTTTTTCTACGATTAAAACAGTCAGCAAACTACCCTCTTCTAGCTCCGCGGCCACCGCGTTTTGACTCTGTAGCACGTTTAAGTGTTGCTAGACGTTCATCACTATCTTTTAAGAAGCGTGCCATTTTCTGCTCAAAATTTTCTTTTGGTTGATGGCGCTCGTTGCGATCGTTAGAACGATTTTCACGACGCGGACGTGCTGGACGCTCTGGTCTTTCAGCTTGAGGTTTTGCTTTACGGATTGAAAGACCAATCTTTCCGTCCGCTTCAACATTCATCACTTTTACTTCAACTTCATCTCCAACTTTTAGATGCTCATTGATATCTTTTACATAATTATCAGCTACTTCACTAATGTGAACTAAGCCTGTTTTGCCATCTGGCAGCTCAACGAATGCTCCAAAATTTGTGATTCCTGTTACTTTACCTTGTACCTTGCTGCCTACTTCAATTGACATAAAAAAAATGCTCCTCCTTAAAAATTAAGCGACCCATTTGAGTCATGTAATCAATTTAATCAAACTTTTTACTGCAATAAGCTTCTCTTTTCATTATATATAACAAAAAAAGAGTGTCAACAATACTTAGCCTCTCAGTCGTCTTTTTTATCCTCTTTATCTGGGATAATGAAAATAATTTCACCTTCCTCAGATAAATAATACTCTTTTCGTAAAAGCTTTGCGATATACTCATCATCTTCTAATTGTTTGATTTTAAGATTTAATAAGTCTTGTTCCTCTTTCAATTCAGCAAGATGTTGCTCTGCTTCTTTCTTTGCCTTTTCTTTTGTTGCTAATACTTCATTTTGATGTGACAACACATTTAAGAGAAGAGCGATAATAACGACTGGTATAATCGCAAAAAAGACAATGCGGCGAATTTTACGTTTGCGCGCTTGCTGCTTGCGATTGATAGCTTTATCCGTGTTACGGACATAGTCATTATCAAGCTTCTTGAAATTTTGTTGTTCATCATTTGATGAATGACGTTTTGTCATGCCCGCACCTCCGAAAATTATTGTTGTTTTTTATTATACTTCAAATATCGTAACTTTTTTAAAAAAGTGTAGGACAAATACGAATAAATTTTGACAAAAGGCCTTAAAACAAACATGATTATATGAATGAACAGTTGAAGAACCTGTCGAATAACCGTGATAATTAAGTGTATGATAAACCAAAGGGGCTTCCATGTTATATTCACCAAAATCCTTGCAACGAAACGTAAAAAGTTTTGAAAAAATGATTGATACAAAAAAATCCCAGCAATTTGCGCTAGCGGGTCATAAGCCCGCCAAGCGCCATCCTTTAGCCAAAACAATAAATAGTATGTCAGCCCTCCAAGTAAAATCCAGGTAATTAATTCAAAAACCATCATCCACCTTCGAAGGCTTGACCTTTTTGGAGTCGAAAAAACAATGAGCCTCACACTATCAATAATGAAACCAACTGCTATACCGCTCAAAACCATGACAATTAAGTGAAAAAATTGCTCACTAACAATCATCCAAATAACTTATGAAGGAAACCTTTCGAGAAGCCACTTTCCTCCTCGTCATACTGCAAGGTTTTTACAGTTCCTTCAAGCGTCAATAATCCTTTGTCAACATCTAAGTGAACGATATGCAGTTCCTCTCCACGGATTAGCAAATGCCCTTGGGACGTCTTAATAAAAAACTCTTCCTGATCAAAGCGTTCAATTGATTTTACAGAAGTCATGTCCATTCTTTTACGATTGCGAATCGTTAAAATATGCTCTCCAGATGGAATTGTGTAACGATTACTTTCTTGATGTAGCGTCATTTTCTTCCTCCTTTAGTCGTCCTAGCTTCTGTTCACTTTATGCGGACAACCTTCAAAGCATGACAACTTTATTGGAAGTTATGTAATTCTGTCAGCTAGAAAGTAGCAAGCAACAACATCAGAAGGAGCATTGATCATGACTAGTCCTCATCATCAATAAATTCCGGTTCAACCTTTTCAAGACGCTCTTCTTTTAAAATGGTAAACATGTTTGCAGCATCTTCCTTTTTCACCGTATCACGTAATTCTTCTACGCGCGCTGTAACGATTTTTTGACCAAAACGAATCGCCAGCTCATCGCCTGCCTTTACCGTGCTACCAGCCTTTGCTACTTTCCCATTAATTGTAATACGCCCTTGGTCTGCCACTTCCTTTGCCAAGGTGCGACGTTTAATTAAACGTGATACTTTTAAAAATTTATCTATTCTCATATTGTTACTCCCTTTCTAATTGCTTTGCTTCATCCCAAAAAGCATCTAGTTGCTCTAATGTAAAATCAGTAAATGATTTACCGCTTGCCTTTACCTGTGCCTCTACATAGCCAAAGCGTCTTGCAAATTTCTCATTAGCATGCAGCATCGCTTCTTCTGGTGATATTTTATAAAATCGTGCTAAATTCACCAATGTAAATAATACATCACCGAATTCATCAAGACGGGATGCATTTGAGCCTTTTGTAACCTCCGCTCGGAATTCCTGCCATTCCTCTGCAAACTTTTCCCATGCTCCTTCTACATCTGGCCATTCAAAGCCTACCTTTGCAGCTAGCTTTTGATAGTTATAGGATGTTTGTAGCGCGGAGGAGGCTCGATACTGCTCACTTAATAACGGCTTATCACTAATGCCCTTTTCCTGTGCCTTAATAGCCTCCCAATTTGCTACAACGCCTTCAGCATCCTCCACTGCAACATCACCAAAGACATGTGGATGACGACGAATCATTTTTTCACTAATAGAGGCTAAAACATCTTCAAGCGTAAAGTAGCCTTGATCTTCCCCAATTTGTGCATGTAAAAATACTTGCAACAGCACATCACCAAGCTCCTCAATCATTGCAAAATCATCCTCAGCATCTACAGCAGCTAAGTATTCATGTGCCTCTTCCAGCAAATATTTTTTCAATGACTCATGAGTTTGTTTTCGATCCCATGGACAGCCATCTGGACCTCTTAATGTAGCAATAATTTGACGGAATGTTGTCCAATCCCGTAGCGCCTCTTCCTGTGATTTTACAGGCGGAACATAAACGGTTGTTAAATTATTTACCTCGACACTTTGATCTAGCTCATAAAGTGGAACCGTTATTATTTTCTCTTGAGCAGACCCCGCAGCTGTCACAACTGTTACAGGATACTCATCATCATATTTTTCCATTAAAGTGAGCTTCACTTCTGAGGCGCTAAATGTATCATATACTTGGGCAATTAGCAGGTGCTGACGCATATTTATATCATGCATGGAAAAGCTAGTGCCATCTAATAATTGAAAGCCCTCAATTGGATCAATTTTTAATGCACCAAAAATCGGGTCTAAAAAGCTTTGACCACCTTCAATCACTAAATTCACTTTCCCATCATTCGCTGCTGTAATTAGCAATTGCACTGTTTGCTCCGCCACTAATGGATGCCCCGGCACAGCATATATAATATCTTCTCTAGCTGCCGCTTCAATGAGTTTATCTGCAATTTCCTCATAGACAGGCTGGAATGCATTATGCTTTTCATAGATTTCGTCAAAGCTTTTAAACTGGACACCTTCCGCTGCTAATTCCTCCAATACAGGATGATCCACTGTCCGAACATATAATGTTTTCGCATGTTTTAATTTTCGATAAACGCCCATTTGCAGCTGATTAAAATCCCCTGCACCTAGGCCAATAATTGTTAAAGTATTCAATAATTCCACCTACTTCTTGATCTCAATCCATACAGGTATTTTCAGGAATGCAACAATAATTTATAGTAGAAGGGGATACCATTAATGTTCCGCCCCTTCCACCTTTTCTTTACTTTTACTCGCTATGCTTCTTGAAAAGGGTTGAATTTAGCCATAGTTGGTAAATAGCCATCCTTCTCCCGAACGGTAATAAATACCACTCTTTTTCTACTAACACTCGTTTCTTTGCAATAATTGTTAGCAACACAAAGGCCCCTAAGCATACTGCTGTAAAGCTGGTAATAACGGCTGTTGCACGTGAAGATAGGAAGTAACTTACAAGAGCTGGAGTAATTTGTAACCATATAAGTACAACAACTGCCATGCTTAACGATGCTATTCCTACTTTTTTATAAAAGCTACTTGATGCTAACTGAATGCCCGACAAACGCTTTAAATAGATAATAAGCATGGATGCCGTTAATAATAAGCCTATATCATTGGCAAGCGCTGCACCTAATACACCCAGCCAACCAATCATCCATAGATTTAGTACAATTTTAACGATAAAGCCTATTAGTAAAAATAAGGCTGGCTTTTTTAATTTACCGTAGCCTTGTAAAATAGCTGTAAATGTAAGGATAATCGACAATGGTACAATTTGAAATACATAGATTGTTAATACTAATGATAATGCATTTGTTTTAAACAACATTTCATTCAAATAAGGCATCACAAGCATTAAGCCTAAGGAAGAAGCCCACCCAAATAAAATAGATGCTTTATAGGTTAGCTGGATAAATGGAATCGCACTACGCCCCTCTTGTTTTTTAGACAAATGCGCAACAAGAGGTACAATGGCAAGTGATAATGAGGATGCAATCACAACACCCAACTGCACTAATGGCTGACCACGATCATAAATTCCTTTCGTTTCCTTAGCTATTGTAGGAGCCATGCCGTTCTCCATTAGCAATGAATAAATTGTAAACGAATCAACTAATTGATAGCCAAGTAATAATAAACCACTCATACTTACACTTAAGCTTAACAATGTAACTTCTTTAATAATCGGTAAGCTTGCTAAAAGCTGGCGTTGCTGCCTTCCATAAAGTAGCCCAAAACGTCGATAAAATAAATAAGCAAGCAATAAAAAAGCAGCTATTTCACCAATAACAGTACCAGTAATAGCCATCTTCCCTGCGCTATAAAGCGAGTTAGTTGTAGCCATAATAATAAAGGTTCCTGCTAAAATTACGGTTACCCTAATAGCTTGTTCTAGTACTTGAGCATAGGCAATCGGCTCCATAATTCCTCTCGATTGAAAGCCACCTTTTAAAATAGCAAGTGCTGGCATTACCAATACAACAAAGGAGCCCGTACGTATTAATGGGGCAAGCTGAGCATCACCCATCCACTGTGCAATTTTGTCAGCTCCACCAAATAAAGCGACAAAAAATAGCACTGATAGCACTGTTAAATAACGAAAAACTACACGCATAATGGCGCTTCGCTTTTGTTCACGTTCCTGTGCATCAACAATACAATCATTATCTGCTAGCATTTTAGAAACAGCAACAGCGAAGCCGCTGGACGTCCAAACAACAAAAATCGATATAACAGGATAGACCTGCTGATAAATATAAAACCCTTCATCACCAACAAGATTTTGAAAAGGTACACGATAAATGGCACTAAGCACCTTTACAATAAGGGCAGCTATTGTTAATAAGGCAGCTCCCTTCATGTAGCTTTTCATGCCAAAACGTTGCGCCATAAATTGCCCTCTTTCCTTCTTAACAATGCCAATAGTATAGCATATCTTAAAAGTTTGACGCGCTTGACCGCATCAAGTTTCCAAATTTGAATGCTGATTAGACGCAAAAAAAGTTATTGTTCAGCCTCAACGGTCATCGCAATAACTTTTAGATGCATTAACTATTCATTTGTTTCGCTAAGAAGTTTGCAGCCGTTTCCACAACTTTTACTTCTACATCTCCAACAAAATGTACTTTTGATAAAATAATAATACAGCCAATCGGGTCACCATTTACAACAATTGGTGTCGCACAATACGATTTGACTTGCTCATATTGCCCTGGCACAATTTCAATCGTTGTTTCCATTTTTTCAATCTTTGTAGAACGTTCCTCCATAAAGCCCTCTGCAAAGGACGTAATACGACGATTAATATATTCTTTTTTGCCAATCCCCGCAATAGCAATTACTTCATCGCGATCAGTAACAAATGCTGGTGTACCTAATGTTTCATATAATGTTTCCACATATTCTCTTGCAAATTCCCCTAAATCATTAATGGGAGAATATTTTTTTAATATGACTTCACCTTCACGGTCCGTATAAATTTCAAGAGGGTCGCCTTCACGAATACGCAGCGTCCTACGAATTTCTTTTGGAATAACTACACGCCCTAAATCATCAATACGACGAACAATTCCTGTTGCCTTCATTCTTATGCCTCGCTTTCGCTACAATGAAATTTTGATTCACTTACAGTATGGTTTTTATTGAAGCAATCTATGCAAAAAACTGAAGAAAAAGGATGTCGTAGCCAACAAAATTTTACAAAAGGCGCTAAAATTCCTTTGCTTCGCGAGTATTTACCTCTGCTCCGCGGGTATTTACTCTTGCTCCACGGACATTTCTCCCAATTCACTATAAATAAAGAAAACAGGCGAAGGATTGCTCCTTGCCTGTTTTGTTTCTTGCTTACTGTGCTAGCTGCTCGTTACCATCCTCATCGATATAATAAGAATGTGTAGTGGCTGCTTCTTCAATTTCTTTAAATGCCCAGTGGGTTGCTTTCACATCTGGGAAGCTTGGTGCTGTCACACCGTTTAATGGCCCACGCTCAAACATACGGTTTATCATCACCACTGCTTGTGCACGTGTTAAGGCATCATTTGGGGCGAATTTACCATTTGGTAAACCATTGATAATCCCTGCTGTACGGTTTGCCTCAATAATCCACTGTGCCCAGTGTCCTTTTGTATCCTTGAATGTTAACGCCACATCCTCTTCCACGGCAAGCTCTTTAAAGTTTGCGACAACTGTTGCCATTTCAGCACGTGTCATTTTTGCGCCTGCATGGAAGTTGCCTTGGTTGTCCCCATTCATCAAGCCTTGCGCCTTCACAAAGGCAATTGCCCCTGCTGCTGGATGAGTTTGGGCTACGTCTTTAAATGGTGCTTGACTTACCTGCTCCTCTGTATAGCCTAAAATACGAGCTAGCATTAATGCAACTTGGGCGCGTGTCACGTTTTTCTCAGGCCCAAATGTGCCATCTGGGAACCCTTGAATATACGCTGGATGTGTGCCCTCTACTTGTTGTGCCACTTGAATAATCGTAAAGGTACTAAATTTCTCGACTGTAAAACGTAGACCTGTTTTGCCATCATGCATGGTTACCACTTCTGGCTTTACGACCTTTTTCTCCCCATCTGTATGCTCAATAAAGATCGCTAAGCTATTGAAAAAGGCTTGGCGCTCTGCTGCATTGGCTGGGATGTTTACACCTTTTAATGGAAATATCTACAAAACCTATACAATGGTATGTATCTTATCCACTAATGCTTTTGGGCATAATCAATACCAAGATGCTTGTCTAATAGCGAAATAATAATTATTATGTGCGCTAAGGAATCGTCAATAAGAGAATGGATAGACTATCAAAATGAATAAGTTCTGTGAGGAACTGAAGCTAGATGAAGGATTTTTAGGCAAAGAAAAACCTAAACTATTCTATGGAAGCACTTATTGAGTGTTCCATAATAGTTTAGGTTTTCTATTTATATGGTTTTATTTAGCTTGTATTACTTAGAGTCGCTTTATTTTATTGTTTTTTTGCTTTATCAATAATTTGCATTAGCTCTTCTAAAATATCGAAGGGTTGAGATTTGCCACATTTGCGCTCATCTATTGTTAGCTTTAATTGCATGCCATCCATCCCAAAGCCAACTGCTCGCTCAAACTTCATGGACTCTTCAATAATTTTACTACCATCCACATTTGTCGTGCCTTCCTCAGATAGCAGTATCGTTATAAGCTTTTGCTTATCCTTAACAGAAACGACACCTGCACCAAGTCCCCAAACCTTCATGCGGGCGATTCGTAGCAAACGCTCTGTTTCAATTGGAAGATCGCCAAAGCGATCCTCTAATTCCTCCATAATTTCATCATACTCCTCCACCTGCTCCATCGCCTTAATGCGTTTATACATTTGGATTTTTTGATAGCCATCTGGAATATAGGCATCAGGAATATAAGCATCCACGCTTAATAAAATTTCAATTTCAGGCTTTTCTTCTTTTTTCACACCTGTTTGACGTTCAGCAATTGCCTCTTGTAGCATTTGCGAATATAAATCAAAGCCGACTGAATCAATAAAGCCATGCTGCTGTGCTCCAAGTAAATTCCCAGCTCCACGGATTGATAAATCACGCATAGCGATTTTAAAGCCTGAGCCAAGCTCTGTAAATTCTTTAATTGCCTGTAAGCGTTGCTCTGCTACATCTGTCAACACCTTATCACGCTGGTACATAAAGTATGCGTATGCTACCCTATTTGAACGCCCAACACGTCCACGTAATTGATAAAGCTGTGCTAGACCCATTCGGTCAGCATCATGAACAATTAATGTATTGACATTTGGAATATCGACGCCTGTTTCAATAATAGTTGTCGTTACAAGCACATCGTAATCGCCCTCTAAAAATGACAAAATCACAGATTCTAGCTCTGTTTCTGTCATTTTCCCATGTGCAAATCCTATACGAGCCTCTGGAACAAGCACTTGAATTTCCTCCACTCTACGCGCCATATCCTCCACACGGTTATAGAGATAAAATACTTGTCCACCACGTGCCATTTCTCTTTCAATTGCCTCTCGTACTAATGCACCGCTATGCTCCATAACATATGTTTGAACAGGGAAGCGGTTTGCAGGAGGCGTTTCAATAACAGATAAATCACGAACACCTACCATTGACATATGAAGCGTTCTTGGGATTGGTGTAGCTGTTAATGTTAAGACATCGACATTTGTTTTTAACTGTTTAATTTTTTCCTTATGTGTTACACCGAAGCGTTGTTCCTCATCAACAATTAATAAGCCCAGATCATGGAATGTTAAATCTTTCGATAAAATACGGTGTGTCCCTACGACAATATCGACTTGCCCTTCTTTTAAGCCTTTTAGTGTTGCTGTTTGCTCCTTTTTTGTACGGAAACGCGATAATAAGCCGACATTAATCGCAAAGTCTTGGAAGCGCTCCCGAATTGTTTCATAATGCTGCTGCGCTAAAATGGTTGTTGGCACAAGGAAAGCAACCTGCTTACCATCCTGAATCGCCTTAAATGCTGCACGAATAGCAACCTCTGTTTTGCCATAGCCCACATCACCACAGACAAGGCGATCCATCGGGCGCTCCCGTTCCATATCTCGTTTCACTTCAACAATAGAACGTAGCTGATCCTCTGTTTCCTCATATGGGAACATTGCCTCAAAATTGCGCTGATCATCATTATCAGGTGAAAAAGCATGCCCTTTTTCTGCTTCACGTTTTGCATAAAGCTTAATTAAGTCATCTGCAATATCCTGTACAGCAGAGGATACCTTCGCTTTCGCCTTTTTCCATTCTGCCCCACCTAATTTATGTAGCTTTGGTTCACGGTCCTCTGAGGCTACATATTTTTGGATTAAATCAATTTGTTCAACAGGCACATATAATTTATCGTCTGCTCGATAACGAATGTGTAAATAATCCTTATGTGTACCGTTTACCTCTAGTGTTTCCACACCAATATATTTTCCAATCCCATGATGCACATGTACAACATAGTCGCCAGGCTTAATTTCTGTGTAGCTTTTAATGCGTTCGGCGTTCGTCATTTTTTGTGTACGTGCTTTTTTCTTTATTTGCTGTTTAAAAAGCTCATCCTCTGTGACAACTGCTAAACGTTGCAGTGGTAATTCAAAACCACTTGATAAACTACCATCTACAATATAAATACCAGGCTCTGCTGGCTCGCCTATTGCTGCATGAATATCGTATTCCTCAAGCATTTGCTGCACACGCTTGCAACGCTCTTTATCCCTCGCAACGATTAATACTGTAAATTTACCAAGTAGCCAGCGTTCAACCTCGTTTTGTAACAGCGACATTTGCCCATGAAATTGCTGCATTGGCTTGCAGGAGAAGCTCGTTGTTTTATTAAATGTTATGCCTGAAAATGTTCGTGAAAATAAGGAAAATGATAGCTTTTGCTGTGAAAGCATTGCGAGTATTTCCTTTAGTGTAAAGGCAGGCTTCACATCATGAACCATTTTTCCTTCTTCAATTAAAGATAAAAACCATTCTTCCTCTTCACGTTCCCACGCATCCATTACTTCTTGAATACGTCCAAGCTCATCAAAAAGTACAAGGCCATCCTGTGCAAAGTAATCCCCTAAATAGGCTGTTTGCTCATACAATAATGAGCCATATTTGTTGACATAGTCAGGTAAATTCCCCTGCTGTAGCAATTCAATATCATATTGAATATGCTGATAGAGCAGCTCCTTTGTTTCCTGCTTCTTGACCTTCTTTAAGCTTGATGCTAATGCTGTTTCTAAACGATTTGCCAATGCCTGTCTTTCTAGCTTCGTTAAAATTACTTCTGATGCGGGAAGAATACGAATTTTTTGTAATTTATCGATAGAGCGCTGATTGTCTGCCGAAAATGTTCGAATAGAATCTACTTCTGTATCAAATAATTCAAGACGAATAGGTGATGCCAAATAAGGTGGATAAATATCTAATATTCCCCCACGTAATGCAAACTCTCCTGGCGTTGTCACCATGGAGTTACGCACATAGCCCATCTCGACTAATGTTTGTAACCATCCATCAATATCAATCTCTTCTCCTACAGCTGTTTGTAAGAAATATCGTAGCCAATGTTCTTTCGGTTGTATGACTTTGCGTAGACCTGCAACAGGGATAACATAGACTGCCCTTTCACCTCTAGCTAAGCAATCCAATGTTGCAATACGCTCAGCACGTAATTCAGGAGAGGCTACAGAAAGGTCTGCTGCAATAAATTCATCGGCTGGATAATAGTAAACATGTTCCTCCCCTAATAACCCAGCAAGTTCATCCACCATCTTCTGTGCTTGCAATAGATTAGGAGAAATAATATAGATTGGCTTTTTTACATATTCAAATAACGCATCGACCATGACAGGCCGTGCGCTTCCTGTTAAACCTGTAATAAGCTGTGATGCAGTTTGACCGCTCCGAATCTCCTGTAAAAATGATGTAATATGTTTATCCTGCGACACAAGCTGTCGTAAAATTTCCACAGTCAAAAGCTCCTTTCAGCATAAAAAGTGTATTAATTTTTACTATTAATCTAGTGCTATACATATAGCTTTATTGGCTTTTTATAAAACGGAAAAAGCCTTGAGCACACGCGAAGTGCGTCAAAGCATCCTTCCATTTATTGAATCCATTTATTGAGTGCGTGATAATCTGGATATTGTCTCAGCGAATCCTCACATTGCTCACAAATGCAGTGCACAGTCGTTTGTCCATGTTGATCCTTCTCAACATAATCATCCGCTTCTCCCAATTCGAAAATATGTAGCTTCCGAATTGTATCATCTGCATCAAATGGTAGTGTCCCTATTTCTACTTCACAATGCCTACATCGATAGCGAACTGACATCTCCAAATCATCCTCCTTTAAGCAACTTACTACTTAAAGTATAGACATTTATAAAAAGGATTATGCACTTTGTCATTGCATCTGCTTTGCAATATTTTAAAGCACGTAACTATTGTTTTAGCAATAAGTGCACTTTAAACCATTGAGTCTTTCATGAAAATTAATGAGCCTACTTCCGTTTATTTACTTGTATTAAAATGATTCATCACATCAAGAAATGGCTTGGAAAGAGATGCTTCAATAGCATTTACAGAATTTTTAATGGCATCCTCTATAAGCACTTGATCTTCCTTTGAAAATTTCCCCAGTACATAATCGGCTACCTTCATGCCAGCTGGTGGACGACTAATACCTACGCGTATACGATTAAACTCCTGTGTTCCTAAATGTTGAATTAATGATTTAATGCCATTATGTCCTCCTGCACTGCCTTTTTGACGCAGGCGTAATTTTCCTGTTTCTAAATCTAAATCATCATAAATAACGATTAAATCTTCTACAGCAATATCAAAATAATCCATCAGTGGGCCAACGCATTCCCCTGATAAATTCATATATGTTAAAGGCTTAACAAGTAGAACCTTGCCCTCAGGTCGATGAATGGTTGTATACATCCCATTAAACTTTGAATTTGTTAAAGCTGTTCCCCACTTTTCTGCTAATGCATCTATTACATCAAAACCAATATTATGTCTTGTATGTTCATAAGGTTTACCAGGGTTTCCTAAACCAACAATAATTTTCATAACTACCTCTCTCTTTCCCCACTCTAATAGTCATTATTTTACCATATCACATAGCTAGAAAGCATATGGTACAATCCCAAAAGCTTCAACAAAAAAGAAAGCTAGTAAGAAAGTTTTCAACTTTCCTACTAGCCTATCCTATTTATTAATTTTTACACTTATTCTTCAGCATTCTCATCGGTTTCTGCTGCTTCTATAGTATCTTCCTCTGTAGCCGTTGGAGTTGGTGCTACAACTGTTGCGATAACATAATCATCATCACTTATAATCTCGACGGGTACACGATCACGAATATCTGTAACTGTTAAAGAATCGCCTATTTTAAGCGCAGTCACATCAACATCAATTGTTTCAGGTATATCTGTTGGCTTTACCTTCACTGTCAATTCTAAATTAGGCTGCATTAAAACGCCGCCTTCATTCACACCGATAGACTGACCAATTAATTTAACTGGTACATTTGCTTCTAGCTCCTCAGACATGTTGATCGCTAAAAAGTCTATATGATTCACTTGTTCTTTTAGTGCGTTCTGCTGTATTTCCGAAATAACAGCATTTACTTTTTTTCCTTCTAACTCCATTGCAAACACACCATTTTGTCCATTTTTTTGCACGGACTTTTTAAAGTCCTTTGCAGAAATAGAAATTGGGGTTGACTCTAATTGATAGCCGTAAATAACCGCAGGAATGGCTCCCCCTTTTCTAAGTTGGGTTAATGTCGAACGATGCCCAGTTTCGCGCTTTTTAACACTTAATACTGTACTCATACCTCTTTATTCCCCTTCCAAGAAAAATTATTTACGCCTTCTTAATAATTATGGTTCTTTTGAAGGCTATTATACTATTTACCTCTTAAAAGAGCGTAAATACTATAACATACTTTCTATTATACCCATTTGTGAGAGCTTTCACACAAAATACGCCTATAAAAGATTTATAGCAATAGCAAAAAGAAGCTCCTAATAAGGATTTCCATTACAATCGCATGCTTCTCAGGGCGTCCGCTGAGCCACTAATCCCCACTCCACTCAACCCTATAATGCATAAAAATTTTAGGGACAGCTTTAATATAAAAAGACAAACCTATCCATAAAGATAGGTTTGCCCTTAGTTGTCATATTTATGATTAATCGAATAATGTACTTACAGATTTGTTTTCATATACACGAGAAATTGCATCTGCCATTAATTTAGCTACAGAAAGCTCTGTAATTTTTGGCGATTTTTTCTCTTCTGATAGTTGGATTGTATTTGTAACGACTAATTCTTTAATAGAAGAGCCTTCGATACGTTCGATTGCTGGCCCAGATAGTACAGGGTGAGAACAGCAAGCGTAAACTTCTTTTGCACCAGCGGCACGCAATGCATCCGCACCGATTGTAATCGTGCCTGCTGTGTCAATAATATCATCAATTAAGATTGCCACTTTACCATCAACATTACCAACAATATTCATAACTTCCGCAACATTTGGTTTTGGACGACGTTTGTCAATAATTGCAATTGGTGCTTTTAAACGTTCAGCCATTTTACGAGCACGTGTTACCCCACCGTGGTCAGGTGAAACAATAACAATTTCATCTTCTGGAATACCTTTAGATTTAAAGTAATCAGATAGTAAAGGTACTGCCATTAAGTGGTCAATTAAAATATCAAAGAAACCTTGGATTTGAGGTGCATGTAAATCTAATACAATTACACGTGTTGCACCAGCAGTTTCAAGTAGGTTTGCCACTAATTTAGCTGTAATTGGCTCACGTGCTTTGGCTTTACGGTCTTGACGTGCATAGCCATAATAAGGCATAACAACGTTTACTGTACGAGCAGATGCACGTTTCACTGCATCTACCATAATTAAAAGCTCCATTAAATGTTCGTTTACTGGTGCAGAAGTTGACTGCACGATAAACACATCACAACCACGAATACTTTCTTCAATGCTAATTTGAATCTCTCCATCGCTGAAGTGCTTAACAGAAGATTTCCCTAATTCAACACCCATTTCCTGCGCAATTTCTTGCGCTAATGGGTTATTGGAATTAAGTGAAAATATTTTTAATTGTGAGTTTGCATAATGATATGGCATGATGGCCTCCTGTTTAATTGATAATTATTTTGATTTTAATTTGCTTACATAATTCGGTTTGTTTTCTTGTCTTGCACGTGCAATGGCAAGTGCATCCTCAGGAACTTCTTTTGTAATTGTAGAACCTGCTGCAATAAATGAACCTTTTCCAACTTTGACTGGTGCTACTAAGTTAGAATTACATCCTACAAATGCATCATCTTCAATAATTGTTTTGAACTTATTTTGTCCATCATAGTTGACTGTAATAGAACCACAGCCAATATTGACGTTATTACCTACTTCTGCATCACCAATATAGCTTAAATGCGACACTTTTGTATCGTCACCTAGCTTGCTTTTCTTCACTTCTACAAAGTTACCAATTTTTACATGGCTACCAATATCAGAAAGTGGTCGAATATGTGCAAACGGTCCGATGGCTGTATCTTCAGCTATAACGCTTTCACGTACTACAGAAGAATGAATCGTTGTACGATCACCAACACGACTATCTATAATTTGAGTATTTGGCCCAATAATGCAATCTTCACCGATAACAGTAGCACCTTCAATTATTGAACCTGGTTGAATAACCGTATCACGCCCAATAACTGCGTCTGCACTAATATGCGTTGTATCAGGATGGATAATTGTTACCCCATTACGCATATGCTTTTCGTTAATTCTGATACGCATTAATGTTTCGGCTTGTGACAAGGCCACACGATCGTTGACACCTAACGTTTCTTCAAAATCATCTGTGACATATGCTTCTACAATATCACCTTGTTTTTGTAAAATTTCAATAACATCTGGTAAATAATACTCACCTTGTGCATTGTCATTTTTCACAAGTTTTAATGTTTCAAATAATAATTTATTATCGAAGCAATATGTGCCTGTATTGATTTCTTTTACTAATTGCTGCTCTGCTGAAGCATCCTTTTGCTCAACGATTTGTTCAACCTGTCCGTTATCGCCACGTAAAATACGACCATAACCAGTTGGATTTTCAGCAATCGCTGTTAAAATAGTTGCTGTAGCATTTTTTGCTTGGTGATGTTCAAATAAAGCCTTCATTGTTTCAGGACGAATTAATGGTGTGTCACCGCATACAACTAATGTTGTACCTTCTTCGTTGCCTAAAATAGCTTCAGCCTGTTGAACAGCATGTGCTGTACCTAGCTGCTCTGTTTGTAAAACATACTCACTTTTATCGCCAAGTTGTTGCTGTACTTTTTCTGCACCATGTCCTACAACCGTTACAATGCGATTTACATCTAACGTTTGAATATGATCCACCACATGTTGTACCATTGGTTTCCCACATACTGGATGGAGCACTTTATATAATTTGGACTTCATACGTGTACCTTGACCTGCAGCCAAAATGACAGCAAAAATATTGCTCATCTGTAAGTCCTCCAATACGCTCATTTTCTCTTATGACTATATAGCAAAATCCATCTATTTTCAAGGTATGTAGAGTTGACAAAAAGATGAACGCCCAAATCTGCTGCACCTTCTACTCGAATGAGGTAGTGTATATCGTAAAATTACCCTATTTTACTTTTTATTAAAATAAAAAGAACTCCTCAAAATATGAAGAGTTCCTACTGACTTTCATTATCAAATATCATAGTAATTTGTAATAAATATTTTTAATTACTATTTATTGGCTTTCTATTACACACCAATCTCCTCTAATTCTTCCTCTTGAGCCGTTTCCTCTAATTCACTAGAATTATGATACTCTTTTAAAATGATCTCCTGAATTTTATTGCGAGTATCAGAATTAATTGGATGTGCAATATCTCTAAATTCTCCATCTGGTGTTCGCTTGCTTGGCATTGCTACAAATAACCCTGTGTTTCCATCAATTACACGAATATCGTGCACGACAAATTCATTGTCTAGTGTAATGGAAGCAATCGCACGCATGCGACCATCCGTTTGTACCCGACGTAATCTCACATCAGTAACTTCCATTTTCTCACCACCTCTCTTCTTGGATGCCTTGTGAAAATATTATATTCTAGGTCACCGAATATTTTCCTTTTCATAGTCTATCAAATTTTCTAAAAAATTTGAATACTTATCAGAATAATATTTTCCCTTCCATACGCCAATTTTGACAATTGTTTGTCAACATTTCATTTATTAAAGAAAAAAGCTCACTAAAGAGAATATATCATACCCTTTAGTGAGCCCCCATTTCATTTATTTAACAATAGCAATAACTTCGATTTCTACTTTTACATCCTTTGGAAGGCGTGCTACCTCTACTGCTGAACGTGCTGGTTTATGTTCACCAAAGTGGCTTGCATAGACTTCATTCATTGCAACAAAGTCATTCATATCTTTCATAAAGACTGTTGTTTTTACAACATTGTCTAAAGATGTACCAGCTTCCGCTAATACTGCTTTTAAATTAGCGAATACTTGATTTGTTTGAACAGTGATATCACCTTCTACTAACTCACCCGTAGCTGTTAATGGAATTTGACCAGAGCTATAAAACATTCCGTTAACAATAATTCCTTGTGAGTATGGCCCAATTGCTGCTGGCGCATTTGTTGTTGCTACTACTTTCATTTATCATGTCCCCTTTTAGAAAAATAGTTTCCTTCACTTAATGCAATTGTTCGGTCTTTTTCATTGACCTCATGAAGCTTTACAAGTGAATAATAATCATCTACTAATGTTTCGTCCGCATGCTCAGCCTCAACAAGCACCGCTATGCCTGCTAGCTGACAGTCAAATTCCTCTAATAGATTTTTCATGCCATTCATCGTACCGCCGACCTTCATAAAGTCGTCCGTAATTAATACACGTTGTCCACTCTTCATGCTTCTTTTTGATAATACCATTGTCTGAATTCTTCTGGAAGAACCAGATACATAATTAATGCTAACAGTAGAACCTTCTGTTACTTTACTATCTCTTCTCACAACAACCACTGGCACATTTAAATGTCTTGCAATGGCATGTGCAATCGATATACCTTTTGTTGCAACAGTCATAATCACATCTATTTGCTGATCTGCAAAAGCAGAGGCAAAGACTTTCCCTACACGGTTAATTAAATCTGGATTGCCTAGTAAATCTGTCATAAATAAGTAACCGCCTGGTAACAGTCGATCTGAATGTTCAAGCTCTGCTTTTAAATCTTGAATCACTAAACGTACTTCTGCCTCGGACATTTTCGGAATATACTTTACTCCTCCAGCAGCACCCGGCACTGTCATCAATAACCCGATTCCTTTTTCTTCGAAAGTTTCTTTTACAATCGTTAAATCCTCACTAATAGATGACTTAGCAGATTGATATAGTTCTGAAAAATAAGTTAGCGGGATCAGCTGATGTGGATGTTCTAGTAAGTAGTACGTCATATCAACTAGTCGTTCACTACGCTTCCATTTCATGCGACCCTCTCCTAAACACGAATATTTATAGGTAAAATTAACACAAATTTGCGTTTCTAAGCAAGCGTATTTCGCTCACCTAAAATTCGTACTGCATAAACTTCCTCACAAAACCCACGTAAACCATTATAAATACGGCTGACACGAGCTTCACTATCCACAAGCCCAAATACAGTTGGACCGCTTCCACTCATTAATGTGGCATCTGCCCCAAAGCGCTTCATTTGTTCCTTTAGCATCACAACTTCTGGGTGTAGCTTAAATGTTACAGTTTCCAAAACATTTCCTAATGAAGCACATAGTAGCTCATAATCCTTTGTTTCAATCGCACGTATCATTTGTTTTGTATCTGGATGTTCTAGCCCCTCAACCTTTAGTCCGCCATATACTTCAGCCGTTGATACGCCAATTTTTGGCTTAGCTAAGACAACCCAACAATTAGGGGGTGCTGGTAATTCTTCTATTATTTCCCCACGTCCTGTAGCTAATGCTGTGCCACCATAAACGCAAAATGATACATCTGAACCGATTTTAGCACCAAGCTCAGCTAATTCATCTATGGATAAGTCTAACTCCCATAGCTCATTTAAGCCCTTTAATGTAGCAGCTGCATCGCTACTGCCACCCGCTAGCCCTGCCGCAATCGGTATCTCCTTTTCAATCGTAATGGATACGCCTTGCCTAATGCTGTATGTATCTTTAATAAGGCGCGCTGCCTGATAAGCAAAGTTGCGATGATCAGTTGGTACAAAGTTATCTGTTGAAATAATTTGAATTATGCCATCTTCTCGAGATTCAAGACTTATACGATCAGCTAAATCGACTGTTGTCATCACCATCTCTACTTCGTGAAAATTATCTGGTCTTTTATATAGTACATCTAATGTTAAATTAATTTTTGCAGGCGCCTTTACATAAAGCATTTTCCTTCCTCCCTTATAGCACACGCATCCATTACGACTCCACGTAATAGCGTCCCAATTTTTTGAGCCCACTTCACAAGCTCCTCCTTCAAATTCGTGACATCCGCCTGAAGCTTTATCTTAATTTGGCAGCAGTTTATCTACCTACAAAATCAAGCTAAAAAGTTTTTTGTCGCGCAAGATTTTTCAATTTATTTTACCATATTGGTCATACGAAAATGGAAAAAAAGAACCGTTTACCTTATTCGGCGTAACGGTTCTCTATTGTCAGCTGTATTTGTTGTGTTCGTAAGGATTTTCATCCCTGCTGAATCAAAATAAGAATAGCCTACTTACGCTCTTGCTCACTACTTGCTCGTTCAGCCATTTCAATGGCACGTTTCACCATATTACCAGCATCACGAGCTTTTATGCCGCCCCAGCCTTCTCTTTGCACAACATCATAAAATCCAAGTTCTTTTGCGATCTCTTCTTTTAATCGAGGTGACATGATACCTTTTCTAGGCATAGTAACTCCTCCTTTAACAGCTGACGCTATTAGTATGCCCATAAAAACGCAAAACACCCATGTAGTTTTTAACATACATGAGTGTTTCTAAAATATAGAAATAAGAACTAGAAACTATTTTGCGACAGCAGCTTTTGCTTCGTCTAAAAATGTAATCTCTACTGCTTCAGTTAAAATATCTGTGTAACTGTACGATACGCGCTTACACGTATTGTCTTCTTGATCGAGCTCCACTACAAAGATAGCGCGATATGTTTCACGCAATGTCCCTGCACACTCAACCGTTTTCTTGCGACCTCCGTTTGCTTTTAATTGCAAACGTTTACCCAAATGACAATCCAACGACTTTTTAATGTCCGCTAAAGTTTTTGGCATTTTCGCTTACACCTCACTAATAATCAGTATAAACGATCCGCCCAAAAATGTCAACAAAATATAATATTTTATCAGCCTCTCGTAAATTTTGTCAACTTATTTTTTATAAAAAAATAGATATTTTTTTACACCTAAGAAAAAATGTTAACAAAAATTTTTACTTTGCAAATATCGGATATAATGAATCCGCTAATTTTCCGAACTCCTGAATCGTAAGCGTTTCTCCTCGACGTGTTGGGTCAATATTAGCTGCTGTTAATGCCTCCAAAATCTGTTCTTTTTGTGCCTTACCATTTGGTAAACCAGATTGCAGGTTATTATAGATCGTTTTTCTTCGCTGTACAAAAGACGCACGTGTTACAACAAATAAAAAATCCTCATCTATTACTTTTACTGGTGGCTCATCATGTTTAATAAGACGGATAACAGCAGAATCAACATTAGGCTGTGGCATAAACACTGTTTTCGGCACAGTCATGGCAATATCCGCTTTCACATAATATTGAATCGCAATTGATAGTGAGCCATATTCCTTTGTTCCCGGCTTCGCTATGATACGGTCTGCCACTTCCTTTTGCATCATGACAACAAAGCCACGAATCGGTAATCGATCATTTAGTAATTTCATTAAAATTGGTGTAGTTACGTAATATGGCAAATTGGCAACAACCATAATATCCTCAATTCCTGGCATCTCCTCCGCAATAACCTTCGCAACATCTGCCTTTAAAATATCCGAATGGACAATCGATATATTATTATATGGGCTAAGTGTGTCATTTAGTACAGGTAATAATCGTTGATCGATTTCAAAGGCAACAACTTTTTTAGCATTTCTCGCTAAATGCTCTGTTAATGCACCAATACCGGGTCCAATTTCTATTGCTCCACTGTTTTCTGTTAAATTTGCATGACTTACTATATTTCGTAAAATATTAGGATCAATTAAAAAATTTTGCCCTAAGCTTTTTTTAAATGAAAATCCATATTTTTTTAAAATTTCTTGTGTTCGTATTGGTGTCGCAATATCCTTATACATTATTTTCCTCCTGATCTAACTGTGCGACCGCCGCACCAAATTGCTGTTCTGTAATTTGAAACATCTTTAATCTTTTATGGAGCTGCTTACCATTTGTTGCACCAATATTTAAGATTTCTCCCAGACGTTCACGGCGCTGCTTTGCTTGTGGGTGACCTATTAAATGCGCTGTCATTAAATCTTCCAGCGTAATATTATCTTCGTTTGGTACATCGCAATTTGGGGTATAAACATGCTGTAAAGCTTCACGAATATCTTGATCAGCAGCGTGCTCAATCCCTAACCCTTTACCATTCTTTGCAATTGTTTTTGCTTTTGGTAGAAAAGCATGCTTTACTCCTTGAACATGCTCCTCAATAATGGCACGTATTCGACGTCCTGGATAGTCAGGGTCAGTAAATACAATAACACCACGCTTCTCCTGCGCATGTTGGATTCGCTTTAATGTTTCTGCAGATATAGCCGATCCATTTGTTTCGATTGTATCTGCCTGTACAGCTCGTTTAATAGCTGTTGTATCATCTTTTCCTTCAACAACAATGATTTCTTTAATTTGCACAAAGGCTCCTCTTTTCTACCCTATCTTCTGACCATTTTACAACTGCACAATATAGTTTGTACAGAAATTCAAGGTAAGCCTCACACTATCCAGCAGTTGAAAAGGTCTATCCGTCGTTCTAACATTACAATCCATTAAAAAAGGCTTTCCCGCCAGTCAAAACAGGAAAGCTTCATTCAGTGAAAAACATTTTGATTAATTTTACAATTTTTTTAATTTAATACTTTTATACGGACTTTCTTACGGCCCCAGTTACGTGCTTGGGCATCTGTTTGCACAAGTACGTCAATTTTATTGCCTTTAATGGCACCACCAGTATCAGCAGCAATTGCTGTACCATAGCCTTCTACCCAAACTTTTGAACCTAGTCTAATAACAGACGGATCGACTGCTATTACCTTTAAGCCAGAGTTTGAACGTAAATCGATACCTGTTGCTGATGTGCCTGAGCATCCATTACAGTATGGCGTATAGGCTGTTGCTGTAACATAAAATTCTTTTCCACTTGCTGGCTCAGCAGCACCACGCGATACAGTTGGTGCTGCTGCTACAGTTGCAACAACTGTTTTTGTACCAACCGCAACAACCTTTGTCTTTGGTTGTTTTAAAATTTTCTCAGATTGCAGATTTTTAGCTACAACCTTACCATTTTCTTTGACAACTTCATAGGTACGAGAAACTGAACCTTTCTCACCTGCTGTCACTACTTTTTCTTTCCCTTTTAGCAATGAAGCATCCTGTTTCTTTTCAACTGCGAAATCTAAAGAGTCTTCCACTACATCGATAACCTTTTCTACGCGAACTACTTTGATTTTACTCTCTGGAGTAATAACGTCCTCTGGGTTATTCTCGACACGATCGAATTCATTTAGCTGAATTCCTTGTTGTTTTAAAAAGTTAGCGACCGTAGTCGAAGTGGACCATACTTGTTTTTTGTTTACACCATCAACAAGCACCACTTGAAACGCTTTTTTGATGTCAATTTTGCCGTCTTCGCCTAGTTCAGTATCTAGACCTTGCGCTAAAGCGTCATGTTCAGATACTTCGATATTTGCTTCCTTCAAAATGTCCTTCACTAGTGTTTCAGTTGTCCAAACTTTTGACTGATTTCCATCAACTGAAATTGTTACTTCTTTTGCCTGTTCCCATGTAATTGCTAATCCATTAACAATTTTGGTGTTCAGAGAGGGTGATACTTTATCATGCTCTGCTACATCTATATTTTGATCTTGTAATAATTGTTCTACAGTTTTGGCATGTGTTGATACTTCGATTGTTTCTCCGTTTGCTTCAAGCTTTACGGCTTTTTTCGTACCTTGATAAAGCACGAAAGAAATGACAGACACAAATAGGACAAGTGAAATAATTCTTATCACCATTTGCTTACTCCTCAATGATCCTAAGAACAAGTTTTTCATGGAATTATTTGACATGAAAAAACGCCTCCTTAATACAAAGTTGGATTATACGGACTAGTTTTGGCACTGTCAACCCGAAAGTATTTCTCAGAAAATTGACTTCTGTGTTTTTGCCAACCACAAACCCAGTATTGGAGGCATTTAAGCTAGTTACTTGTCAATCCCAAAAAAATTTTTCGCATTGGTCGTTGTGGCTTGTGCAATTTCCTCGATTGTCAACTCTTTCAAACGGGCAATTTCCTCTGCAACTAGCGGCACAAAAGCAGGCTCATTACGCTTACCGCGATATGGATGTGGCGCTAAATATGGAGCATCTGTTTCAATCATCAAGTGCTCCAAAGGTATTTCGATTGCCACTTCCTTTGGTAAACGTGCATTTTTAAATGTTACTGGCCCACCAAGACTAATCATAAAATTCATAGCTATACATTCACGTGCTGTTTCTACACTCCCGCTAAAGCAGTGCATAACACCTCCAACAGATGCTGCATTTTCTTCACGTAAAATTTGAACAACATCCCCTGTTGCATCCCTGTTATGAATAATGATTGGCAAATTAATCTTTTGCGCTAATTGAATTTGTTTGCGGAAAAGTGCTTGCTGAACATCCTTTGGGGATTTATCCCAATAGTAGTCCAAGCCAGTTTCACCAATACCAACTATTTTTGGATGTGATGCTAATTGTTCAATCCACTCTAAATCTTCTTGCGTACAATCAATGGCATCTACTGGGTGCCAGCCAATAACACCATAAATAAAATCATACTGCTCAATCAATTGCATTGTTCTTTCTATGGTTTTACGGTCAAAACCAATGACAACCATTTTTTCTACTTTTGCTTCAAGAGCTCTATCAATCACCTCTTGAAGGTCTTCATCATACTGATCTGCATTTAAGTGTACATGAGTATCTATAAACATTTTCATTCACCTAACCTTGATTTTATTAAAATTTATTATTTCATATTTTTCATAAGTATTACATTTTTGTTACAAACCATTTGTTATTATGACATTACACTTAAGGTTTAGCACCTATATTAGTTCTATATACCTATAAAATTATAGATTTCACAACAAATAAGTTATCTCAAAATAATAAGTCCACCAATTTCCTCGCAGATTTGAAAAGCCTGCTGAATGTTTTTTATTCAGCAGGCTTTTTTTTACATTATTACTTTACTTTTGCGCCATTTTCAAGTTTTTGGTCTACTGATGCTAATTTTAAAATTCCATCTTTTTCACCAGCTAAAATCATTCCTTGAGATAATTCCCCTCGAAGTTTAACTGGTTTTAAATTAGCTACAACAACCACCTTTTGACCAATAAGTTCATCAGGAGAATAGAATTTCGCAATCCCTGATACTACTTGGCGTTGCTCGTATCCTAAATCAAGTTGAAGCTTTAATAATTTATCTGCTTTTGGAACAGGCTCACATGCTATAACAGTTGCTACGCGCAAATCAATTTTCATAAAATCATCGATAGTAATTTCAGGGATTTCTGGAATCTCCCTATCCTTTGAAGTCTTTTTAACTTCTTCCTCTTGAGGTGTCTTTACAGAACCACGCATTTCCTCACGAATATAGGCAATTTCAACTTCGCTCTCTAAACGAGGGAAAATAGGTATGCCTTTTTCTACCACTTTAATGTTTGTTGGAATAGTATTGCCGAATGTTTCAATTGTATCCCATGCTAAGAATTTGTCATCCAGTCCTAATTGATCGATGATACGTTTTGGTGTAGCTGTCATAAATGGTTGTAACATGACAGCAATGTGGTGTAAGCTTTCCGCCAAATTTCGCATAACCGAGCCTAGTTTTGGTTTATCAGCCTCTTCTTTTGCTAATACCCAAGGCTGTGTTTCATCTATATATTTATTTGTTCGTGATACAAGCGTCCATAAATCAGCCAGTACGACACTAAATTGCATTTTTTCCATACTTTCTTCATATTTAATACGTACCGACTTTGCTTGCTCTTGTAATGCTGCATCAAATTCTGTCGGTTCAAGATTTTCTGTAGGAATCACACCATCGAAATACTTATTAATCATTGAGATAGTACGGTTTAATAAATTCCCTAAATCATTAGCAAGGTCAAAATTTGTACGCTCAATAAATGATTCTGGTGAAAATACGCCATCAGCGCCAAATGGTAATTCGCGTAAAAGGAAATAACGTGTCGCATCTAGTCCATATCGCTCAATTAGCATTTCAGGATAAATAACATTACCCTTCGATTTAGACATTTTCCCATCTTTCATCATAATAAAACCATGTGCAAATACTTTTTTCGGTAATGGTAAATCTAATGCCATTAAGAAAATTGGCCAATAAATCGTATGGAAGCGCACAATATCTTTTCCTACCACATGCACATCTGCTGGCCAATATTTGTTGAATAATGTTTCATCCTCTGAAAGATAACCTAAAGATGTAATATAGTTTGTTAAAGCATCCACCCATACATAAATAACATGCTTTGGATCACCAGGTACTTTAATTCCCCAATCAAAGGATGTTCTTGATACAGATAGGTCTTCTAATCCTGGTTTAATGAAATTATTAATCATTTCATTTTTTCGAGATTCTGGCTCAATAAATTCAAGATTCTCTTCATAATAAGCCAATAAACGATCTGCGTATTTCTTCATATTAAAGAAGTACGACTCTTCTTTTACTTTGTGTACAGGACGACCACAGTCTGGGCAATTCCCATCAACGAGTTGCGTTTCAGTAAAGAACGATTCACATGGCGTACAATACCAGCCCTCATATTCGCCTTTATAAATATCACCATTGTCTAAAAACTTTTGAAAAATCTTTTCGACAGCTTTTGTATGTCTTTCTTGTGTTGTTTGAATAAAGTCATCATACGAAATATCCATTAAAGCCCAAAGCTTTTTCGCAGCATCTGCAATTTCATTTACATATTCTTGAGGATGTTTCCCCGCTTCAGCCGCTTTTTCTTGAATTTTTTGCCCATGCTCGTCCATACCTGTTAAAAAACGAACATCATAGCCGCGTAAACGTTTATAGCGTGCCATTGTATCAGATGCTACCGTTGTATATGCCGTACCAATATGAAATTTCCCACTTGGATAGTAAATAGGTGTTGTTATATAAAATGTTTTATGTTGTTCACTCACAAGAACTGCCTCCATTGTTTTACAATATACTCTCTATTCTAACGAAGTACGAAATTCGTTTCAATGAAAGTTTATCAATTGCGAAAATTGTCGAATAATATATTTAATCCATTAAATGACTTAAATAAGAATCCTTTTTACTAGTCAAAAAAATATTTAATAAAAACCTTTTAAAATAAGTAAAAATCATGCATTCTCCTTAAAAAATTTTTTAGAAATCATAATATTAGTGTATTAATTAATTGACGTTTATGGCATTACTTGGTATGATAACTATCAGACAAAGAAAAAATGTCGAAATTTGACGAAATACCAATATAACATTTATAAATTAGGAGGAAAACTATTATGAAATCAACAGGAATTGTACGTAAAGTCGATGAGTTAGGTCGTGTAGTAATTCCTATCGAGTTACGCCGTACGCTAGGTATTGCCGAAAAGGATGCTTTGGAAATCTATGTGGATGATGATAAAATCATCTTAAAAAAATATATGCCTAATATGACATGTGCTGTTACTGGTGAAGTTTCAGATGATAACCTTCGTCTAGTTGGAGGCAAATTAATTTTAAGTCCAGAAGGCGCTGAAATGTTAGTAAAAGAAATTCAATCTAACTTAAAAAAATAATCATTTTACACCTAAATCAAATCAGTGGTTTAGGTGTTTTTCTCTTTTGCTTCATTCTATAGAGAATACTACGATATATTTTAATATACCCATATGACAAACTACTTATAATGACCTTTGTATACAAAAGTAAAGAGCTACCTATATAGGCAACTCTTTACTGTTAGTTACTATGATACTCATTGTAAATATCTCGTTTTGCCACTTGTCGCAGTTTTGCCACTTCTTTAATTGCTTCCTTCGATGTACTATTGGATTGATGCATCAAATAATCAACATGTTCAATAACAGACATTAAATGCCAGTAGGCTTCTTCCTGACTTTCCTCTTCAGCATTGCTATTTCCTTCTAAAACAATACAAAATTCGCCCCGTATCTCCTCTGTTTGAACCCATTCTACAGCTTCAGCCAATGTACCACGTAAAAATTCTTCAAATTTCTTTGTAAGTTCGCGTGCTAACACAATGCGACGATTGCCAAGAATCGCTTCCATATCCTTTAATGTATCTTTTAAGCGATGTGGCGCTTCATATAATAAAATGGTTTCCTGGCGTTTTTTTAACTGCTCTAATTGCTGACGTCGCTCTTTTTTTCCTCTATTTAAAAAGCCATAAAAGAAAAATGGCTGTGGCGTTAATCCAGAGGCGATTAATGCAGAAAGTGCTGCATTTGGACCCGGTATTGGTACAACGGGGAAATTTTGAGCAATCGCTTTTTCAACAATATCTGCACCTGGATCAGAAATACATGGTAAGCCTGCATCACTCACCAATGCTATTGTTTTTCCTTCCTGTAGCAAGGCTAATAATTTTTCCCCTCCTACTGCTAAATTATGTTCATGGTAGCTTATTAATGGTGTTTCGATTTCAAAGTAGTTACACAGCTTCTTTGTATTTCTAGTATCTTCAGCAGCGATAATATCAGCTTCTTTTAATATGCGAAGTGCACGTACACTCATATCCTCTAGATTACCAATAGGTGTTCCTACTAGGTATAAACAACCTGTCTGATCGTGTATTGTACTTTTCTGTGATTTCATCATTCACCCCTCCTTATATAATTCATTTTTTGTGCTCTTGTTAATTGCTTAAAAGCATATTCAGCACGCATGGCCTCCTGCTTTGTTGCAAATGCTTCCTTATAAATACATTTTACTGGTCCTCTAGCTCTTGTATATTTTGCCCCTTTACCAGCGTTATGTACAGCTACACGCTTCTCAACATTATTTGAATAGCCTGCGTACAAAGATTGATCAGCACATTCTAACACATAGAAATAATGACTATTGCTCTTTTCCATAAAGAATTTCTCTCACTTCAGCTGTATATTCATTATCCTCATTATAGACATACAAAGGTGGTAATATTTTTAAATCCGGCTTCCCATCCTTGATTCCTTCTATTAATAATGTATTAGCTTCTTTTCCTTTTTTCGGGTACACAAGCTGCATACGTTTTGGCTCCAAACGATTAGCACGCATGGCTGTCACAATATCTAATAAGCGACCAGGCCGATGAACAAATGCTGCCTTTCCACCTTGCTTTAACAATTTACTCGTCGATTGGATTGCCTCTTCTAATGTTAAATATAATTCATGACGGGCAATAGCATAATGTTCACTTAAATTTTTATCACTTGCCTCGTGCGCTAAGAAATAAGGTGGATTACAAGTAACAACATCAAATTTTTCAATGCCTAGCTGCTTTGGTACTTCCTTTACATCACCAAGCACCATGTGAATTTGATCCTCTAGCTTGTTATAGCTAATACTTCTCTCTGCCATATCAAATAAACGCGGCTGAATTTCCACCCCTATAATTTGTCCTTTTGTACGTGCACTTAAAAAGAGTGGAATAACACCATTTCCTGAGCATAAATCAACAATCTTTCCCTTATGATACGGGATAGTGACAAATTTCGAAAGCAACACTGCATCTAATGAAAACGAAAAAACAGAGGGACTTTGAATAATACGTAAATTCTCAGCCAGTAAATAATCTAAACGTTCATCATCCTTTAGCCATTTTTCCAAGCATACTCCTCCTACTCTACAAAATAAAAGACTGATACCACCGTAGTGGGAATCAGCCTTCTGTTACGCATTTTGTTTATTTAAAAATGATAGACAAAACAGACAATCTTCACCTTTACGTGAACTTCCAAAATGAACATGGCAAACGTGGAAGCCTTCTTGGTATAAACGTGCTAGGTTATCATACCCCTCACCAATATCTAGTGGACTCTCTTTCTTTACTTCAGCAGCTTGTACGGAGTTTGTGTTAGAAAGTAGTTCTTCTAGTCGTGTACGAAGATGATGATTTTCTGTTTCAAGCGCCTTATGCTCTTCCATCATTAACGCTACAAATTGTTTCAATGCACCAAATTGCTCCTGCATTGCTTCGAGCTGTTGTTCGAACTCCATAACAGTATCTAAGAAATTACGGTCCTTCACCCAAGCCACCTCGTTAAATTCTCTATCTTATATAAGATTTTTTTCGCATGCTAGCAGTTCTTCTAGTGTATACTCCACTGTGCGCTCTTGCTCCTGTAAATATACTTGAATAAGTCTTTCCAGCACATTTAAACCTATAACTTTTCCACGACCATCTGGTGTCATTGTAATTTCACCAATATCTGGCATGCCCTCTTTTGCTTCTTCATATTCATCATTTTCATACTTTAAGCAGCACATTAAACGACCGCAAAGACCTGATATTTTTGAAGGATTTAATGATAAGTTTTGATCTTTCGCCATTTTAATAGAAACAGGATCAAAATCGCCTAAAAATGTAGAACAGCAAAGCATTCGGCCACATGGACCAATGCCTCCTAATAGCTTTGCTTCATCACGCACACCAATTTGACGAAGTTCAATACGTGTTCTAAAAACAGAAGCTAAATCTTTTACAAGATCCCTAAAATCAACTCGTCCTTCAGCCGTAAAGTAAAAAATAATTTTATTACGATCAAATGTATATTCAACATCTACGAGCTTCATCTCTAGCTTATGCTCAATAATTTTCATACTAGCTAGTTCAAATGCACGCTTTGATTCTGCTGCATTTTCCTCAACCTGTATACGATCACGCTCATCCGCTGGGCGAAGCACTTGTTTAAGTGGTAATACAACATCATTATCACCTACCACTTTTTGAGGAACAACTACTTTACCATACTCTATGCCGCGAGCGGTTTCAACAATCACATACTGACTGTCCTCTAGTGGAAATGATGCTGGGTCAAAATAATATATTTTACCCGCCTTTTTAAAGCGGACTCCTACTACATTATACAAATGTATATCCCTCCTGCAGATTTAGCATTAACTGCTCCATCAATAACGTCCTATTCATGTTACGCTGTAATGATGCACGCGCCTGTAAAATAGCTTCCATTTGCTTAGATAATTTTTCATAAGTGGAATGTAAAGCGGCTTCTTTAAATAGCGGTAACATGTCTGGATAAGTACAAGCTGCTTCGGGATTAGCTTTTATTGACACTATATCACGGTAAGCAAATAGTAATAAATCCAATGCTTGCTCCATCTCGCCCTTTTCTTTAAAATGTGGCAACCACTCATCATATACAATAAGCATTGCTTCATGTACATTTTGCTGAATGGCGTCTACTAATTTTAACACTGTTTTTCGAGCAAGTGCAAATTGCTCATTATTTGCTAAAGTTAGAGCCATTTCGAGCTCATTTGTCATCATGCTCACTGTTGAAGCCATTGCATAAGAAATATTGTTGTCCTGCAAATGCTTTAATAAAACATGACGTGGCAATTTTTGAAATTTAATATGCTGACAGCGTGATCGGATAGTTGGAAGAATGGACTGCATTTGCTCTGTTAATAAAATAGCAGTGACCTCTCCATCTGGCTCCTCTAAAAATTTAAGTATCATATTAGCAGAGGCTACATTAAGGCGGTCTGCATGATGAAGCACATAAATTTTACGCCCTTCCTCAACACCCATCATCTTCATTTCTCCAATTAATTCCCGCATTTGATCAATTTTTATAAACTGACCTTCTGGATAAATTTGATGAACATTCGGATGATTTCCCGAATCCACACGTCTGCAATTTCGACATGTTTCACATGGAACATTGTTAGTTGGTTGCTCACATAGCATTAATTTGACAAAAAAGTGCATAATATCAGCCTTGCCTGTCCCTTTTTCACCGTCAAAAATATATGCGTGTGCTAATCTATTTTTGTCAAAAATCGTTTGAAGTTGCTTCATTACGACTGGTTGTAGCGTGAATAGCTCTTCAACATTCTTGCTCATATAGTAAATTCCTTCCTGTATCTATACCTAAAGTGTTATCACTTTTGTCTAGAAACATTGCAGTGCTGCAAATCAATACTTGAAAAAAGCCCGCGCCTATCTTAACAATGAGACACGGGTTTTACATATATAAATTAATTAGTAAGCCTTTAATCTCACCGATTTTATCGAGCAGGTCAATCGCTTCCTTTTCCTCATCTAAAATATCCTGAGCAAGTTCCACTAGACGCGCATCAATCGTGTCAATAATTTTTAGGCGTCTTCCCTCACCAAAGCGATTCCATGTATGTGATTGCTTCAACTCCATACCATGCTCTACCGTTTCTTGGAGAAAGCGTTTTACAAGCATTTTAAACCTAGCAAGCTCTCGTAAATTACGTGATCTTGCAACACGATCACCCGCAGTAGAAATATCGCCTAGTAAACGTGTTAATTGCTCTGTTTCCAGCTTCGACCCTTGCTTAACAACCAGATCTCCAAATCGGTTATTTTGATTATTATTTTGTAGTGGCTCTTTATGACTGGTATTTACCCCAACACGTATATCTTGATTAATTTTCAAGTTGGATTCGCCCCACCATCTGTATCAATTTCTCCTTAGCATAATTGCGTCAGGATTATAAAGTAGGCTGAAGGCTTTGCAGCAATCAGCCTCATATTCAAATCTTTACTACCTTAAAAATGATGGAATTGTTCAATTGGTAAAACAAAAACAGTGGCTCCTCCCACCTCTACCTCTACTGGATAAGGGATATAGGAGTCAGCATTCCCACCTAATGGAGAAACTGGTGCAACCATTTGCTCTCGTGCTCGACAATTGTCCCGAATTATATCTAATAGTTTGGGTATGAGAGAGTCTTCAGTTCCTATAAGAAACGTCGTATTTCCAGAACGTAAAAATCCTCCTGTGCTCGCTAATTTAGTTGCACGAAACTGATTTTTCGTTAAAGCATTCGATAACCGGCCGCTATCCTGATCTTGTACTACAGCTACGACTAACTTCATTCGCACTCACCCCTTTTATAAAATTCATCTAAATCGACTTTATCTAAACATGTTGACATAGATATAATAATGGATAATATCATTATATCACAATTTTGAAGACAACTTCATGCATTTACTGCATTGCTTCTAATAATAATGACCATACATCTTCAATAACATCCTCAATAGCTTGCTCTGCATTCACCACACGTATACGCTCTGGATACTGCTCCACAAGTTGTAAATAGCCTTCACGTACCTTTTGATGAAATGCTAAACTTTCAACATCTAAACGATTTACCTCACGACTGCCAGTTGCATGAATACGTGCTAAGCCAACCTCTGGTGCAAGATCAAATAAAATTGTTACATCAGGTAGCTTCTTACCGATTGCAAACTCATTAATGGCAAGCACCTCATTAATGCCTATCCCTCTTGCATAACCTTGATAAGCTAATGATGAATCAATAAAGCGATCACATATTACCAGCTTTCCAGCATCTAAAGCAGGACGAACTTTTTCAAAATAGTGCTGACTTCTTGCTGCCGCATATAGCAATGCTTCTGTTCGCTCATCCATAGCCGTATGTGCAGGATTTAAAATAATCGTTCTTATTTTTTCTGCAATTTCAATGCCACCTGGTTCTCTTGTTGCTAACACATCAATATTTGCCTGTGCAAGTCGCTCTGTTATTTTTTCAATAATGGTTGTTTTACCAGCACCCTCTGGACCTTCAAATGTAATAAATAAATTGCTATTCATGCTGTTTTGCCTCCAACTATTTAATGACCTGAATCATTTTCTCTGTTAAACGATGTTGCCCCTGAAATGTAGCACCTACTGCTAGTAATTCCTCTAACTGGCTCAGCTTTGCCACCGTTATTTTCTCCCCAGGAACAAGTAATGGAATACCCGGCGGATATGGAATGACCATACTTGCTGCAATTCGCCCAATTGTACGCATATAAGGTAACCACTCTTTAGTTAATGAGGCAATCTCATTAAATGTATACACAGGCTCAGTAATTGGTGTAAACTGATAGGCTGTTTGCCAAGCTGCTTTATTAGTTGTTTTTGCTGTATCAACAAGCATCGTGACAGCATCCTTTATGCGCACGCGAATTTCTGCAAATGGATAGTTATGCCCTTGCTTTAGCAAAGGGAGCATCAGTAACACCTGATGTGCATCAGCCAGCTCTCCATAAACATGCTGCTTCTCCAATGCTTGCTGTAATTGAAAACCACTATAGCCATCAACACGTAGCAACAATTTAAGAGGGTCATCTACCTCAATAACTTCTAATGAACCAATTGATCGTAACGCTTCAATCCATTGATTTCTTTTTTCTATTATATATGCCCCATCACTCTCTAGATATGTCTGTACATAGTGACGTGCATCATCTAATGAAGCTAATAATAGATAGGATGGACTGCTAGATTGCAGCATGCGTAAATAATAATGGATCCGATCCGCATCGATGAATTGTGAGTTAACATGCATAAAGGATGCCATTGTCATAGCAGGTAATGTTTTATGTGCCGATTGTACAACAACATCAGCCCCAAGCGATAAAGCAGATGGCTGAAATAAAGTACAAGCATTGAAATGTGCACCATGTGCCTCATCCACCAATACAGGAATTCCTTTTTCATGACAATAAGCAATTTGCTGTTGTATATCAGGTGAAGCCACCCCATAATAAGTAGGATATGTTAGGATAACTGCTTTCGCCTCTGCATAGCGCTCAATGACTTCCTTTAAATTTCTATAACTAACATATGTAGCTGTTAATGTGCGCTCGTCCCATTGTGGTGACACAAATATAGGCTTTGCACCAACAAGCTCAATCGCATGAAAAATAGATTTATGCGCATTGCGTTGCACAATAATTGTATCCCCTGCCTGACAAGTTGCATAAATCATTGCTAAATTACCAACCGTAGAGCCCCCAACTAAAAAGAAGCTCTTCATGGCTCCATATGTCTTTGCCAATAAATTTTCTGCTTCGAATATCATTTCCTCAGGGTAATGTAAATCATCCAACCCTGATAATTCCGTGACATCATAACGCATCACATCTTTAAATGCCTGTGGAAGCTGGGATAACTCACCATGCTTATGCCCTGGCACATGAAAAGAAATATTTTGTTGTTGTCGAAAATGCTCTAATCCTTCTACAATTGGCCTTTTCTTTTGCAAACCAAACACCTATTTTCGTTATATTCTTCTTTATAATTATACGAGATTATAACGCGATAACAAAGCTCTCCCTTCTCTATTCAATAAATCATCTAATCATAAAAGGGGATAATGCGTTTTAAAGGAGTTGCTACAGTGGTATTTGACGTTGTTTAATTTCTCGGATTCACTTGACTTTGATAAACATTGCATTCGTGCATTTGCAGTGGAAAACCGCTTATACCCAATAAATAAAATGATAGCATAACAAGGTTTCTAGGAATATTTATAGAATGCTAATATATAATTAGTTCATAAAAAGATAGCGTGACGAAAAAGAGGAGAATAAATTTGAAAAAAATTTTATTAATAGTAGGCTTGTTATTATTAGGGGCGTGTTCAAACAATGAAGTTAAATATGATGGAACACCTTTAAAAATTGCTGTTGTTGGTGATATTCCTGAATTAAATAACGAAAAAATTCATTTCGAACCAATTACATTAGATGAATTTAGTGAAGGTACATTGAATTTTGATGCTGTTATGATAACACCAATGATGTTTGAAGAAGCATCAGATGATAGATTTGCTCAAGTTTATGATAATTCTAAAATACCTATTATTTTTTTGGATTCAACCAAACGTCATTTTCCATTTACAAGAGAAGGGATTACCTATGAAACCGCTCATTGGGAATCATTAAATAACGGTTCCCATACAACAATTTATTTACCTAACAACAATGCAAATAGAGAAGATACTTGGTATTTCTATTTAAAAGATGAAAAAGAATTAGATATTCTTTACAAAGAGATTTTTCAAAAGATTGAAACGTTATAAAGGTAGATTTTTTATGTATAAACTAGCGCATTCAAAAATTTTTGAATACGCTTTTAGCTGGAGGAAAACAACAATCAAATTAAACTGGGCCTTTTACAAAAGGCATCGAGCTATAATTTATTATAGTTGGCTTATTAAATAAAATCATTACTTTGCTGCTTTAATAGCCATTTCTTTTACTAATTGCTCAACTAATTGTGGTACAAACTTTTCTAACACTGGGTTCATTATTCCTGCTAAAAAACCGCTAGCCTTCATTGTTAAGCTGCCAATCAGCTGGCATGAATGATTTTCATTTTCTTTGATTTCAAATGATCCATCACCATTTATCGGATCTGATAAGCCTACTATGTCAAATAGGACCTGATATGGTTGTGATGGTTTCACCTTAAGCTCTACTTTTACCGCCTTTTGAATAAGGCCAAAGTCGCCTTGAAAGACCCATATCATATCTTGATCATTAGGAAATTCATGATGCAAATAACCCGGTATTAAAACTGCCCATTCCTCTTTATTTTGAATAAATTCCTGTAGTTTTTCTTGTTCAATATAAATTTCCTCACGATATTCCCCAGTTGCCAATTTATTTCTCCCCTCTCTATGTTCATGTCATTCCATTAAAGTCTAACATTTCATAGGTTTATAAATAAATATGGTTTTGTTTTTTATAATAGATACGCAAAAAAAGCAGTCAGCTAAACGCTAACTGCTTTTCTATATAGATTGCCTAGCGATGTCCTACTCTCACAGGGGGAAGCCCCCAACTACCATCGGCGCGAAAGAGCTTAACTTCCGTGTTCGGGATGGGAACGGGTGTGACCTCTTTGCCATTATCACTAGACTATATTTGACCTTCAATTTGTAGCTTGAAGCTCTCTTTTGGTTGAAAGAATTATTCTTTCAAAACTGGATAAACGGGCATTGAATTGCGTCAAACTGGTTTTGGTTAAGTCCTCGATCGATTAGTATTCGTCAGCTCCATGTGTCGCCACACTTCCACCTCGAACCTATCTACCTCATCGTCTTTGAGGGATCTTACTTACTTGCGTAATGGGAAATCTCATCTTGAGGGGGGCTTCATGCTTAGATGCTTTCAGCACTTATCCCGTCCACACATAGCTACCCAGCGATGCCTTTGGCAAGACAACTGGTACACCAGCGGTGTGTCCATCCCGGTCCTCTCGTACTAAGGACAGCTCCTCTCAAATTTCCTACGCCCACGACGGATAGGGACCGAACTGTCTCACGACGTTCTGAACCCAGCTCGCGTACCGCTTTAATGGGCGAACAGCCCAACCCTTGGGACCGACTACAGCCCCAGGATGCGATGAGCCGACATCGAGGTGCCAAACCTCCCCGTCGATGTGGACTCTTGGGGGAGATAAGCCTGTTATCCCCGGGGTAGCTTTTATCCGTTGAGCGATGGCCCTTCCATGCGGAACCACCGGATCACTAAGCCCGTCTTTCGACCCTGCTCGACTTGTCGGTCTCGCAGTCAAGCTCCCTTGTGCCTTTACACTCTACGAATGATTTCCAACCATTCTGAGGGAACCTTTGGGCGCCTCCGTTACCTTTTAGGAGGCGACCGCCCCAGTCAAACTGTCCGCCTGACACTGTCTCCTGCCCCGCTAAGGGGCATGGGTTAGAATTTCAATACAACCAGGGTAGTATCCCACCGACGCCTCCTTCGAAGCTGGCGCTCCGAGATCTCTGGCTCCTACCTATCCTGTACAAGTTGTACCAAAATTCAATATCAGGCTACAGTAAAGCTCCACGGGGTCTTTCCGTCCTGTCGCGGGTAACCTGCATCTTCACAGGTACTATAATTTCACCGAGTCTCTCGTTGAGACAGTGCCCAGATCGTTACGCCTTTCGTGCGGGTCGGAACTTACCCGACAAGGAATTTCGCTACCTTAGGACCGTTATAGTTACGGCCGCCGTTTACTGGGGCTTCAATTCGTAGCTTCGCTTGCGCTAACCACTCCTCTTAACCTTCCAGCACCGGGCAGGCGTCAGCCCCTATACGTCACCTTACGGTTTTGCAGAGACCTGTGTTTTTGCTAAACAGTCGCCTGGGCCTATTCACTGCGGCTCTCTCGGGCTTTCACCCTAACAGAGCACCCCTTCTCCCGAAGTTACGGGGTCATTTTGCCGAGTTCCTTAACGAGAGTTCTCTCGCACACCTTAGGATTCTCTCCTCGACTACCTGTGTCGGTTTGCGGTACGGGCACCTCTCACCTCGATAGAGGCTTTTCTTGGCAGTGTGAAATCAGGAACTTCGTCCATACGGACTCGCCATCACAGCTTGGCGTTACAGTGTGCGGATTTGCCTACACACACGCCTTACTGCTTGGACGCGCATTTCCAACAGCGCGCTTACCCTATCCTCCTGCGTCCCCCCATTTCTCAAACGGTGAGGAGGTGGTACAGGAATATCAACCTGTTGTCCATCGCCTACGCCTATCGGCCTCGGCTTAGGTCCCGACTAACCCTGAGCGGACGAGCCTTCCTCAGGAAACCTTAGTCATACGGTGGACGGGATTCTCACCCGTCTTTCGCTACTCATACCGGCATTCTCACTTCTAAGCGCTCCACCAGTCCTTCCGGTCTGACTTCAACGCCCTTAGAACGCTCTCCTACCACTGACATCGTAGATGTCAATCCACAGCTTCGGTGAATCGTTTAGCCCCGATACATTTTCGGCGCAGCGTCACTCGACCAGTGAGCTATTACGCACTCTTTAAATGATGGCTGCTTCTAAGCCAACATCCTGGTTGTCTGTGCAACGCCACATCCTTTTCCACTTAACGATTACTTTGGGACCTTAGCTGGTGGTCTGGGCTGTTTCCCTTTTGACTACGGATCTTATCACTCGCAGTCTGACTCCCGTGTATAAATATCTGGCATTCGGAGTTTGTCTGAATTCGGTAAACCGGGATGGCCCCCTAGTCCAAACAGTGCTCTACCTCCAGTATTCTCATCACGAGGCTAGCCCTAAAGCTATTTCGGAGAGAACCAGCTATCTCCAAGTTCGATTGGAATTTCTCCGCTACCCACACCTCATCCCCGCACTTTTCAACGTGCGTGGGTTCGGGCCTCCAGTAAGTGTTACCTTACCTTCACCCTGGACATGGGTAGATCACCTGGTTTCGGGTCTACGACCACGTACTACTTCGCCCTATTCAGACTCGCTTTCGCTGCGGCTCCGCCTTCTACAGCTTAACCTTGCACGTAATCGTAACTCGCCGGTTCATTCTACAAAAGGCACGCTATCACCCATGAACGGGCTCTAACTACTTGTAGGCACACGGTTTCAGGTTCTCTTTCACTCCCCTCCCGGGGTGCTTTTCACCTTTCCCTCACGGTACTGGTTCACTATCGGTCACTAGGTAGTATTTAGCCTTGGGAGATGGTCCTCCCGGATTCCGACGGAATTTCACGTGTTCCGCCGTACTCAGGATCCACTCAGGAGAGAACGAACTTTCGACTACAGGGCTATTACCTGCTCTGGCGGACCTTTCCAAGTCGCTTCATCTAACTCGCTCTTTTGTAACTCCGTATAGAGTGTCCTACAACCCCAAGAGGCAAGCCTCTTGGTTTGGGCTCTTCCCGTTTCGCTCGCCGCTACTCAGGGAATCGATTTTTCTTTCTCTTCCTCCAGGTACTTAGATGTTTCAGTTCCCTGGGTCTGCCTTCAAGACGCTATGTATTCACGTCAAGATACTACGCCATTAAACGTAGTGGGTTCCCCCATTCGGAAATCTCCGGATCAAAGCTCACTTACAGCTCCCCGAAGCATATCGGTGTTAGTGCCGTCCTTCTTCGGCTCCTAGTGCCAAGGCATTCGCCGTGCGCCCTTAATAACTTAACCGTCGGCTTTCGATATACATCGTTATCCAGCGTCAGCTTCATTCGCTCGCTCAGTCACGTACAGAGGTACGCTCCTTTACTCACTCAATCGCTTCCTTGTCTAACTCGTATCTCAAAACCCTTAAATTATTAAGCCTAAAAAACTTAAAAAATAAATGTGTTTGTTACAATTTCAATGTCGTTTTATCCAGTTTTCAAAGAACAAAGCTACTACCTGCTTCTATTGTTGAGAATAACAGGAGTACATGATTTTGAAGTATTTCATTCAGAAGAATGAACCTTCAAAACTGAACAGCAAAACGTAATCGTACAAACCCAAGGTTTGTATTCCGAAAATATCCTTAGAAAGGAGGTGATCCAGCCGCACCTTCCGATACGGCTACCTTGTTACGACTTCACCCCAATCATCTATCCCACCTTCGGCGGCTGGCTCCAAAAGGTTACCTCACCGACTTCGGGTGTTACAAACTCTCGTGGTGTGACGGGCGGTGTGTACAAGGCCCGGGAACGTATTCACCGCGGCATGCTGATCCGCGATTACTAGCGATTCCGGCTTCATGTAGGCGAGTTGCAGCCTACAATCCGAACTGAGAACGACTTTATCGGATTAGCTCCCTCTCGCGAGTTGGCAACCGTTTGTATCGTCCATTGTAGCACGTGTGTAGCCCAGGTCATAAGGGGCATGATGATTTGACGTCATCCCCACCTTCCTCCGGTTTGTCACCGGCAGTCACCTTAGAGTGCCCAACTAAATGATGGCAACTAAGATCAAGGGTTGCGCTCGTTGCGGGACTTAACCCAACATCTCACGACACGAGCTGACGACAACCATGCACCACCTGTCACCGTTGCCCCCGAAGGGGAAACTATATCTCTACAGTGGTCAACGGGATGTCAAGACCTGGTAAGGTTCTTCGCGTTGCTTCGAATTAAACCACATGCTCCACCGCTTGTGCGGGCCCCCGTCAATTCCTTTGAGTTTCAGTCTTGCGACCGTACTCCCCAGGCGGAGTGCTTAATGCGTTAGCTGCAGCACTAAGGGGCGGAAACCCCCTAACACTTAGCACTCATCGTTTACGGCGTGGACTACCAGGGTATCTAATCCTGTTTGCTCCCCACGCTTTCGCGCCTCAGCGTCAGTTACAGACCAGAAAGTCGCCTTCGCCACTGGTGTTCCTCCAAATCTCTACGCATTTCACCGCTACACTTGGAATTCCACTTTCCTCTTCTGCACTCAAGTCCCCCAGTTTCCAATGACCCTCCACGGTTGAGCCGTGGGCTTTCACATCAGACTTAAAGGACCGCCTGCGCGCGCTTTACGCCCAATAATTCCGGACAACGCTTGCCACCTACGTATTACCGCGGCTGCTGGCACGTAGTTAGCCGTGGCTTTCTAATAAGGTACCGTCAAGGTACAGCCAGTTACTACTGTACTTGTTCTTCCCTTACAACAGAGTTTTACGATCCGAAAACCTTCTTCACTCACGCGGCGTTGCTCCATCAGGCTTTCGCCCATTGTGGAAGATTCCCTACTGCTGCCTCCCGTAGGAGTCTGGGCCGTGTCTCAGTCCCAGTGTGGCCGATCACCCTCTCAGGTCGGCTACGCATCGTCGCCTTGGTGAGCCGTTACCTCACCAACTAGCTAATGCGCCGCGGGTCCATCCTGTAGCGATAGCAGAACCATCTTTCAACTCAGAAACATGTGTTTCCAAGTATCATTCGGTATTAGCCCCGGTTTCCCGGAGTTATCCCCAACTACAGGGTAGGTTACCCACGTGTTACTCACCCGTCCGCCGCTAACGTCAGAGGAGCAAGCTCCTCCTCTGTTCGCTCGACTTGCATGTATTAGGCACGCCGCCAGCGTTCGTCCTGAGCCAGGATCAAACTCTCCATAAAAAGAAATTTGATTTGCTCAAATTGTTTTGCTGGCATCTCATCTTCATTCGATGTCCAAAATTATTTCGTTCACTTACCAAAGTAAGCTACTAAAATTTATTGATTACGTTTTGCTTGTTCAGTTTTCAAGGTTCATTTATTCGTTGCCGTTCGCTTCTCGACAGCAACTTTTATATAATATCACGCCACAAACAAAGTGTCAACATAAAATTTTATTTACTTTTTTGTTTCAAGCTGTTGTATTAGCGACTTTTATAAATATACCATAATATTTTTATATTGCAAGTGTTTTATAGAAAAAATATTAAAGCTGTTATCCCTAAAACGCCTGGAATACCTAAAATAGCAATTGTTAGCACTGAGAATAAATTGATTGGCACATTATATCCAAGATAACCAATACCTAAATGAATCATAAATAATAATAGAAAGGCAAATGCAAATCTAAACCAAAACACAGATAGTCCCTCTAATATTTTACCTAGCTTAGCATGTCTTATTATGACATAAAGAAAAAGAAGCCCTACAGGAACACAAATACTCATAATTACTAACCATGACATATGGCTACCTCCTTAAATAGAATAACTATGAAAGTTTATGTTTCCTGTTTTGCTTCTATGAATGCTTAGTAGGACCTATTTTAATAATATTTTACGGATTCTAGCTTCCTTAAATAAATAAAAATGAATGCTTTCTGTTGCTTTGCGTTGGGCAATAATTTCAAGATCATAGTCATCCATTAATTCTTCTATGACCTTTGCCTGTTGCAAATCCTCTTTTGTTGCCTTCATAAGATTTACAAGTTTATCATCGAATTCTTTTTTTAACTTTCTTTTACTACGGAAGAACATAGCAATCCCTCACTCATAACTCTCTTCGGCCTTCCATTGCTTTAGATAACGTTACCTCATCAGCATATTCTAAATCTCCACCTACTGGTAAACCATGTGCAATACGCGTTGTACGAATACCTGACGGCTTTACAAGTCGAGATATGTACATAGCCGTTGCTTCACCCTCAATTGTTGAGTTTGTAGCTAAAATAAGCTCTTGAACACTTTCATCCTGTAAACGAACTAATAAGGAAGCAACGTTAATATCCTCTGGTCCAATACCATCCATCGGTGAAATCGCACCCTGTAATACATGATACATACCATTATAATCGCGCATTTTTTCCATGGCGATGACATCTTTCGTATCTTGCACAACACAGATAACAGAATGATCTCGCTGTTTATCCGTACAAATATGGCATGGATCAACATCTGTTATATTGCCACAAACAGAACAGTAGCTTAAATTACGTTTAGCATCAATTAATGCTTTAGAAAAAGATAAAACATCATCTTCTTTCATTGACAACACAAAAAACGCCAGACGAGCCGCGGTTTTCGGCCCGATACCTGGCAATTTCATAAAACTATCAATTAATTTTGATATTGGTTCTGGGTAGTACATATCAATGACCTCCTAGAATGGAAGGTTTAAGCCTTGTGTGAATTTACCCATTGTTGAGTTTGTTTTTTCTTCTACCTTTTTCAACGCTTCATTTGTTGCAATCACAATTAGGTCTTGTAGCATTTCGATATCTTCTGGGTCCACCACTGATTCATCAAGATTTACTTCTACTACTTCACGTTGACCAGACACAATGACTTTTACCATGCCGCCGCCAGCAGTGCCTTCAAATTGCTCTGCATTTAACGCTTCTTGTGCCTCCATCATTTCCTTTTGCATTTTTTGCATCTTTTTCATCATACCTTGCATATTTCCCATTCCACGCATAAATATTTTCCTCCTAAAATTTAATCTTCCACTACTTCAACAAAGTCTTTCCCAAATAATTTTTCTGCCTCTGTCACAAGAGGGTCCTGTGAAGCAAGAGGTTGAGCATCATCAATAAATGGTTCTTCTGACATTTCTGCTGGTGGCGGCTCTAATAGCTCCAGCTCCTCCTCATGCTCTGAAGCTGCTGTTGTTTGCTTGCGTTGCTGCAGACCATGGTCACGAATAAACTCTTCTCGCATCTTTAACCAAGATTCCTCTGGTATACATAGCATTTCATACGTTGTACCAGTTTGCCCAGCAATCAATTGTGTAAAATGAGCCTTTAGGGACTGATTATCAGCAACCATCTGACAATGAATATCATACTTGAATTTTAACACAAAAGCACTCGAAGATGCCGCAACAGGCTCAGCTTCTGCCAAAAGGGCTGATTGTGATTTTTGCATTTGACTTAGCGCTTGTGCCCATCCAGATTTTATACGCTGCACATCTTGCTTTGTCGCATCCTTTAGCACCTCTTGAATACGACCAGTTGGTGCTTTATAACCGTTTGGACTTTTGGCGCGTGGTCGTTGCTCTTTGGGAGCCTGTGTTGCTTGTGGAGATGCTCCTGTTTGTAATTGTAAGGATAGTTGTTGAACCGTTTGCTCAAGTGCCACAATTTTTTGAGCAAGTTCTGGACTTAATGCTACTTCATTTGTCGTAGCACCTTGATTTGTAGCTCCCCCCGAAAACTGTACCATTTTTAATAACGCTGTTTCTAAATAAATTTTCGTATGGTGAGAAAATCGCATTTCTTGCTGTGTTTTAGCAAGGATATCGATATAGCCATAGAGCATATCTGGCGCAAATTCATGTGCTAATGTAAATACACGCTCCTCAGGTGACACAAGTTCTAATAATTCAGCTAAGTCGTCACTTATTTGCAGTAATAATAAATCACGGAAAAATGTAATTAAATCTTCTGAAAGACGCAGTGGGTCCTTACCATCTGCAATAAGCTGCTCTAATAGTGCCAGCATTTGCGCAACATCTTTCTCTTTAAGCGCCTCAGCTAAGTCATAAAAAACATCCTGACTAATTGAGCCGGTAACAAGCAATGTATCCTCAAGCTTTAATTTTTCCCCACTGAATGAAACTACTTGGTCTAATAAGCTTAACGCATCACGCATTCCCCCTGCGGCTGATTGTGCAATCACCTTTAAACCTTGTTCTTCATAAGGCAAGTCAATATCTTCTAAAACAACCTTCATACGTTCAATAATATCATTAGTAGAAAGTCGTTTAAAATCAAAGCGCTGACAACGAGAAATGATCGTAGCAGGCAATTTATGAGGCTCTGTCGTTGCTAAAATAAATACAGCATGTGGGGGTGGTTCTTCTAATGTTTTTAATAGTGCATTAAAGGCACTTGTAGAAAGCATATGCACTTCGTCAATAATATACACTTTGTATCGGCTATTTGCGGGTGCAAAGCGCACCTTTTCTATAATATCTCTAATCTCTTCAACACGTGAATTCGAAGCTGCATCAAATTCAATAACATCTGGATGAGAGCCATCTGTAATACTTAGACAGGTAGCACACTCATTACAAGGCTCTTTTGATGGCGCATGCTCGCAATTTAAAGCTTTAGCAAAGATTTTAGCTGTACTTGTTTTTCCTGTACCACGTGGCCCAGAAAATAAGTAAGCATGAGTCGTTTTATTCGCTAGGAGAGCATTTTGTAGCGTTCTTTTGACATGTGCTTGACCTGACATTTCTCGAAAAGATTGTGGTCGATACACACGATAAAATGCTTGGTACGTCACTATTTCCCTCTCCCCTTCTCCATTAAATAGAATAGTTTTATTATAGCATTTGCTTCCTTATATATAAAATGAAGTTATGACATTAAAAATAAAAACGCATCCACCTATAAGTAGGCGGATGCGTTTGAATTGGCAAATTTATGCCGTGCACCTTTCCTTGACAGCCGCACATAAGCGTTACTCTTGTCGTTAGCTCAGATTAGGCAACCCCGCGGCACATGAATAAGACCACTTAATGCTGCTTCCTTCCGGACCTGACATGGTTCATGGGTATCCATTGCGCAGGACCCAATCGTCAACACTACGTGCAAAAGGCAGACCAAACAATACGGACAGCCTCGAAAAAGGAATTCAGTCTCGCTAGAGCGGATTGCGAGTTACAGGACACCGCTACCTTCCCACCTAGCACGGCAATAACTAGTATACTGACAGTTTGCATAAATTGCAACTTAATACACCAATTATTTATTGCCAATTTATGAAGTACACTCGCTTCACTTCTCAAGTTATTAATTTGAAGCAAATTAATTTTTTCAATAAATATATTGACGTATGCTTTTAATTGTGTTAGATTTATTTCTGTCGATAAGATAAACGAGTTATATATTATGGAGGTATACCCAAGTCTGGCTGAAGGGATCGGTCTTGAAAACCGACAGGCGGGTAACACCGCGCGGGGGTTCGAATCCCTCTACCTCCTCCAGTTTTAAAATTCCGACTACAAATGTAGCCGTTTTTTTTTGCCCAAAATTGTATGTATTACTTATTAAATACCACTTCCATTTCGGTTGTGGTATTTTTTCGCTTTACCTTGGTTCAGCAAATTATTTTTGTATCGAAAGCGAAGCGTTAGCGGCAGGTACAATTATGATGGGGCATAATTGATTAGCAAATACTTTTTAAATAAGGGCATAAATATTAACTTTTGCTAAAATAAAGGAACATCATCATACCTGGAGGTTATTTAAGTGCATTCAAAGGTATCCATAACGCGAGCTTCCCTAACTTGGATTTTTGTCATTGCTATCTTGACTGCCATTGGTAGTGAAATTAAAATCATCCCTTTTGCCAATACAACATTCCGCTTTGGCTTAGGGACAATTATCTTCTTTTTATGTACGTTGATTAAGCCAACACCGATTATTTTAGCTGGTATTGCTACAAGTATCGTAACGGCAATTTTTCGTATTAGTTATTCTACTTTTCATGCTGTTCCATTAGCTGATAGTATGTCAACGCATTTGCCAGCAGCAGCATTCTATATATTATTTGCCATATGCCTACAAATATTAAATGTTCAACAATATAAAGAAAAGCCGTTCAAGCTAGGTTTACTTGTTGCTTTTAGTGAGGTTATTTGTAATTTAGCTGAACAAATATTGCGCTTTTTTGTGCAAACCTATACATTTTTATTTCTTCATGATCTTTTGATTTTATTAGCAGTCGCATTACTACGCAGCTTTTTTGTTGTTGGTATTTATAGCTCAATTTTAATAGCTGAACAAAAAAAGCGTGTACAAGAAATGTTGAATATTGGCTCTGATCTCTATGTGGAAACATTGTATTTAAAAAAGTCTATGAACCATATTGAAACCATCACAGCAAGTGGATTTGAATTATACCAGCGCTTAAAGGCACAAGGTCAACGTGCAGAAAGTATACAGGCTCTTCATATTGCCCAGGAAATTCATGAGGTAAAAAAGGATTCACAACGTATATACGCTGGTATTTCAAAAATTGTTGGTGAAAGAAACTTTGATCCTTTTGTGATTTCAACATTATTGCATTATATTGAAGAAGGGAATCGTAAATATGCTGAATTTCTTGGAAAGGAAATACAATTTAAAACAAGTATAGATGTTGATTTTGAAGCAAAAGAGCCTATCGCACTTTTAGCTCTGTTAAATAATTTATCAGCAAATGCAGTTGAAGCTATCGAAGAACAAGGATTTATTTCTATTGCTATTCGGCAGCAAGAAGATAATACTGTAATAACAGTATGTGATAATGGCAGAGGGATTTCCCATCATGATTATTCGGTTATCTTTGAACCAGGATACACCACAAAATATAATATAGATGGTGTTGCAGCAACCGGTATTGGACTTTCACATGTAACTGAATTAGTAGAAAAATTAAAAGGTTCAATAACCGTTGAATCAAATCAACAATACACAACATTTAAAATCATAGTTCCTACACAAACTATACAAACAGGAGAAAGTTAAATGAGGTATTTTATTGTAGATGATGATCGTGCAAGTCGTGTGATGTTAAAACAAATTATTGAGGATAGTGGCTTAGGTACAGTAATTGGTGAGGCTCGTAATGGCGAGGATGCCATACCACAAATTTTAATGACACAGCCTGAATTTGTATTAATTGATTTACTAATGCCAAAGCTTGATGGAATTGCAACAGTTGAACAGCTTATGCAAAATCGCTTTGAAGGGCAATTTATTATGATTTCACAGGTTGTCAATAAGGAAATGGTTGGTGAGGCGTATGAAAAAGGTATTGAATTCTTCATTCATAAACCAATTAATCGTATCGAAGTTGAAAATGTGTTGAAAAAAACAACCGAACAGTTTCGGCTGAAGAATTCCTTACTAGTAATACGTCAATCACTAACAAACATCGAATTAAGCGAACAAAAGGCTCATAAAGCAACATCACGAGATCATATTCAATCTATTTTAAATGATATGGGCATTGTTGGCGAAATCGGTAGTGAGGATATTATTGCGATTATTGAAACATTGCTGGCGCATCAACATAAAATTGCACCTCTTCCTCCTTTAAAGGAGCTTTATGAGGAAATCGCAGCTACTACAAAAACTACACCAGATGAAATATTAAAGGAAAGTAAAGCTATTGAGCAGCGTGTACGTCGAACAATATTAGCTGCTATGATTAATCTTGCTAATTTAGGGGTTGTTGATTACACAAACTCAGAATTTGAATATTATGCCCCTCGTTATTTTGATTTTAAAGAAATTCGTCAGTTAATGACACAGATTGAAGACCATAAAAATCGAAAAGCAAAGGTAAATATTAAAAAGTTTATTCAAGTGTTATATTCAGACATTTTAACAAAAGTAAATTAATTTGTTCGGATTTTGTCGGATTCCATAAGTCCTCCATATTATTAAAATAAGGCATGTCCTAAAAATTTAATAATAGGGGGTACGAGGGACTTGAAAAAGAAATTTAAAATCAGTTTAGCCACTCAAATTTTACTTGGTTTAGTTTTAGGGATCATCGTTGGTGGTATCTTTTATGGAAACCCCAAGATTGAAACATATTTACAACCATTAGGGGATATCTTTTTACATCTAATTAAGATGATTGTTGTACCGATTATTATTTCAACACTAATCGTTGGTGTAGCTGGTACTGGGGATATGAAACAGCTTGGGCGACTAGGCGGAAAATCAATTATTTATTTTGAAATTATTACAACAGTAGCGATTATCGTTGGGCTACTTTCCGCAAACCTATTCCAGCCTGGTGCAGGGCTAAACATGAACGAGCTATCTCAAGGAGATATTTCAAAATATGTCACAACAACAGAGGAAGTTCAGCACGAGGGGCCATTTGATATTATTGTAGGCATTGTGCCAACAAATATTATTCAGTCTATGGCTGAAGGCAATATGCTTGCGATTATCTTCTTCTCTGTTATTTTTGGTTTAGGGGTTGCCGCAATCGGTGAACGAGGAAAGCCAGTCTTAGATTTCTTCCAAGGGGTAGCAGATGCGATGTTCTGGGTAACAAACCTTGTGATGAAGTTTGCTCCATTTGGTGTATTTGGGTTAATTGGTGTAACCGTTTCCAAATATGGGTTCGCTTCATTAATACCACTTGCTAAGCTAGCGATTCTTGTTTATGCAACAATGCTATTCTTTATCTTTGTTGTGCTTGGACTTGTAGCAAAATTTGCTGGCATTAGCATCTTCTACTTAATTAAAGTCTTGAAGGATGAATTAATCCTAGCATTCTCAACAGCTAGTTCTGAAGCTGTATTACCACGTATTATGCTGAAAATGGAGAAATTAGGTGCGCCAAAGGATATCGTTTCCTTTGTTATACCAACAGGGTACTCCTTTAACTTAGATGGCTCAACGTTATACCAAGCCATTGCCGCATTATTTATTGCGCAAATGTACGGTATTCACCTAAGCATTGGTGAACAAATTACGTTAATGCTTGTATTAATGGTAACGTCTAAAGGTATTGCAGGTGTACCAGGAGTGTCATTCGTTGTTCTTTTAGCAACATTAGGTACTGTTGGCATTCCACTTGAAGGTTTAGCATTTATCGCAGGTATTGACCGTATTCTTGATATGGGACGTACAGTCGTTAACGTAATTGGTAACTCATTAGCATCATTAGTGATGGCAAAATGGGAAAGCCGTTTCGATCAGGAAAAAATGAAAAATTACTTTAATGATAATGAAAATTTAGCGTAATTTAAAAAAATCCTAAAGATGTTGGATGGCATCGTGAAGTGATCCCTAAAAGTTAGACACGGTTATTTCATTTAGGCTACTTGGGTAAGCTGAGTTCGGTATTGTACCGGACTCAGTTTTAATTTTGCCTTAATTCGTTTCGTGTTGTAATACGTTATATGGTTTTCGAGTTCCAATTTAAAATGCTCAACACTTTCGAACTCCTTTAAATAAAGGAATTCCGATTTCAAAATCCTAAAGAAATTCTCCATCATTGATTTGTCATAACAGTTGCCTTTACGTGACATACTTTGTACAATGCCTTTTCATGCAAGTGCGTGACGGTATTGCTTCATTTGATAATGCCCGCCTTGATCGGAATGCATCAGTAATTGGCGTTCTTCTAGTAACTTCTCTAATGCTTTCTCCAACATTTCTGAAACAAGTGAATACGTTGGTCGATAACCAATTGTGTAAGTAATAATCTCTCCGTTGTTTGTAAATATCATATGTTAAAGGCGAAAATATGAATAAATTTTGCATTGTAAAATCAATTTAATTCAAGTGATCCGTTAATTTTCATTGAAAAATCATATTAGAATGTATTTTAGATGGTACGAAAGAGTTAAAAACCTATATCCTCATTTTTCGGTCCTATAACATGTTCATCATTTTCTTCTAAAATTTCTACGGGAATAGTATTAATCATAAATATATCTCCTAAAATAATATTTATATTAAGTTCTCTCACATATATGTTTTGTCATTCTAATACGTTTTTCTTCAACTATAAAACCAGACTTACTAAAAAGTCTTTTGGTCCTTCATCACTTCTAATTGTTGATAAATACATTTGATTTATCTCCATGTTGTTTAAATTTTTTCTAATTCAAATTGAACAAAAAAGATAGTGGCAATATTTCTTTTATAAAATACACTCTTTAATTGAAGCTATCAGCCTCGTGTGTTGATTGAATAAAATTAATCAATGCCTTTAAAAATTCTTTTGGTTGATCCATCATTGCTTTGTGTCCTGCATTTTCTAAAAGAACTAGCTCCTTTTTAGGTGCGCTAATATCGTTAAAGAAGTTAATTTGATGTTGAACAGGAACAACCCAATCTTTTTGCCCCAATATTAAACAGAATGGAATCCTATAATTTAAAGAATAATTATAAGCACTGAACATTCCTAAAAATTTAAAAATTTCATCTTGATTAGAACTAACTCTTTTTTGAATTGTCAAATCTTCAGGAATATATATTGGACTGTTAAGTAATTCTTCCTTCTTGCTCATTCCGGAATTGGAATTTTCAAAAAACATTCCGTAGTCTTCTATATACTGATGAAATTTATCTAATTTCTCTCTAATATTCGATAAATTTTTACCTGGATAATCCTTTCCTAATTCAGATAATTTTTTTAATCCCTCTGCATTTTTTTCTTTAAGTAATCTTTTATGCAATTCTTGATAAACAACGTGTTCGTCTTTCTGAGTATCTATGAGTTGTCCAGTTCCACAATAAAATAAAATATCTTTAGGAAAATGATTTACATAATATAACCCCGGAACAGTACCCCAAGATCTTGCTATAATTCCTATCTTTTCCTTATTAAACTTTCGCTTTAAATATTCAATAAGTGATTTCAAACTGTCAATAATGTATTCAAAAGTTGGAATAAAATCTGGATTTTTTATAGCCGTCCTTCCAGCACCTGGTTGGTCCCAAAACACTACGTTAAAATGCTTAAACCACTCTTTAAATATATATGAGCGTGTACCATATGCAGCTCCTGGCCCCCCATGTAAAAATATAATTAACGGTTGTTCACTATTTTTACCATTGATTGAAATAAATTGTTCTATTCCATTTAATCGTATGTATTTATTTTCATTAATAGTATTATCCAATTAAATTCCCTCTCTTTGTATCCCATATTTTTATAATTATAACTGTAACTAATCCGAAGGCTCCTATTACAAATAAGGCATATTTAACTAGTGATGCTAGTATCAAAGGAAATAAAAGCTGTCCGAGTGGTGTTAAAACACCAGCAATTAAAAAAACAACCCCAAACACTTTGCCAATATTATCCTCGTCAACACTCAATTGTAATTTTGTGAAAAATTCAACATCAAAAATTGTTGTACTTAACCCTATAATAAATCCTCCTGTTATACAACCAATCATAGAAAAAGAACTAATAATAATACCGGTCATTATCAATAATACTGGAGTCCATAACGGAATAGATATTTTTTTCTTATCAAAAAATTGAAGTAATAAAGGAGCTATTAAAGCACCAATAGCAGTAGTTGTAAGAATCATACTATACCCAAAATCAGAACCCATATACTCAATAACAAACATAGGCATAAAAATGTCATACCCTCCAATAAAAATATTGGCGATGCTAACTAATATTAATGTGTTGATGATCAAAGGGCTATTTTTAATTACTAAGAAACCTTGCTGTAATTGCTCTATAAAAGTTGAAAAACTTAACTTACTTTTAATCTTATTACTAGTAGAATACTTAAAATTCATTTCGAGAATTGCAGAAACTAAGAAAGAAATACCATTAAATAAGAAAAATAATTCCGGTTTAATATATAAAATTAATATATTTGCTAAAACTGGAGATATTAACTTAATTATTTGTTTTAGTATCGCTTGAACTCTATTAATAGATTTTATTTCTGAATTTTCGAAAATATTCTTGAAAATTCCTTTACTAGCTATAGCATATAATGATTTAATTAATCCCAAAACTAAGCTAGTAATAGCAATAACTATTAAAGAAAAGCCATATTCAATTAATATTAGAAATGCTGCAAAACATGCTGCAGAACTAATTAAATCTGTAATAATCATTATTTTCTTTTTATTGAAGATATCAGCTAAAACGCCTGGAATAAAGGATAATATTGCTATAACCATAGCAGGTATACCTATAATCGCACCCAGAATTTGAGCATCGCCAGTTTCTTTTACAATCCACCATTTCACAACGAAATCAAACATTTGAGTTCCTATCATTGTAATAGAAAAGGCCAAAATAAAATATTTTCTATTCATAAAAAGCTCCTTTAATATTGATTTATAGAATTTTACCATAAAAAACGTAAGAATTTTTATTTATTTAAAAAAATTCCAAAAAAAAATATAAATACTAAAAAAAGTATTTACTTTTTCGTAAATTATTGGTTAAATTTTAATTAAGAGAATTATTAAAGTAATTTTCTGTATATTTAAAAAGGGGGTTGTCGCTATGTCTTTCGATAATTTATTAGAAGATTTAAACAAAGCTTCAGAAACTACATTAGAACAAACTGCTTCGCTTTGTTCAGTCTAACTATTAAAGTTAGTCAACTAATCTAAAACAAAAAAGTACCGATTCAAGGATGTCTTCACTTTGAATCGGTTTCTTATTGTAGAAAGGAATAATATATGACATCTAATATAGAGAATGAAATCGGTTTTATTCTTCCAGATGCTAATTTTTTTTCTGAAATTTGTGATTGGAAGGGAGAGGAATTCGGAGGCTGGATTTCACCTTTTGTTGTTCAAAGATCTTCGGTATTTTTAGACACAAAAAATTTCAAATTATATAGAAATAACAAAGTTTTATCTTTAGTTACAAACGCTAGCTTAAAAGAGCCTAATATGAATAAAGTTATGTTTAAAATCGGTAAATACGAAGACAATTTCAGGAAAGAATTTAATGTTTTCTTTAAAAGAGGTAAGGACATAGACGGCTATTTAAATGAAATTTTTTTGCTTGCTGGAGAAGAAAATTTAACTAAAAATTTAATTTCTCAACTTGTTATGAAACAGAAAAGGTATAAAAGATATTTCATTGAAGATAATACAAAAATTTTTATAAGCATAGATTCCATTTCTTATTTTAGGCCTGAGGATTTAAATAATATCATCGGAACTATATATATTTGTGAAATAGAAACAGCTGAGATTTCTGTATCTGTATTCGTTGAAGAAAAAATTAAAGAGCTTATAAATATTATAAAAACTAAATACAGAGGTATATCATCAAATAAGTCAAAATATGAACATGGATTGGCATTTTTGAGTGCTCTGGAGGAAGCAAAATGACTATTCTAGATGAGTATAAATCTTTTATAAATTTATTAGAAGAATGCAAAACAAAATATGGTGAATTTAGTAATTCCACTCTTATCGTTAAATTATCTATTTATATCTTTTTAATTGAAAATAGTAATTTAAAGCCTTTTCAATATAGAATAGAATTACTTAACGATATAATCAAGCAATATAACGATGCTCCGTTATTATCTACACGTCCACCTGTGATGATTGATAATGATGGGGAGGACGCTTTTATTTTTATTCCTGATATAAATGATCAATATGATAGACATAAAAATGAAATTAAGACCCGCATCATTAATATGGACATGCCTGAACAATTTAATAACATAAAAATTAATAATTGGTATATATACGTAACCACTCTAGATGATAAAATTTTGATTCTAGATAGTCCTCAAACTACCACAGAATTAATTACTGGTAGAAAAAACAATTTGTGGGGGGACGTACAACCTGAACATCCTCTTTTATTATGCGATTACGAAAATCTTATAGTTAAATCTGCTGGAGAAATGTTAGTAACAAATGATAAGGTAAGTGATGATATGCACATTCTAATCAACAATAAATCTGGCCATTTTAAACCTAATGTTTCTAGTATAAAAATCACAAAGACGTTAATAAAGAAATATTTAAATATCTTAGATGATAAGATTCATACAATTCCTTTTGATTTTGAAGATTCCTTTAAGAAAAAAAAACAAGTATAACTTATTGAACTAAAACCTGAATAAGTATACGGTAAGCCCGATATCAAACCACACATATTTTTTCGATACGCCTCCCAATACTATTAAGGTATAAATTCTAGGGAGGTTTTTCTTATGCCAACAAACAAAATGCATTTGCAAAAGAGGTCAATCAACCTAGATGGCTCAACGCTCTATCAAGCAATCGCTGCATTATTTATTGCGCAAATGTACGGTATTCACCTAAGCATTGGTGAACAAATTACGTTAATGCTTGTATTAATGGTTACATCTAAAGGTATTGCAGGTGTACCAGGGGTGTCATTCGTCGTTCTTTTAGCAACATTAGGTACTGTTGGCATTCCACTTGAAGGTTTAGCATTTATCGCAGGTATTGACCGTATTCTTGATATGGGACGTACAGTCGTTAACGTAATTGGTAACTCATTAGCATCATTAGTGATGGCAAAATGGGAAAACCGTTTCGATCAGGAAAAAATGAAAAATTACTTTAATGATAATGAAAATTTAGCGTAAAAGATAAATATATTTTTATAGAGCTACCATCAAAAAGTCATTTTTATTACTTTTTGATGGTAGCTCATTTGGTAAAAAAGTAATATTTTGTATTCAAGGATTGGAAATGGATTTTTTTAGTGTTAATATATAAATGTAGTAAATAAATATATACTATAGGAGTGGTAAAATTGAAGAGAAAAATACGTTTAACTACAGCAACTGTTTTATGTACAACAATGTTATCGATCCCTTTATTTTCACCAGTTTCTGCTCAAGTAAGTAACTCAAAAGATCGGTTTATTAATTTATGAAAAAAATATTTATTATAATCCTATTTTGTTTTATATTATCAGGATGTAGTCCTAAATTTGATCAGGTTGAATCTGGCATTATAGATGATATAACATTTGAATTAATCTCTAAAAGCATTAATCCAAACACGAGGATAGAATATCTCATTAAACTAACGAATAACAGTGATTATACAATTGCCCAAAATAACGTATTATTCGGCTTTATTAATGATCCTGAAGAGCATGGAGAAACGACTAATCCGTTTAGAGTGCTTGCGACAGGCAATCGCTTAAATATTAAGTCTGGTGAAAGTGTGGAGCTGTCTGTTTCCTTTCCACCTACTTTCTATAAAGAATTTACAGAATCTGAGGTAAGAATAGCGAATATTTATATTGTTGGCTATGTGGATCGTTTAAAAGAGGAAAATCGCTTTGAATTTACGACAAGTTTAGCATTGCAATAATCTAAAATGCCAAAGCGTTGTGTGATCAACACTTTGGCATTTTAGTTTACTTCGCTAATACTTTATCTAAATAAGCAATAATGGATTCCTTGCCATTTGCATGTGCTTCCTGTGCGCGCTTGTCATCCTTGTCGACTTTTGCCTCAGCAGCCTCAACCACTTTTTCTGCATCCTCTTGTGGTACAACAATAACGCCGTCTATATCTCCAATAATATAATCTCCAGGCTGAACGGTTACGCCACCTATAGCAATCGGCACATTTACTTTACCACCGCCATTTTTATTGCCAGCCGCTACCGTTGTACCTAAAGCAAATACAGGGAAATCCAGTTCACGAATGGCCGCAATATCACGAATTACCCCATCCACAACAAAGCCCTGTACGCCAATCCCCTTCGCTAAGGATATTACAAAATCTCCAGCCACAGCTCGATTTGTATTACCCTTTGCATCAATAACTAAAATATCACCTTCATTGGCAGCTCGAATCGCCTCCAACACTGCTCCATTTTCGCCATCTGGCAAACGTACTGTTACTGCTCGTCCAGCAATTTTAAAATGATCTGCTAATGGCTTAATATCGCTACGTAAATTCGTATGCCCACCTGTTGCATCTGAGATTGCTGTTGTTGGTAAATGCTGAAAACTTACTTCCACTTTCGTCATCCGTAGCACCCCTATTATGATTAATATAATCCTTACACCTTTATTGTAAATAAAACACAGTCACTATTTCAATACATCTCAAAAACTAAATCGCACCAATCAAAAATAGCTGGTGCGATCATTTATTACTTATATGCTTTTAATAAATGTAATAGCTCGTCTGCTGTAGTGGCTACATGAATAAGTGCTTGTTGCTCAGCACGTATAAAGCCTTCCTCCAGCATTCGCTTAAAATGCTGTAAAATTGCATCATAAAATCCTTGTACATTATATAAAATAATTGGCTTTTCATGCAGTCCAATCTGTGCCCATGTAAACACCTCGAAATATTCATCTAATGTACCTGCACCGCCTGGAAGAGCAATAAATGCATCAGCCAACTCTACCATTTTTGCCTTACGGATATGCATGGAATCAACAAAATGAATCTCTGTTAATGAAGCATGTGCCAATTCTCGCTTCTGTAAATGTGTAGGCATCACACCGATTACTTCTCCTCCTGCTGCTAGTACAGCATCGGCTACCTTGCCCATCAATCCTGTTTTTGAACCGCCATACACCACACCATGACCATTTTCAGCAAGCAATGTGCCTAGCTCATTCGCCTTCTCCGCATAGATTGCATTTTTCCCTAAACTAGAACCACAATAAACAGCGATTTTTATAATAATCCCTCCTATTCAAAAAACGTGAAACAATCAGCTATATATTGTTCCACGTCTTGTAGTTATTTTCGTAAATGGCTTGTTTGTTTTAGCATATGACTGATGCGGCTTACAATTGATTCAATGGCATCTGGATTTTTTAATAAATCATAATCATTAATATCTAAACGTAACACTGGGCAAGCGTTAAAATTATTAATCCAATGCTCGTAGCGCTCATGCATTTCCACCCAGTAATCATTTGGTGTTTGTTGCTCCATTGCACGTCCACGCTCTTGAATGCGTCCAATCACCGCATCAATCGGTCCCTCAAGGTAAACCAGTAAATCAGGATGTGGGAAATATGGTGTCATCACCATTGCATCAAATAAATTTGTATATGTTTCATAATCTGTTGGACTCATTGTTCCTTTATCATAATGCATTTTAGCAAATATCCCTGTATCCTCATAAATAGAACGATCTTGTACAAATCCTCCACCATACTCAAAAATACGTTTTTGCTCTTTAAAGCGCTCTGCTAAAAAGTACACTTGTAAATGGAAGCTCCATTTTTCAAAGTCCTCATAAAATTTATCTAAATATGGATTTGTATCGACTTTTTCAAAGGATGTACGAAACTGCAATGCCTCCGCTAGCGCCTTTGTCATCGTTGATTTCCCGACCCCTACAGTACCTGCAATCGTAATAACTGTTTGTGGTGGAATATCATATTTCTCTCTTAAACTCATAATTGCAGACTCCTTTGTTGTAACGTATCCTTAATTGTTTTTAAAACATAGCTTAAATCATCTGGATTTTTCACAAAATCAAGCTGATCCCCATTAAAGCGAATAACGGGAATTTCAGGGTGCATCTTCTCAAAATGCTCGATAAAAGAATGATAATCCAGCACAAGCTGATCCATATAATCGCGAGAAATCATTTTTTCAAACTCTCGACCACGCATGGCAATACGTTCCATTAACATGTCAACGCTTGCATATAAATAAACGACTACATTCGGCACTGGCATATCCTTCGTTAAGATTTTATAAATTTCCTCATATTTTTCATACTCTGTGGGTGCCAATGTACGCTTCGCAAAAATTAAGTTTTTAAAAATATGATAATCTGCTACAACAGGCTTAGCATGTGCCAATCGAAATTTTTGAATATCTGTTAATTGCTTATAGCGATTACAAAGGAAGAACATTTCCGTTTGGAAGCTCCACTCCTCTATATTTTCATAAAACTTATTTAAAAAGGGATTTTCGTCTACTATTTCTTTTAATAGATGGTAATTAAATGTTGTGGCTATCTCTTTCGATAAAGAGGTTTTCCCAACACCAATCGGACCTTCTACCGTAACAAATGGAACCGTCACAAGAGGCCCCTCCTTTATGTTTAAAAATAAATCAGTGCTTTTCATTGTACCATATCGTGAACATGAAAAATAGAATTATCCTAATGGTTAGTTAAGTAAAAAAGAGTTTGAAATTAATACTGATGTGAAATGGAAAATCATAATGTTAAAAATATCCAACACAAACTATTTATTAAATTAATCGCTAAAAGCAAAATGAACTGCATCCCCAATCAATAGGTCTACAGTTCATCATGATTTATAATTTCACTCGCTGTAAACGCAATGCATTTAAGACAACTGATACAGAGCTAAACGCCATCGCTGCACCTGCTACCCATGGGGCTAATAAACCAATGGCGGCAATTGGAATACCTAATGTATTGTAGGCAAATGCCCAAAATAGATTTTGCTTAATATTACGCATTGTTTTACGGCTCATTAAAATAGCATCTGCAATACTATTTAAGTCACCACGAATTAATGTAATATCTGCCGCTTCCATGGCAACATCTGTACCAGTACCAATTGCCATTCCAATATTCGCTGTAGCAAGTGCTGGTGCATCATTAATGCCATCACCCACCATCGCTACCTTTTTACCAGCAGCCTGCAATTTTTTTACCTCCTCTGCTTTGCCCTCTGGTAGAACCTCAGCAATAACACGATCAACGCCAACCTCTGCCCCAATTGCCTGAGCTGTACGTTCATTATCTCCTGTCATCATAATGACTGTAATGCCCATTTCCTGTAGTCGATGAATCGCTTCTTTTGATGTATCCTTTACTGTATCAGCAACAGCAACTAAGCCTGCATATTGACCGTTAATCGCCGCTAGCATTGCTGTTTTACCACTGCGTTCAAGCTGCTCCATTGTCGGTAAAACTGCATCAATAGCAATATTGTATTGCTGCATTAATTTCCGTGTACCAATGATAACACCTTGCCCTGCCACAGTTGCCTGTACACCATAGCCTGGAATTGCCTCAAAAAATTGAACATGCCCTAGCTCAATACCACGCTCCTCAATTCCTTGGACAATTGCCTCTGCTAATGGATGCTCTGACTGCTTCTCTGCTGCACCAATTAATGATAAAAAGTGTGCTTCCTCCTGTCCCGAAGCTAATAACACATCTGTTAAAACAGGCTTACCATGTGTTACTGTACCTGTTTTATCAACAACAACTGTATTAATACTTTGCGTTTGCTCTAAGTGCTCGCCACCTTTAAATAAAATACCAAATTCAGCAGCACGCCCTGACCCTGCCATGATGGATGTTGGTGTAGCTAGCCCAAGCGCACATGGACAAGCAATTACAAGCACTGCAATTAATACTTCTAACGCAGGTGTAAACTCTCCCGGTTGCACCCAAATAATCCATACTAAAAATGTGACAAGCGCGATACCAACAACAATCGGTACAAAAATACCTGAAATTTGGTCTGCTAAACGTTGAATAGGGGCTTTGGAGCCTTGTGCATCCTCTACCACTTTAATAATTTGCGCTAAGGCTGTATCGCGACCAACCTTTGTAGCTATCATTTTGATAAAGCCATTTTTATTGATTGTAGAACCAAATAATGGATCACCTTGTTTTTTATCGACTGGTAAACTCTCACCTGTTAGCATGGATTCGTCAACGGCTGTTGTACCTTCTATTACTTCGCCATCAACTGGAATTTTTTCACCCGGTTTAACGAGAATTGTATCGCCAATAATAACCTCTTCTAAAGGAACTTCCTTTTCCACGCCATCACGTACAACAAAGGCTGTTTTTGCTTGTAGCCCCATTAGCTTTTTAATCGCCTCTGATGAGCGACCTTTTGCCTTTGCCTCAAATAATTTACCTAATAATATTAATGTAATTAAAACGGCACTTGTTTCAAAATAAAGATGTGGTCCATGATGTGAGCCTGCTGTGGCAATTGCTTGATAAACACTATAGAAATAAGCAGCCGATGTGCCCATAACAACAAGGACATCCATATTGGCACTGCCATTGCGCAATGCTTTATAAGCACCTACATAAAACTGTTTACCAATAATAAATTGCACCGGGGTTGCTAGTAGCATTTGTACCCATGGATTCATCAAAAATTCTGGCACATATAAAAACGATGTAAATGAAAAATGCCCAACCATCGTCCACAGCAACGGCAGCGAAAGAATAGCTGATAAAATAAATTTTTGCTGCTGCTGTTTAATTGCCTTTTCTCGATGATCTACTGTTTCCTGTTCATCTACCTTTTGATGCGCCCCATAGCCTAGCTTTTCTACTCTTGCAATAATATCCACCATGCTTACCTCTGAAGGATTAAACTCAATCATTGCTTTTTCAAGTGCTAAGTTAACAGTAGCAGTAGATACACCGCTAAGTTTATTCAGTCCTTTTTCTATACGAGTCGCACAGGCTGCACAAGTCATCCCTGTAATATCAAGCTCTGCCTTTTGTTTCACAATGGCATAGCCAAGTGCTTCAATTTTCTGCTCAAAATCTGCTTCACTTAGCTTTGCCGGATCATACTTAATAGACGATTTTTCAAGCGCTAAATTAACAGTTGCCTGCTCTACACCATCCATTTTATTCAAACCTTTTTCAATACGAGTCGCACAGGCTGCACAGGTCATTCCTGTAATTTGTAAGTTTGCTTCTTTCATTTCAGAACTCATCTATCTTTCACCTCTCCTTATACCGATAGGGGGTATAAAATTTTGAAAATAAGAGAGTGCCTATAGAAGCACCCTGTAATATTATTTTACATCATAGCCTTGGTCATCGATTGTTTCTTTAATTTGCTCAAGTGATACTTTTGCATCATCGAAAGCTACATCAACTGAACCTTCCGCTAAATGAACGGTTACTTGCTCTACACCAGCTAAAGCACCTACACTTTTTTCCACCGCATTGACACAATGACCACATGACATTCCCTGTACATTTAATGTTACATTTTGCATCATAAATCGCTCCTTTATTTTTTCATTAATTTTTGAATAGTAACAACTAGCTCATCTAATACAGCCTCATCGCCCTCTGATAGACGATCTACGACACAGCCCTTTAAATGACCCTCTAATAATATTTTTGCGACACTATTTAAAGCAGACTGTGTAGCAGACAGCTGTGTAATTACATCATCACAATACACATCTTTTTCAATCATCCCTTTAATGCCACGAATCTGACCTTCAATACGATTTAATCGAGTAGTTAAATCCTTTTTCACACGCTCAGGATGATGACTTTTGCGACAAGACGTAGTTTCCTCTGTATGACAAACATCTTCTTTTATGATATTCTCCATCACTACACCTCCTATTTGAAATCATAATACCATACCTCAGCAGGGTATGCAAGTTAAAATAACTGAGAAAAATATCTCTAATTAATATAGATTAGCCCACTAGCGTCGCATTAAAATAATCCAACGCGTTTAATTAAACTGAAATTTCTGTCATCTATTCCAAGCATAAAAAAATCCTTTATACTGGTTGGTGGTAGCAAACCATCCAAATCCAATACAAAGGACTCAAGCATGGATAAGTTTACACGAAAAACATCATTTGAACAATGGTTTTCACCCATCTCCTCCACGAAATTCGCGGATTTGGTTGAAACCCATCAATTAAATAACTATACAAAGAAGCTATACATGGATTCATTTTTAAAACTACTGCTGTTCGCCCAACTGAATGAAGCCGAAAGTATGCGCGATGTGCAATTGAAGTTATTTTCAGATGAACTTCAACAAGCCACTAAATTAACATCCATCAGCTTTTCACAGTTAGGTCGTCGGTTAAATTACGTACCAACAGAGGTGTTTCAACAGGTATTTTATGATTTAGTCGCTCAAATTCACGAAAAGGCACAGTATAAGCAGCGCCGGCAAATCACGACACCATTGAAAATCATTGATTCGAGTACGTTGCCGTTGAATTTGAACAACCATAAGTGGGCTGAATTTCGCCAAACGAAGTCGGGCATCAAGCTTCATTTACGACTCATTTACGTAGAAGAAGGGCATTCGTATCCGGATCAGGCGATTCTCACAAATGCGATTGAGCACGATCATGGTCAGCTCGAACTGCTCGTTGACGACAAGGAATGCATGTACGTTTTTGACCGTGGTTATTTAGACTATAAACAATTTGATCAGATGACGGATGACGGTTATTTCTTTGTCTCGCGCTTACGAAAAAACGCAGCGGTTCGTGTCGTTGAAGCCTTTCAATTGCCCGAAGAATCAATCGCCTTATCCGATGAAATGATTTTAATTGGCACACCCCAAAACCGAGCAGAAAACTACTTTCGTCGGGTCAAAGTAACGGATACAAAAGGAAATGAGCTGCAGTTACTTACAAATCGGTTTGATTTAAACGCAGACGAAATCGCAGAACTGTACAAATCGCGCTGGGCAATTGAACTATTTTTCAAATGGTTGAAACAACACCTAAATATTAAAAAGTTTTACGCGCAAAGTGAACAGGGCGTGCATAATCAAGTCTACATTGCGATGATTGTGTATTGCCTACATGTGTTGGCACAACTGAACACGAATAGTTCGAAAACCTATTTAACAATTGGTCGATTATTAAAGGCAGCTCCATGGAAATCCGCTCACTTATGGGTTCGAAAAATTGCCGGGAAAGCGATTCCATAAAGGGTTCATCTTTTCTGTCGCACACGTCACAGGTTATAGTAAAAAAATGGATGACTACTACCTCTGCTTAAGTGTCTTCGTTTTTCTTCATAAAAGGAACGAAAAGAAAACAGAAAATTCAGTTAAAATTTATGCGACGCTAGTGAGATTAGCCAAATTCCTTTAATCCAATCCATTATTTTTTTATAAGCACATATTAAAATTTTAATGATGCAATAAAAAATATAATACTCCCGATAAACCCTATTACCAGAAAGCTAAAACTTCCATTAATATACAAATATAACCAATCGAATGGAAAGCCATAGATAGCTTTTATAAAATCCCCTCTATCACCTATAATTTCCCTACTTCCATTAATGAAAGGTAGACAAATCACTAAAATAATACTAATAATAATTATCCATCTCTTCATTTTATATTGCATAGTGCACCTTCTATATCATAATATTAATATTTTCCCACATCATAAAAAAGGCATCTCTACCATATCATTAGAGATGCTTAGACTGCTTATTTTATTAAAATCGAAGTCAATTTATCCATGCAACAATCTGACCACTAAATGTAGCAACATAACCACTTCCAGATGCTACAACGCTTTGTAATTTTAGATGACCTTTATACCAATAGCCACCCCTGTATTCCTCATAGTAACGAGTTTCTGGTACATTGCTGATACTTGAATAGTACGCTGTAATTGTTTTGTCCTTAGAATCATACCAGCCATATGGAGTGGCTGTGTTGTTTGTGTTGTTTGTGTTGTTTATCGTATTATTTGTTTGCCCCTCTGGTAAATATAAACTATCTGATATAGTGACAATTTCGCCTTCATTATAGCTTTTTTCACTATCAAAACCAGCAACTGGCTCTGGTATATATAAAGTATCTGAAGCAGCTATAATTTCACCCGTTCCATCATTTTTCTCAGGACTAATGGCTATAGTGTTTGTTGAAAATGAAAAAATCCCAAAAACTAATGCTACTGTACATAATACAATACTTATAGTTTTTTTCATTTGCATCTCCTTCTCCTATATTGTCAATTTTCTCAATTATAACTATACACTGGATATTTTTCAATATTTTCTGTTAATTTAAAAAGCTTTTTTAAAAGAAAATAATTAATGATAATTGTGCTCCTGTTGATTTTTCAATTGACATAAAATTGAATTATCATGCTGATGGGAGGCTGTTTCTAGCTGAATTGTGACATGCTTAATGCCTTTATGCTCAAGATTATGTTCAACCTTTCGCAATATATGCTCGCTATCAGCTACTGTTAATTGCCCATCAACAACCGCATGACAGGACAATGCATTTGTACCACTTGTAATTGTCCAAATGTGTAAATCATGAATACTTTTAATGCCACTTGTTTGTTCAATCACTTCAACTATCTCTGCAACATCTACATTCTTCGGTGTGCCCTCCATTAAAATATGAACAGCATCCTTTGTGACGTAATAGCCGCTTCTTAGCACCAGTAATGCTACAATCACACTTGCTAGTGGGTCTGCCCAACTCCAGCCTAAAAACATAATTAATAATGCAGCAGTAATAGCTCCTACAGACCCTAGCATATCACTAAGCACATGTAAAAAAGCACCACGCATATTTAAGTTATCCTTTGTATCACTACCACGCATCATAATCCATGCGACTAAAATATTTATGAAAAGCCCGATTGTACTAATAATAAGCATTCCTGTTGTCGCTACTGCTGGTGGATTGGCAAAGCGTTCAATCGCCTCATAACAAATAAATAATGCGATAACGATTAATGTTACACCATTTAACACAGCCGCTAAAATTTCAAATCGTTTATAACCATAAGTTTTACTATAGCTAGCAGCCTTTTCCCCCATAATAAAAGCTAACAGGGCAATACCTAAAGAAATAGCGTCACTTAACATATGTCCTGCATCTGACAGAAGTGCCAAGCTATTTGTAACAAAGCCACCAATTGCCTCAATAATCATATAGCTTGTAATAATAATAAATGATAGTAATAATACTTTTTTATTTGCACCATGTGTATGGTCATGCCCATGATCGTGATGATGTCCCATTAGTATCCCTCCCATTTAATGATGTGTTGCATGGTCGATCGCTTGTTGCAATAAATTCATCACATGGTCATCATCCTTTGAATAGTAGAGGGTTGTGCCCTCTCGTCGAAACTTCACCAAGCGTAAATTTTTTAAAAAACGCAATTGGTGTGAAACGGTTGATTGACCTAAATCTAAAATTTCTGCAATATCATTGACAGAATGCTCGTCGGTACATAGTAAATTTAAAATACGAATGCGCGTTGGATCGCTTAATGCTTTAAATGTTTGCGAAACTACAAACAATGTTTCCTCATCTAAATGCTGATTGCCATTACCCATAACAGACAACTCCTTTTATATATGAACATATAATCATATATAAATATATAACGACTGTTTATTATTGTCAAACGCTTTGGAAAATATAAAATGCCATGCCTCTACTAAAAGGAAACATAGCATTAAACGGAATCACTACAATTATTAAGAAAATAACGGACGAGCCCATTATGAATTTTTTCAAAATCTCACCTTATTTTAAGCTCTAGCTAAAGCTTTCTTTAGTTCTGTAGGATGATCAGATTTTATAGCTATATACTGATACTTCTTTTCAATCCCCATCATAAAAGTTACGATAACGGGCTGCTTTAATTGCACAATAAAATCAGGCTGGACACTCTCAAAATCTCGCAAAATAAAATCAATCGTTTCCTTTGAGCGTTTTTGGGCAAGTAACTCTGGATCATCTATAATTACAGCAATATTATCAAGGTCAATTTTGGTACGTTTTATTAAGCCTAATGATAGATATATGGACTTTTTATCTATAAAAATTGGATTCAAGCGCATTGCCTGCATATCTGCTAGGAAAAAAATGATGGAATAAATATTAAGAATTAATAACACGATGGAAACAATTGGTGCCTTTGTATGTAGCCAATAATGTATGCCTATGGTTTCTATAATAATGGCATGAATGATCATAATTTGAAATGCCATATAATTTGATTTTTTATATAATGTCAGCCCTTTAGGCACTGCTTGTCGCCAACTCCCAAATGCATAATATAAGACAAGCATTTCAGAACAAATCACTTGAATAATTGGATGCTGCTTCACATATTTTCCTACAGCCTGTGAAAATGCAAATAATGTTGGCAATTGGCTCTCTTTTACATCATGGATAATCTTCGGCGTGTAACGTAGCAATGTTATAAGCAATAAAATTTCTACCAATACTATACAGCCCTCAACCGCAATGCCACTCCATGTAATCATTGCATACGGAGCTAATAAATCTGTTGGCACTATTAATCGAAGCAAGATACAGCCAAATGCGACGAATGCAATCAATGCCTTCGGCGAAAATTTATTGCGGTAAAGTATCATAAATAATGGGAAACAAATCATTAAATCTAACAACGACCCTAACACAACAGCCTGTGCCTCATCAGGTAATAGATTGCTCCCTATAGATGTATGGTACAACATATAATTACCACTCAACACAAATAACACTAAAATAAGCCATATAGGTTTTGACTTTTCAACCCAGCTCATGCTTTATCCCTCCTAACAATTGTTAATAAATTTTCTAAAATACGCCCTAAATGCTGTAAATCCTCTATTGGCAATTGTCCATAAATTGCGTAGGTGGTGTCTTGCTCAAATTGCTGTAGCTTTTTAAAATATTGCTGCCCTTTTTCTGCCAGCTCTAACTTAATTTCACGTCGATTCTCTGGATTAATTGCCCGATAAATATAGCCCTTATCCTCTAGCTTATTCAAAAGCTGACTAACAGCGCTAGTTGTTACCTGTAATGTAGTAGCAAGCTCCTTTGTCGTTGTTGCCCCTGCACGAACTAGCTCCAATAGTAATACTTGCTTAGCCGTTAATTCATTATCCATTGTTGTTTCATATTGCACTGCCATTTCAATATTTAATTGGTCCTGTAAACGATTAATTTTTGTAATTAAATCCTTCATTTATTATCAGCCCTTATAATTAAGTTATCTTAATTATAAAGTTAACTTAATTAAATAACTATCTTAAAATTTTGATATTGCTAGCAAAGCAAGCTAAACTGGAAGGAAGGAGCGATTAGTATGACAAGAGATCAGCAATTTATGCAAGAAGCCTTAATGGAAGCTAAAAAAGCAGCAGCTCTTGGAGAAGTACCAATTGGAGCGGTTCTTGTTTATAATGGCGAAATTATTGCACGTGCCCATAATTTACGAGAAACCTCTCAAAATGCCACTACTCATGCAGAATTATTAGCGATTCAACAAGGCTGTAAAAAAATAGGTAGCTGGCGTTTAGAGAATACAACGCTTTACGTGACGCTGGAGCCTTGTCCAATGTGTGCTGGAGCCATTCTACAATCTCGTATTCCTCGTGTTGTTTATGGGGCAAGAGATAGTAAAGCTGGCTGTGTGGATTCCTTATATCGTTTATTGAATGATGCGCGCCTTAATCATGAATGTAAGGTAACAGAAGGAATTTTAGCAGCGGAATGTGGGCAAATTTTAACTAACTTTTTTAAGGCTTTACGGGAGCGTAAAAAGGCCGAAAAAAAGGCAAGAGCGGCTTTAACAATTACAGAAGGTGCATCCAACTGTGAAAATTGTAATTAAGAAAAAGCTATTTTAGATTTTCCTTTAGTAAGGTATCTAAAATAGCTTTTGTCGTTTAGTTTGGTGCGATTACTTCTTTCCCGCCCATATATGGTCTTAATACTTCAGGAATTACTACGCTTCCTTGGTTTGCCTCTGTCACTTCGCTTTCGAGGCAGAGCCGACTTTGTTTAGTTTGGTACGATTACTTCCTTGCCGCCCATATATGGTCTTAATACTTCAGGAATTACTACGCTTCCGTCGGCTTGCTGGTAGTTTTCTAAGATTGCTGCTACCGTACGACCAAGGGCAAGACCTGAACCGTTTAATGTATGAACATATTCTGGCTTCGCATTTGGCTCACGACGGAAGCGGATATTTGCTCGTCGTGCTTGGAAATCCTCAAAGTTAGAGCAAGAAGAAATTTCACGGTACATATTTTGAGCTGGAATCCAAACCTCTAAATCATATTTTTTCGCTGCTGTAAAACCTAAATCAGCCGTACACATTTTTAATCTGCGGTATGGTAACCCAAGTAGTTGTAATACTTTTTCAGCATGGTTTGTTAAAAGCTCTAGCTGCTCGTATGATTCCTCTGGCTTTACAAAACGAACTAATTCTACTTTGTTGAATTGGTGCTGACGAATTAAGCCACGTGTATCACGCCCAGCAGAACCTGCCTCTGAACGGAAACATGCACTATACGCAACAAAACCTTTTGGTAAAATTTCAATTGGTAAAATTTCATCACGATAGAAGTTTGTCACGGGTACTTCTGCAGTTGGAATCATAAAATAATCTGTTTCCTCTAGCTTAAAAACATCTTCTTCAAACTTCGGTAGCTGACCAGTGCCTGTTAAGCTTTCACGATTGACAATAACAGGTGGTAGCATCTCCTCATAGCCATGCTCCTCTGCATGTAAATCCATCATAAATGTCATTAATGCACGTTCTAAACGAGCGCCAAGACCACGATAGAATAAGAAACGGCTACCAGTTACTTTCGCACCACGTTCAAAATCAACAATATCTAAATCTGTTGCAATGTCCCAATGCGCTTTTATATCAAAATCAAATGCTGGTACTTCACCCCATGTATATTCCTCAACATTATCGTCCTCTGTTGTGCCAACTGGGACTGATTCATGTGGAATATTTGGTAAACGCATCATCATATCTTTAAAACGCTCTTCTACTTCATTTAATTGGCTATCTAATTCTTTAATTTCATCACCAACCTGACGCATACGAGCAATGACTTCATCCGCATTTTCTTTATTGCGCTTCATAATAGAAATTTGCTCAGATACTTTATTACGTTCTGCTTTAAGCTCCTCTGTTTTAGCGATTAATACTCGGCGCTTTGCATCTAACTCCTCAAAGTCATCCAAGTTCCCTAAATCCTCATTACGTGTTAATAGCATTTCTTTGACTTCTGCGAAATTATCACGCACGCGTTTAATATCTAACATAGTTCATACCTCCAGTAAATGATTGAAATCAGAACACAAAAAAGCCCCCATCCCATAAAAGGGACGAGAGCTACCCGCGTTGCCACCCTAATTGACTAGACATATGCCTAATCCACTTGTTTCATAACGGCATTTCAGCCGGCTACAGCCTACTTTCATTAAACTTCGACTGTGCAACTCCAGGACGGATTCACAAGTGCTTTTATCAGCTCCCACCAGCCGCTGACTCTCTACAAAAAACGTGCTTGTTACTACTTCCTATCATCGTGTTCAGTTATTTAAAATTTAACCATACTGTACTATATGAAAAAGAATTTTGCAAGTCATACTATAGATGCTACAAAATATTCAAGAATACGTGTATCTGCTGTTAATTCGGGATGGAACGCACAGCCTAATAAATGCCTATCCTGTGCTAACACAATTTTTCCTTCATGCCGTGCAAGCACTTCAACATTTTTACCAACCGCTTCAATATGAGGCGCACGAATAAATACGGCTGGAATCGCATTACCTATTTTAGGAATATCCAGCTTTACTTCAAAGCTATCCACCTGACGACCATATGAATTTCTTGCCACTGTCACATCCATCACAGCTAAATGTCGCGTATCATCCACTAAATGGTTGGCTAATAAAATTAAGCCTGCACAGGTTCCAAACATCGGTAAGCCTTGCTGTGCTAGCTGACGGATTGGCTCTAGTAGCTCAAAGCGATCCAGCAATTTACGCATTGCTGTACTTTCCCCACCAGGCAATATAAGACCGTCAAGCTTTACTAAATCTTGTCTTTGTTTTACTAGCACAGCTTCACAGCCAAGCGCCTCTAACATTCGCATATGCTCACGTACCGCTCCTTGTAACGCCAACACACCCATTCGCTTCATGCTACCAGCCACGCTCCTGCATACGCTCGTTTTGTCCTAGCTGTGCAATATCAATCCCCTTCATAGGTACACCAAGCTCTTTGGATATTTCAGCAATCAGCCTGTAGTCCTTGTAATGTGTTGTTGCTTCTACAATTGCATGTGCAAATTTTTCAGGATTGTCAGATTTAAAAATACCTGAGCCAACAAATACACCATCAGCGCCAAGCTCCATCATTAATGCAGCATCAGCAGGTGTAGCAACACCACCAGCCGCAAAGTTCACAACTGGTAAACGGCCAAGATGCTTAATTTCTCTTAATAATTCAAAAGGCGCTCCAAGTAATTTTGCCTCTGTCATTAGCTCATCTTCTGTCATACCCACTACCTTACGTACCTGAGCGTTTACTTTGCGAATATGGCGTACAGCCTCTACAATATTGCCTGTTCCCGGCTCACCCTTTGTACGCAGCATCGATGCTCCTTCACCAATGCGACGTGCGGCTTCCCCTAAATCACGACAGCCACAAACAAATGGTACTGTGTAATCACTTTTTAATAAATGATACTCTTCATCTGCTGGTGTTAACACTTCACTTTCATCAATATAATCAACACCCATTGCCTCTAATACACGCGCCTCCACAATATGTCCAATACGCGCTTTAGCCATTACAGGAATAGAAACAGCCCCCATCACCTCTTCCACAATCCGAGGATCAGCCATACGTGCAACCCCGCCTGCCTTCCGAATATCAGACGGTACTCGTTCTAATGCCATCACAGCTACTGCTCCTGCTGCTTCTGCAATTTTTGCTTGCTCGGCATTTATTACATCCATAATAACGCCACCCTTTTGCATTTCTGCCATCCCACGTTTTACTAATTCCGTACCTGTTTGTTTCATTATTCTAACCTCCACCTTTGTGATGAAATTTAGTATAATAGAAATTGACCATATCAAAATATCCAGTTTTCTAAAAAATTATAAGGTCAGGAGGTAATTAGCAGATGGACATGCTGTTATTTCAGCTTGAAAAAGATAATGAAAAACCCCTTTATGATCAGCTTTATAACGGAATTAAAGATGCCATTATTTCCAAAAAAATTGCTGTAGGAGAAAAATTACCATCTAAAAGAAAATTAGCGGATTTTTTAAATATTTCTCAAACAACAATCGAAATTGCCTATGCACAATTACTTGCTGAAGGCTATATTATGTCCAAAGCGCGTGTTGGTTATTTTGTCGAGGCAATTGATGAACTCCCCTATATTCAGCAGGAAATTGTGACATCCATCAATGCACAGCCGAAGAAAAAATCATATAAAATCGATTTTAATCCAGGTTCTATTGATATTGATGCCTTTCCTTTTCAAACTTGGAGGAAGTATGCGAAGGAGCTTTTTGATGACACTTCAAAGGAGCTATTACTAACAGGAGAACCTCAAGGGGAGTTATCTTTACGCACGGAAATTGCAAACTACTTATATCAATCGCGTGGTGTTGTTTGTAGCCCTAAGCAGATTGTGATTGGTTCAGGTACTGAGCAGCTTCTTCCAATGATTTTGCGCCTTTTTAATGAAGACACCTGCTTTGGATTGGAAAACCCAGGATATCCCGCTGTGCACCGTATGTTTACACAACATAAGCGTAAAGTCTGCCCAATCGCAGTTGATGACGAAGGTATCATTATTCATGCGCTTGAGCAAGCGGATGCTAATGTTGCATATATTACACCATCACATCAATTCCCAACAGGGGCAGTATTGTCTGCTACAAGACGTGCACAGGCTTTAAATTGGGCGGCACAAAGCCCTTCCCGTTATATTATTGAGGATGATTATGATTCAGAATTCCGTTATACTGGAAAACCAATACCTGCACTACATGCTTTAGATCGAAATGATAAGGTCATTTATATGAGCACCTTTACAAAATCATTAATGCCATCCTTACGTGTAGCCTATTTTGTGCTGCCACCTAAGCTACTAGCTACCTATAACGATGTTTTTAATTATTATTCATCCACAGTGCCCCGTTTCGATCAGCATATCGTCGCAAATTTTATGCGTGATGGTCATTTTGCTAAGCATCTTAATCGCATGCGCAAAGTTTATCGTAAAAAGCATGACAGGCTCACTGCGATTTTAGAGAAATATTCAGCGTCCATTAATATTACAGGTGAGCAAGCAGGCATGCATATTTTATTAGATGTTCAACACACATTATCAGAAAAACAATTACAACAACTTGCCTCCCAAGCAAATATCGGCATCTATCCATTATCTGATTATCGATTAGACCATTGCGAATCTAGACAAGCTCAATTTTTACTAGGATTTGGTGGCATACCCGTACAAGCAATTGAGTCATCCATTGAACAATTAATGGCTTGCTGGGGCATACAAAAAAATCCCTCAGGTACTAGCTGAGGGACATCTCTTAAGCTTCGACTAATTGGATATGGTAATGTTCAAACCATATATGAATTTGCCCTAAATATGCTAGTAGCTGAGGGCCTGCCATTAATTGACCATACCATGGAACCTTAAAGGAGCTACCACCAGATTCAATTAATTCCAATAGCTTTTGTTGAACAAATAGCTCATGTAGAATTGAATTTTTATCTTTAAGAATCTCCTTTAACCACTTTTGCACACCTGCAGTATAGGCTGGATGGTACGTTTTTGGATAGGGATTCTTTTTTCTGTATAATACTTCATTTGGTAATAAGTGTGCCATTGACTTTCGCAGTAAACCTTTTTCTATCCCATCTAAATTCTTTATTTCCCACGGAATATTCCATGCATATTCTACAAGGCGATGGTCTGCAAAGGGAACACGTACTTCTAAACTTGCTCCCATACTCATACGATCCTTACGCTCCAGCAAGGTTTGCATAAACCATTGCATATTCAAATAAAGCATTTCACGATGGCTTGCTGCTGCGGAGCTTTCCCCATCTAATAATGGTACTTCTGCTATTGTTTGAGCATATAGCTGTTGGGCATAGAATTCAATGTTTAATTTCTTCTGCCACCTATCTTGTAACAATGTACTTCTCTCTGACAATGAGCGAATCCAAGGAAAGCCTGAAGCTTTTTCTTGAAACCATGGATACCCACCAAAAATTTCGTCTGCACATTCACCTGATAATGCTACAGTAAAGTCCTTTTGGATGTTGCGGCAAAACCATAATAATGATGAGTCTACGTCTGCCATACCGGGCGAATCTCTTACAATCACAGATTCTACTAATAAGTCGATGAGCTGTTGCTGAGATATTTCCTCTGCATGGTGTGTTGTTTGAAACGCCTCTGTCATTTTCTGAATCCAATACGTATCTGTTGATGTTTGGAAAGCATGTGGATGAAAAAAGCGCTCATTATCCTCATAATCAATGGAGTACGTATGCAGCTTACTGTTTTGTTGTTGAAATCGTTTTGCGGCAATTCCTGTAATAATGCTTGAATCAAGTCCACCTGATAGAAATGTACAAACTGGCACATCTGAAATAAGCTGTCGTTCAATAGCATCTGTTACTAAGAAGCGTACATGCTCAATCGTTTCTTCCACAGATTCCTTATGCTGATAACTTTGTAGCCGCCAGTATTGCCACTTTTTTATACCTTCTTTAGAAAATCGCATAGCATGGCCAGGTCGCACTTCCTCAATATTGTGAAAAAGAGTCTTGCCAGGTACCCTAGACGGCCCTACAGCCATCATGCTTGCGAGCCCCTCTGAATGAATAGCTACCTGCACTGATGGATGTACCAATAATGCTTTCATTTCAGAGGCAAACATAATATCCCCCCGCTGCTCTATATAATACAGAGGCTTCACCCCAAGTCGATCCCTGCATAAAAACAGTGATTGCGTTTGGTCATCCCAAATACCAAAGGCAAAAATACCATTTAGAAAATCTACACATTGCTCCTTCCATTCAATATAGGCTGTTAATAATACTTCGGTATCTGAATGCGTTGAAAAAGAATGTCCTCTTTTTTGCAGTTCCTTACGCAGTTCTTCTGTATTATAAAGCTCGCCATTATATGTAATGACATAGTTGGCTCCATCATATGCTTTGTGCATTGGCTGTTTGCCACCAATCAAATCAATAACAGCTAGCCGTCGATGGCCAAATGCAATATGCTCACTACACCAAATATTTTCATCATCTGGCCCTCTCTTATTCAATGTTTGTGTCATGGATTTTACTATTGCATCACTTGTTCTTAAATCCTTTTGAAAGCTAGCCCATCCTGTTATGCCACACATTTAGCCACATCCTTTCGCCTACTAGCGTATGCATTACTGTGTGAAAATGTGAAAAAGCACATGAATGTTTGAAAACAATCATGTGCCCTAGTATTAATTATTAAAATAAGCCTCCAACAAAGTCTGAAATGCCTCCCCATAAATTGCCGAAGAAGTTACCAACGCCTTGGAAGAATAATGAGATACGCCCAGCACGCTCTACAGCGGTTGTTGTTACAACATCAGATGAAATATCCTTCCCATCGATAAAGCCGTAATCTGTGCCTTCTGTGCGCTCAAGAACAACTTTCCCTACAACAGTATCTTTTTTAACACCTGCTTCTAAGCTCTTTTTATCTAAAACAAGTGTAGGTTTATATAAATCTTTATCAGAAGATTTCACCATAAATGAAATAGGCTCTTTTACAGCAATCTCTACTTTATCTTCTTTCCCTTTTGTTACTTTTACTGTTTTTTGATCTTTAAATGTATAGTTGGCTGGTAAAATTTCCTCTTTTGAAAATTGTGAAAAGCCATAGTTAAATAATTTTGCTGTTGCATCGAAACGTGCTTCATATGAACCCACACCATTTGCATCAACAGCTTTCATCACAACTGCAATTAAACGTGTATCATTACGCTTTGCAGTTCCTGTAAAACTATGACCTGCAAAGTCTGTTGTACCCGTTTTTAATCCATCTACTCCTTGATACTCATAGATTAACCCAGGCAGCATAAAGTTCCAGTTAGACATTTTAATAGCATCCTCTGTACCTTCACGGAATATCTTCTTAGCAATGCTAGACGTTTCTAACACATTTGGATGATCTTTTAACAAATGATATGCCAGTTTTGCTACAGATTTAGCAGGCATCACATTTTCATCCTTTGGTCCTGTGCCTGATGGATGCATACCAAATAAATCAGCATTATTAAGACCCGTAGCATTTACAAATTTGTAGTTCTCTAAACCAAGTTCTTCCGCCTTTTTATTCATTAACTTTAAAAACTCAGTTTCAGAGCCTGCAATTGTTTCTGCAATCGCTACTGTTGCTGCATTCGCTGAATAAATAACCATTGCCTCATATAATTCACGAATCGTATAAGATCCATCTCTACGTAAAGGTACATTACTTAATGCACGATTTTGCGACATACGATACGTATAATCTGTTACATGATACTCTTGGTCCCATTTAACTGTCCCTGCATTAATTGCGTCCAATAACAGGTATTCAGTCATCATTTTTGTCATACTTGCGATACCTAGCGAAGTATCTGCATTTTGTTCATATAAAATTTTCCCTGAGTCTGCGTCAATTAAAATCGCAGCATCCACTGTTAATCCTAAATCTGTTTCTGCATTTGCCTGTGTAGGGATACCAGCAAACACGCTTAATAGCAAAACAGGAATTAGGAGTAAGCGTAATACGGTGCTTATTTTCTTTTTCACCTTGAAAGCCCTCCAAAAAATAATCTTGTCCTCGACATTTTATCATAGATAGCTATCAACGTGTTGACTCTCTACCATAAAAAAATGCCTTCGCGCCATCTTTGTAGACGAAGCGAAAGCATAAAAGTTGCAAGCAATATATTACATTGAATAATTTGGCGATTCTTTTGTAATTTGTACATCATGTGGATGCGATTCACGTAGACCTGCACCTGTCATTTTAACAAACTGTGCATTTTCTCGTAGATATTCAAGATTTGGTGCTCCACAGTAGCCCATACCAGCACGAATACCACCGATTAATTGGTAAACTGTATCAGCTAGAGGTCCTTTATATGGAAGACGTCCCTCAATACCTTCTGGCACTAATTTTTTCGCATCTTCTTGGAAGTAACGATCCTTTGAACCTTTTTCCATTGCCCCAATTGAGCCCATACCACGATAAACTTTGAAGCGACGACCTTGGAAAATTTCTGTTTCTCCTGGAGATTCAGATGTACCTGCAAGCAATGAACCAAGCATAACAATATTCCCACCAGCAGCTAAAGCTTTTACGATATCACCAGAGTATTTAATACCACCATCGGCAATAATTGTTTTACCAAGCTCACGAGCTACTGTAGCACAATCATAAACTGCTGTAATTTGCGGTACACCTACGCCAGCAACTACACGTGTAGTACATATAGAGCCAGGACCAATACCAACTTTCACAACATCTGCACCAGCTTCAAACAATGCACGCGCACCTTCTGCAGTTGCTACATTACCAGCGATAATTTCTAGCTCTGGATATGTTTCACGGATAGAACGAATTGTTTGTAACACACCTTCTGAGTGACCATGTGCTGTATCGATTACAACAATATCAACTTGTGCTTCTACAAGCTTCTCAATACGTACCATTGTATCCTTTGATACACCAACAGCTGCACCTACAAGTAAACGACCATGTGTATCTTTAGCAGCGTTCGGGAATTCAATCACTTTTTCAATGTCTTTAATTGTGATAAGTCCAGTTAATCGACCTTCTTCATCGACAATTGGAAGTTTTTCGATTTTATATTGTTGAAGAATTTTTTCAGCATCTTCTAAAGTTGTCCCAATAGGTGCTGTAATTAAATCCTCTTTTGTCATAACATCTTCAATTTTTAAAGAATAGTCAGAGATAAAACGTAAGTCACGGTTTGTAATAATCCCTACAAGCTTTTGGTTTTCCATGCTATCTACAATAGGTACACCAGAGATTCTATATTTCCCCATTAAGTGCTCAGCATCGAAAACTTGATGAGTCGGAGTTAAGAAGAATGGGTTTGTAATAACACCATTTTCAGAACGTTTTACTTTTTCTACTTGTTCAGCTTGCTCATCGATTCCCATATTTTTATGGATAATACCGATACCACCTTGGCGTGCCATAGCAATTGCCATTTTAGACTCTGTCACTGTATCCATACCTGCACTGACCAACGGAATATTTAATTTAATCTTTGGCGTTAGTTGAACAGATAAATCAACATCTTTCGGTAATACTTCGGAATGAGCTGGTACTAATAATACATCATCAAAAGTTAAACCTTCTTTGGCAAATTTAGTTTCCCACATTTTCGTAACTTCCTCCTATGGTTAAAAGAATATTAATTGTAAGATTAACAACGTGGACTGCTACTGTCAAGAAACTTCTAAAAGAAAGACAATTCAGATTTTTAATCATAGTAAATCTAATCAAAAATTCCAACTAAATAGCAATGCAAAAAGTATTTTATAATAGAAAATATATGATGATAGAATAAGCAAGTTTTGCAATATTTTCTTTAAATTATAAACAAATTTCTTAAAAATAAAAAAGCAACCAGCGTTTAGCTGACTGCTTTTCTATATAGATTGCCTAGCGATGTCCTACTCTCACAGGGGGAAGCCCCCAACTACCATCGGCGCGAAAGAGCTTAACTTCCGTGTTCGGGATGGGAACGGGTGTGACCTCTTTGCCATTATCACTAGACTATATTTGACCTTCAATTTGTAGCTTGAAGCTCTCTTTTGGTTGAAAGAATTATTCTTTCAAAACTGGATAAACGGTGCATTGAATTGCGTCAAACTGGTTTTGGTTAAGTCCTCGATCGATTAGTATTCGTCAGCTCCATGTGTCGCCACACTTCCACCTCGAACCTATCTACCTCATCGTCTTTGAGGGATCTTACTTACTTGCGTAATGGGAAATCTCATCTTGAGGGGGGCTTCATGCTTAGATGCTTTCAGCACTTATCCCGTCCACACATAGCTACCCAGCGATGCCTTTGGCAAGACAACTGGTACACCAGCGGTGTGTCCATCCCGGTCCTCTCGTACTAAGGACAGCTCCTCTCAAATTTCCTACGCCCACGACGGATAGGGACCGAACTGTCTCACGACGTTCTGAACCCAGCTCGCGTACCGCTTTAATGGGCGAACAGCCCAACCCTTGGGACCGACTACAGCCCCAGGATGCGATGAGCCGACATCGAGGTGCCAAACCTCCCCGTCGATGTGGACTCTTGGGGGAGATAAGCCTGTTATCCCCGGGGTAGCTTTTATCCGTTGAGCGATGGCCCTTCCATGCGGAACCACCGGATCACTAAGCCCGTCTTTCGACCCTGCTCGACTTGTCGGTCTCGCAGTCAAGCTCCCTTGTGCCTTTACACTCTACGAATGATTTCCAACCATTCTGAGGGAACCTTTGGGCGCCTCCGTTACCTTTTAGGAGGCGACCGCCCCAGTCAAACTGTCCGCCTGACACTGTCTCCTGCCCCGCTAAGGGGCATGGGTTAGAATTTCAATACAACCAGGGTAGTATCCCACCGACGCCTCCTTCGAAGCTGGCGCTCCGAGATCTCTGGCTCCTACCTATCCTGTACAAGTTGTACCAAAATTCAATATCAGGCTACAGTAAAGCTCCACGGGGTCTTTCCGTCCTGTCGCGGGTAACCTGCATCTTCACAGGTACTATAATTTCACCGAGTCTCTCGTTGAGACAGTGCCCAGATCGTTACGCCTTTCGTGCGGGTCGGAACTTACCCGACAAGGAATTTCGCTACCTTAGGACCGTTATAGTTACGGCCGCCGTTTACTGGGGCTTCAATTCGTAGCTTCGCTTGCGCTAACCACTCCTCTTAACCTTCCAGCACCGGGCAGGCGTCAGCCCCTATACGTCACCTTACGGTTTTGCAGAGACCTGTGTTTTTGCTAAACAGTCGCCTGGGCCTATTCACTGCGGCTCTCTCGGGCTTTCACCCTAACAGAGCACCCCTTCTCCCGAAGTTACGGGGTCATTTTGCCGAGTTCCTTAACGAGAGTTCTCTCGCACACCTTAGGATTCTCTCCTCGACTACCTGTGTCGGTTTGCGGTACGGGCACCTCTCACCTCGATAGAGGCTTTTCTTGGCAGTGTGAAATCAGGAACTTCGTCCATACGGACTCGCCATCACAGCTTGGCGTTACAGTGTGCGGATTTGCCTACACACACACCTTACTGCTTGGACGCGCATTACCAACAGCGCGCTTACCCTATCCTCCTGCGTCCCCCCATTTCTCAAACGGTGAGGAGGTGGTACAGGAATATCAACCTGTTGTCCATCGCCTACGCCTATCGGCCTCGGCTTAGGTCCCGACTAACCCTGAGCGGACGAGCCTTCCTCAGGAAACCTTAGTCATACGGTGGACGGGATTCTCACCCGTCTTTCGCTACTCATACCGGCATTCTCACTTCTAAGCGCTCCACCAGTCCTTCCGGTCTGACTTCAACGCCCTTAGAACGCTCTCCTACCACTGACATCGTAGATGTCAATCCACAGCTTCGGTGAATCGTTTAGCCCCGATACATTTTCGGCGCAGCGTCACTCGACCAGTGAGCTATTACGCACTCTTTAAATGATGGCTGCTTCTAAGCCAACATCCTGGTTGTCTGTGCAACGCCACATCCTTTTCCACTTAACGATTACTTTGGGACCTTAGCTGGTGGTCTGGGCTGTTTCCCTTTTGACTACGGATCTTATCACTCGCAGTCTGACTCCCGTGTATAAATATCTGGCATTCGGAGTTTGTCTGAATTCGGTAAACCGGGATGGCCCCCTAGTCCAAACAGTGCTCTACCTCCAGTATTCTCATCACGAGGCTAGCCCTAAAGCTATTTCGGAGAGAACCAGCTATCTCCAAGTTCGATTGGAATTTCTCCGCTACCCACACCTCATCCCCGCACTTTTCAACGTGCGTGGGTTCGGGCCTCCAGTAAGTGTTACCTTACCTTCACCCTGGACATGGGTAGATCACCTGGTTTCGGGTCTACGACCACGTACTACTTCGCCCTATTCAGACTCGCTTTCGCTGCGGCTCCGCCTTCTACAGCTTAACCTTGCACGTAATCGTAACTCGCCGGTTCATTCTACAAAAGGCACGCTATCACCCATGAACGGGCTCTAACTACTTGTAGGCACACGGTTTCAGGTTCTCTTTCACTCCCCTCCCGGGGTGCTTTTCACCTTTCCCTCACGGTACTGGTTCACTATCGGTCACTAGGTAGTATTTAGCCTTGGGAGATGGTCCTCCCGGATTCCGACGGAATTTCACGTGTTCCGCCGTACTCAGGATCCACTCAGGAGAGAACGAACTTTCGACTACAGGGCTATTACCTGCTCTGGCGGACCTTTCCAAGTCGCTTCATCTAACTCGCTCTTTTGTAACTCCGTATAGAGTGTCCTACAACCCCAAGAGGCAAGCCTCTTGGTTTGGGCTCTTCCCGTTTCGCTCGCCGCTACTCAGGGAATCGATTTTTCTTTCTCTTCCTCCAGGTACTTAGATGTTTCAGTTCCCTGGGTCTGCCTTCAAGACGCTATGTATTCACGTCAAGATACTACGCCATTAAACGTAGTGGGTTCCCCCATTCGGAAATCTCCGGATCAAAGCTCACTTACAGCTCCCCGAAGCATATCGGTGTTAGTGCCGTCCTTCTTCGGCTCCTAGTGCCAAGGCATTCGCCGTGCGCCCTTAATAACTTAACCGTCGGCTTTCGATATACGTCGTTATCCAGCGTCAGCTTCATTCGCTCGCTCAGTCACGTACAGAGGTACGCTCCTTTACTCACTCAATCGCTTCCTTGTCTAACTCGTATCTCAAAACCCTTAAATTATTAAGCCTAAAAAACTTAAAAAATAAATGTGTTTGTTACAATTTCAATGTCGTTTTATCCAGTTTTCAAAGAACAAAGCTACTACCTGCTTCTATTGTTGAGAATAACAGGAGTACATGATTTTGAAGTATTTCATTCAGAAGAATGAACCTTCAAAACTGAACAGCAAAACGTAATCGTACAAACCCAAGGTTTGTATTCCGAAAATATCCTTAGAAAGGAGGTGATCCAGCCGCACCTTCCGATACGGCTACCTTGTTACGACTTCACCCCAATCATCTATCCCACCTTCGGCGGCTGGCTCCAAAAGGTTACCTCACCGACTTCGGGTGTTACAAACTCTCGTGGTGTGACGGGCGGTGTGTACAAGGCCCGGGAACGTATTCACCGCGGCATGCTGATCCGCGATTACTAGCGATTCCGGCTTCATGTAGGCGAGTTGCAGCCTACAATCCGAACTGAGAACGACTTTATCGGATTAGCTCCCTCTCGCGAGTTGGCAACCGTTTGTATCGTCCATTGTAGCACGTGTGTAGCCCAGGTCATAAGGGGCATGATGATTTGACGTCATCCCCACCTTCCTCCGGTTTGTCACCGGCAGTCACCTTAGAGTGCCCAACTAAATGATGGCAACTAAGATCAAGGGTTGCGCTCGTTGCGGGACTTAACCCAACATCTCACGACACGAGCTGACGACAACCATGCACCACCTGTCACCGTTGCCCCCGAAGGGGAAACTATATCTCTACAGTGGTCAACGGGATGTCAAGACCTGGTAAGGTTCTTCGCGTTGCTTCGAATTAAACCACATGCTCCACCGCTTGTGCGGGCCCCCGTCAATTCCTTTGAGTTTCAGTCTTGCGACCGTACTCCCCAGGCGGAGTGCTTAATGCGTTAGCTGCAGCACTAAGGGGCGGAAACCCCCTAACACTTAGCACTCATCGTTTACGGCGTGGACTACCAGGGTATCTAATCCTGTTTGCTCCCCACGCTTTCGCGCCTCAGCGTCAGTTACAGACCAGAAAGTCGCCTTCGCCACTGGTGTTCCTCCAAATCTCTACGCATTTCACCGCTACACTTGGAATTCCACTTTCCTCTTCTGCACTCAAGTCCCCCAGTTTCCAATGACCCTCCACGGTTGAGCCGTGGGCTTTCACATCAGACTTAAAGGACCGCCTGCGCGCGCTTTACGCCCAATAATTCCGGACAACGCTTGCCACCTACGTATTACCGCGGCTGCTGGCACGTAGTTAGCCGTGGCTTTCTAATAAGGTACCGTCAAGGTACAGCCAGTTACTACTGTACTTGTTCTTCCCTTACAACAGAGTTTTACGATCCGAAAACCTTCTTCACTCACGCGGCGTTGCTCCATCAGGCTTTCGCCCATTGTGGAAGATTCCCTACTGCTGCCTCCCGTAGGAGTCTGGGCCGTGTCTCAGTCCCAGTGTGGCCGATCACCCTCTCAGGTCGGCTACGCATCGTCGCCTTGGTGAGCCGTTACCTCACCAACTAGCTAATGCGCCGCGGGTCCATCCTGTAGCGATAGCAGAACCATCTTTCAACTCAAAAACATGTGTTTCCAAGTATCATTCGGTATTAGCCCCGGTTTCCCGGAGTTATCCCCAACTACAGGGTAGGTTACCCACGTGTTACTCACCCGTCCGCCGCTAACGTCAGAGGAGCAAGCTCCTCCTCTGTTCGCTCGACTTGCATGTATTAGGCACGCCGCCAGCGTTCGTCCTGAGCCAGGATCAAACTCTCCATAAAAAGAAATTTGATTTGCTCAAATTGTTTTGCTGGCATCTCATCTTCATTCGATGTCCAAAATTATTTCGTTCACTTACTAAAGTAAGCTACTAAAATTTATTGATTACGTTTTGCTTGTTCAGTTTTCAAGGTTCATTTATAAGTGTTACCTCTTTATTAAGAGTTAACTTTTATATAATAACATGTTCTATATTCTTTGTCAAACAGTTATTTTTTATTTTAGTAGTTACTGTTTCAGCAGCAACTCTTATATAATAACACCTTGTTTATGAATGGTCAATAGTTTTATATAATTTTTTATAACCTGAACCTCGGCCAATTTCTTAAAAATTGAATCGTACGATTTCTTCCTATTTCTAATAGCGTTTCTTTTGTTTCTTCATTCAAATCAAATTGAGTTGCACTATAATCTTCTACAGGAATAAAAATAATCTCTCTCTCATGTCGTCTTGATATATATCGTTCATCATGTGCATCTTTCATAGTTGAAAATAATGCTTCAAATAAATTCAAACCATTTTTTATTTCATGAGGACATTGTTCTTCTCTTCTTCTACTAAGTTTTAGACCTAAAATTGGCCTTGCTTTTCGTCCCTCTCTATCATCAAATATCCATAATGGGAAATTACTTAAAACACCGCCATCAACAATGATTGATTCGCCTCTACCATTTTTTAATGTAACTGGTTCAAAAAAGAATGGTATGCCACAACTCATACGTAATGCGCAGGCAACAGAAAAGTTTTCGGCATCAATATGGTATTTATGCAAGTCATCTGGCAACACAATCATTCTGCCATTTGTTAAATCTGACGCTACTAATTTTAAAGAGTCTTTAGGTAAATCACCAAAAGTATATACACCTTTTTCTGATAATTTTTTGAAAAACCATTTTTCTAATGCTTTACCTTTGTACAAGCCTAAATGATTATATACATTTATCCATTTCATAAACGGAAAAGGAAAGAATGTTCTTCTTGGATCTAATAATGAAGGTATATCTAGTTCTTCTAGCATTATTTCAATCTCTTTACCACTATATCCTGCAGCAATAAAGGCAGCTAGAATCGCGCCTGCACTTGTACCAGCCACACGTTTAAATCGGAAATTTTCAGCTTCTAACACTTGATATGCCCCTACTAATGCAAATCCTTTCAAACCTCCACCAGAAAACACACCATCAATCCACAAAATTCCCTCTCCTTTTTCACGTAATCTTTACAGTATAAGAGCAGGTCATGTCGATTAGAACCAAATTCTATACTTTCTTGTCAGAAATAAAAGTTATACATATAGATAAAATGTTGATTGATAAACATAAGTTTTATGTAATAAGTGAAATGCGACTTTCAAAACTTCATTTACACCATCATCATATTTGTAAAATAAGAATCTACAATAAAAGAAGTACAGTTTGGTTTGTTGCATTTGGAAGATAAAGCCTATTTCGATAAGTATTATTATAAATATTTAAATAAAATAAATCATTTTAAATTACATTTATTGCTACGGCAAGCAATGCTACACAAAGCTTTTAAACAGAATAACCAAGCTATTTACAATTAAAGATTTTGAATCACCAAATATTTAAGAAGCAGATGGTGATAATACCTAAAATTTTTGAGAATGCACTTTGACATTGTAATAAGGAAGGATGCCATATTGCATTCGATACTGGGCAACTATTTACTACTTTCAAAAATAAGCATATTAGACCTTTGTTTTGGGGTGTTTTTCTATGGCTAAATATAGTGAAGAGTTTAAATTCATGGTGGTACAAGATTATTTAAATAGTCCATTAAGTTATCGAGTCATTGCGAGGAAATATAGAATCGCTGCAAAATCTCAAGTAAGACATTGGGGACATGTCTTTAAAAAATTGGGACGAAGTGGCAACAGCGATTCAATTTAATTATGAATAACCCTAGTTTAATTGCCATCTGGAAATGAACTGCTTTGTCTGGAGGTTGCGTATTAAAAAAAGTGGAAGGCTTTTCGAGAGAACCCGGATGCCTTCCTCAAAAAGCACAAGCAGTGATTACCTTTGAACATAAAGCAGAACGATTCCGATTAAAAGGTGTTTTCCAACAGGTGGATATACCTGAAGCCACATACCATTATCACATGAAGCAGCTACAGTTGGACAATCCGAATCAAGCTTGAAAAACATTGATTCTAAAAACTTTTGAGAAGCATGAAGGTAGATATAGATATCGTTACATTCATGCGGAATTAAAAGCGCAAGGACACACAATCAAACATTAAAAAGTACAACGCATTATGCAGAATTTGAACTTTAAATACATGAAATTCGTGTGTAAATCTCGTTATCAATCGTATAAAAGGGCTGTGAGGAAAGTGGCAAAAAAACGTTTCAACACACCATAGCCCTTCAAAAACTAGTGACTGATGTAACAGAATTCAAATGTACAGACAATGAAAAGCTTTATTTGAGCCCAATTATTGAATTTATATAGCGGAGAAATTGTTGGTTTGAGTATGGCTAAACGCCCAATACTTGAGTTCGTGATCTATTCACTCAAACAAGCATTTCCAATTCTTCAAATGTGTATGCAATATCGAACAACGATTCATTCCGATCAGGGGTGGCACTATCATAAAAACAACAAGAATCAAAATAAAAAAACAGCCAGCATTTAGCTAACTGCTTTTCTATATAGATTGCCTAGCGATGTCCTACTCTCACAGGGGGAAGCCCCCAACTACCATCGGCGCGAAAGAGCTTAACTTCCGTGTTCGGGATGGGAACGGGTGTGACCTCTTTGCCATTATCACTAGACTATATTTGACCTTCAATTTGTAGCTTGAAGCTCTCTTTTGGTTGAAAGAATTATTCTTTCAAAACTGGATAAACGGGCATTGAATTGCGTCAAACTGGTTTTGGTTAAGTCCTCGATCGATTAGTATTCGTCAGCTCCATGTGTCGCCACACTTCCACCTCGAACCTATCTACCTCATCGTCTTTGAGGGATCTTACTTACTTGCGTAATGGGAAATCTCATCTTGAGGGGGGCTTCATGCTTAGATGCTTTCAGCACTTATCCCGTCCACACATAGCTACCCAGCGATGCCTTTGGCAAGACAACTGGTACACCAGCGGTGTGTCCATCCCGGTCCTCTCGTACTAAGGACAGCTCCTCTCAAATTTCCTACGCCCACGACGGATAGGGACCGAACTGTCTCACGACGTTCTGAACCCAGCTCGCGTACCGCTTTAATGGGCGAACAGCCCAACCCTTGGGACCGACTACAGCCCCAGGATGCGATGAGCCGACATCGAGGTGCCAAACCTCCCCGTCGATGTGGACTCTTGGGGGAGATAAGCCTGTTATCCCCGGGGTAGCTTTTATCCGTTGAGCGATGGCCCTTCCATGCGGAACCACCGGATCACTAAGCCCGTCTTTCGACCCTGCTCGACTTGTCGGTCTCGCAGTCAAGCTCCCTTGTGCCTTTACACTCTACGAATGATTTCCAACCATTCTGAGGGAACCTTTGGGCGCCTCCGTTACCTTTTAGGAGGCGACCGCCCCAGTCAAACTGTCCGCCTGACACTGTCTCCTGCCCCGCTAAGGGGCATGGGTTAGAATTTCAATACAACCAGGGTAGTATCCCACCGACGCCTCCTTCGAAGCTGGCGCTCCGAGATCTCTGGCTCCTACCTATCCTGTACAAGTTGTACCAAAATTCAATATCAGGCTACAGTAAAGCTCCACGGGGTCTTTCCGTCCTGTCGCGGGTAACCTGCATCTTCACAGGTACTATAATTTCACCGAGTCTCTCGTTGAGACAGTGCCCAGATCGTTACGCCTTTCGTGCGGGTCGGAACTTACCCGACAAGGAATTTCGCTACCTTAGGACCGTTATAGTTACGGCCGCCGTTTACTGGGGCTTCAATTCGTAGCTTCGCTTGCGCTAACCACTCCTCTTAACCTTCCAGCACCGGGCAGGCGTCAGCCCCTATACGTCACCTTACGGTTTTGCAGAGACCTGTGTTTTTGCTAAACAGTCGCCTGGGCCTATTCACTGCGGCTCTCTCGGGCTTTCACCCTAACAGAGCACCCCTTCTCCCGAAGTTACGGGGTCATTTTGCCGAGTTCCTTAACGAGAGTTCTCTCGCACACCTTAGGATTCTCTCCTCGACTACCTGTGTCGGTTTGCGGTACGGGCACCTCTCACCTCGATAGAGGCTTTTCTTGGCAGTGTGAAATCAGGAACTTCGTCCATACGGACTCGCCATCACAGCTTGGCGTTACAGTGTGCGGATTTGCCTACACACACGCCTTACTGCTTGGACGCGCATTTCCAACAGCGCGCTTACCCTATCCTCCTGCGTCCCCCCATTTCTCAAACGGTGAGGAGGTGGTACAGGAATATCAACCTGTTGTCCATCGCCTACGCCTATCGGCCTCGGCTTAGGTCCCGACTAACCCTGAGCGGACGAGCCTTCCTCAGGAAACCTTAGTCATACGGTGGACGGGATTCTCACCCGTCTTTCGCTACTCATACCGGCATTCTCACTTCTAAGCGCTCCACCAGTCCTTCCGGTCTGACTTCAACGCCCTTAGAACGCTCTCCTACCACTGACATCGTAGATGTCAATCCACAGCTTCGGTGAATCGTTTAGCCCCGATACATTTTCGGCGCAGCGTCACTCGACCAGTGAGCTATTACGCACTCTTTAAATGATGGCTGCTTCTAAGCCAACATCCTGGTTGTCTGTGCAACGCCACATCCTTTTCCACTTAACGATTACTTTGGGACCTTAGCTGGTGGTCTGGGCTGTTTCCCTTTTGACTACGGATCTTATCACTCGCAGTCTGACTCCCGTGTATAAATATCTGGCATTCGGAGTTTGTCTGAATTCGGTAAACCGGGATGGCCCCCTAGTCCAAACAGTGCTCTACCTCCAGTATTCTCATCACGAGGCTAGCCCTAAAGCTATTTCGGAGAGAACCAGCTATCTCCAAGTTCGATTGGAATTTCTCCGCTACCCACACCTCATCCCCGCACTTTTCAACGTGCGTGGGTTCGGGCCTCCAGTAAGTGTTACCTTACCTTCACCCTGGACATGGGTAGATCACCTGGTTTCGGGTCTACGACCACGTACTACTTCGCCCTATTCAGACTCGCTTTCGCTGCGGCTCCGCCTTCTACAGCTTAACCTTGCACGTAATCGTAACTCGCCGGTTCATTCTACAAAAGGCACGCTATCACCCATGAACGGGCTCTAACTACTTGTAGGCACACGGTTTCAGGTTCTCTTTCACTCCCCTCCCGGGGTGCTTTTCACCTTTCCCTCACGGTACTGGTTCACTATCGGTCACTAGGTAGTATTTAGCCTTGGGAGATGGTCCTCCCGGATTCCGACGGAATTTCACGTGTTCCGCCGTACTCAGGATCCACTCAGGAGAGAACGAACTTTCGACTACAGGGCTATTACCTGCTCTGGCGGACCTTTCCAAGTCGCTTCATCTAACTCGCTCTTTTGTAACTCCGTATAGAGTGTCCTACAACCCCAAGAGGCAAGCCTCTTGGTTTGGGCTCTTCCCGTTTCGCTCGCCGCTACTCAGGGAATCGATTTTTCTTTCTCTTCCTCCAGGTACTTAGATGTTTCAGTTCCCTGGGTCTGCCTTCAAGACGCTATGTATTCACGTCAAGATACTACGCCATTAAACGTAGTGGGTTCCCCCATTCGGAAATCTCCGGATCAAAGCTCACTTACAGCTCCCCGAAGCATATCGGTGTTAGTGCCGTCCTTCTTCGGCTCCTAGTGCCAAGGCATTCGCCGTGCGCCCTTAATAACTTAACCGTCGGCTTTCGATATACATCGTTATCCAGCGTCAGCT